>JASKKA010000009.1 GCA_030153215.1 Trichococcus sp.
GAGACAATCTTGCGGTGTACGAGAATGCAGTCGCAGAGATCATCCAGATACTGACAGTCAACAGTCAAGCCTAAGATGTGCTTAGCTCCGATTAGACAAGCGTTAACCGAAGGAAAACATCCGCACAAAAAGCTCAGCTCCTGTCAGCGTTTGCTGGCCGGAGCTGAGCTTTTCCCGTGTTCTGAACACCGGTAAGAGGGCTGTCGCCGGAGCTGTCACCGGAGCTGTCACCTGGAAAGCTCAGTTCAACACTTTCCCTTTCCCGTGATAATAGCCTTGCTGGTAGACTATACCTATTTTTTTCAGCTTGTTACTGATGCATTCTGATTCTACGCCTTCAACGATCATTTTCAGCTGGTAATGATGCGCCAAGTTCAGCCAACTGTCCAAGAAACGCAGCATGACGTCTTCATGTATAATATCAATTCGAAGTTGTTTTGCCCACTACCGATATCATCCATCGCCAACGAAAAACCTTTGCTGTTAAGATTTGAGATATATGTTTGAAGGGCATTCGCCCCTTGGATTGGGTCAAATTCGCAGTAGTGTTCCGTTAATTCAATCGAGACGTTCCCTTTCATTAAGGAAATGCGATCCAAAAATTTCCAAGTTGAAGGATGCTGAAGCTGTTTTGGATGCAGATTCAGAGCTAGTTTGGTATTGTGGTGGCTAGCTGTTAATTTACTTATTTCCTTGAAATAATAAGCCATCAAAATGGAATTACGTTCTTCCGTTTCGATGAACCACAAGAAGGTCTGTTCTGGGAAAGCGCACAGCTTTTTTGACCTCAATAAAATTTCGTACCCATCGACAACATTTGTATGTGAACAGAGCATGATCGGCTGACCAACTAAGTATAAATCATCTAGTAATTCCTGTATCTCATTCATTTATTTTCCTCCTTTACGATCACTGAAAATTAACCAGTAATAATTGGTTGGACCGAATCTAGGGTAACTCATTTGCACCGATTAAATGAAATAAAATCGGATGATTACTAATGATATTTGTGTGTAAACATGCATTAGCACGAGCTCACAACTTCAGGTACCGCCAAATTCGGGTATCGCCCGGAGCAGATTGGCAGGATCCAGTGAGCTTATAACTAATAATACTGCCTGAATACCCACTTGGAGCAATTATAGTCTTAAAAGAATATCCAATTTCGGTAGGATGATTGTTCCCGGAGATAGGCGCCAACTCCGATGAAGCGGCGTTTATCGGAGAATAGGACTGCGCCGGATACATCAACGCCCATGAGCGAATGTTGATTATATTGTGCAATATTAACTGTATATTATTTTTTGCCAATTTCTAGTATTATAAAATAAAGTTTGTGGTGTATAATAGGTCAAATGGTATAATATTTTTGATGTATCCTCTAACAGGAAACATTTGTTTCTACGGGTAGCATCGAAAAGTAGTGAAATTATAGGAATTGTTGATTTCTACGAGGCAAATAATTAGGGAGTGCACAATGGTTAATATACTGGCAAACGTAGGCATTATGCTAATGGCTGTATATTTTTATATGAGGACGAGCACTGGTTGGCATGAACAAGCGGGAGGGAATAAATCCGATATTATCAACAGTATTTTGTTGGAAGTGTTGGTAGGTATCATTTTGATGAGCTTTTCCATCGTAGTGGATGGCTTAAGATATGATTTCAGATTTTTATTGTTCTGTTTTTCTGCGAAATATTTGGATTGGAAAGTGACCAGTTCGAGTATACTCTTGCTTGCTATCTTAAGATTTGGGTGGGGGAATGATCAGGTTGCGCAAATGAATTTATTGGCAAGTGTCATTCTGGCAGTCAGTTTGCCGCTCATTGCAGCTTTTATCAAGAAAAAATGGAATGACTTGATGCAGTTGTATATTTTGGTCAGCTACTGCATGTGGCCGACTATCTTGCTTTCCAATTATTTGATTGCTGATAGATTACAGGCTGTCTATATAAGTATGGTTATGGTTGTGGTCGGGTACGGGAGCATCTTCATCATGCATCATTTTGTTTTTGATCTTTATTATCTGATTATCTCTGCCAGCACCGATCATCTGACAGGCCTGAAAAATGTTCGTGCGTTCCATAAAGAGTTGTCTTCAGTGGAGCAGCGGAATAATCCATCGGTAACGCTGGCCGTCATAGATATTGATTATTTTAAGGATTATAACGATTTTTTTGGGCATGACAGTGGGGATGCGACATTGAGACAGTTGGCAGGTGTGTTCAACGCGCAGGCAGTGTCGGAAGCAACGTTCTATAGAATCGGCGGGGAGGAATTTGCGCTTGTCCTCGAAAACACTCAGGCCACGGATTCGGAAAATTTTGTGCGGCACCTTCAGAAAGCGGTTGAGGAAAACGTTTTTTATGCAACGACAGGAGAACCGATTGCTCTGACCATATCAGCCGGTGTCGCGCATCGCCGAAAAAATGAATCATTGAAAAAAACACTCAAAAGAGCGGACAATGCTTTATATCAGGCGAAAAGAAACGGCCGAAATAAAGTGATGATAGCACAGCTGCATTAGAAAATAGGTGCAATAGAAAGATACAGTAGATAATTTTTGAATCTCCAGGCAATTTGCACAAAGAAATAGCGTCCCCTTTATTCGATACGCTTATCGTAATAAAGGGGACGCTATTTCTTTGTGGTTGAATTTACTCAGAAATCCAGGTTGAGAGTCTTGTTTTCAAACGCTATCCAGTTTATTCAGAGACGAACGTCAGGGACAGCGAAGCGGTGCTGATAGAGGTAGTTCATATTTTTATAAATTTTTCGCTAGTCCGCTACTCGATTAAGTTTGTTGCTACTCCGTGATAATAGCCTTGTTGATAGATCACGCCTAACTGTTTAAGTTCATTACTGATGCGTTCAGATTCAACGCCTTCCACAACCACTTTCAAATTATAAGTTTCAGATAGAAAAAGCCAACTGCTTAAAAAATTCAACAGCACTTTCTCATCCAGTGCCCGAAAAGCTGACATCGATAGCTTGATTGTATCTATAACAGCAATATTATTAAGCACTAACTCTAAGTTATTTTGACCAGTTCCCACGTCGTCAATTGCGATAAGAAATCCTTTCTTTCTGAGGTTTGTGAGGTACATGTGGAGTAGTTTTCTTTCTTCTGGAGAACCGAGGTTGCATTGATGCTCTGTCAATTCGATTGAAATATTCTCTTTCAAGAATGCGATGCTGTCCAAAAATTGCCAGGTGGATGGATGTTGTAACTGTTTTGGGTGCAGATTCAGCGCGAACTTAGCGTGGCTATCATTGCAAATCATTTTTGTTAGCGCGCTATGGTAATAACTCATTAACTTACGGTTACGATCATCTTCCTCAATCATCCAAAGAAAGGATTCTTCAGGAAAACGATTATGTTGTTTGGAACGCAGTAATACTTCATACCTATCGACTGAAGTCGTATCAGAACAGCATACGATCGGCTGACATACGATGAAAAAATCATCTAATCGTTCTTGTATATTGTCCACTAACTTTCCCCCTATTGATACCAGCAGATTACCTTTCGGGAAATAGCGGATCAGGATTTATCAGTATACATACCTATCTGTAGGTCAATTCATTATAACAGATATGTGCTACAAAAATAATACTTATCTTACAGGAACTTATAAGTATAAACATATGCTTCGTAAATGCTTCCTAATATTATCTACAATATTGTTTTTTTGAAACAGAGAAATCACGAGATGCATATAATGATGTATATATGTAGTCAATCTTAGTGTATAATGAATCAACTATATAAGTATTGAATGCATTTAAATAATTTTAAAACTTGTGTTCCTGTTTTTGGATATCTATAAGTTGACTGAAATTTACAGATGTATTTTTGAGTATTATCTTTAACTGTTTTGATTTAGAGTACGAGGTGAATGATATGATTAGTCTGTTGGCAAATATTGGCATCCTTTTTTTGGCTTTCTATTTTTATTTAAGAAGTAAGTTAGGGACAATAGCCTATCAAGAGAACAGGAAGAAATCGTACCTTATCAAATGCATCCTTGCAGAAATATTGTAGGGAGTTTTTCTATTATAATTATGAACATAAGATTTGACTTCCGGTTTTTGCTGTTTGGTTTTTTGGCAAAATATCTAGATTGGAAAATAACGAGTTCAAGCATTGTTTTGCTGGCATTGGTGCGTTTCTTCTACGGTGGGATCGAAATTGCTCAGATACACTTGCTGGCCAGTCTTGTGTTAGCCGTTGTATTACCAATGATTGCAATTTATACAACAGATAAACTGAATGATTTACCTCACCTATTGACGTTGGTAACGGTAAGTACGATTCCTACGTTCGTTGCCACGAATCAAGCAATTGCTGATAAAATATTTGTTATTGAGTTATTGTTAGCGCTGCTTGCTTGCGGGTATGGAACAACGTTTATCATGTACCATTTTGTTACAGATCTGTATAATTTGATTGCCTTTGCTCAAACAGACGAACTGACGGCCCTCAAAAATGTCCCTACTTTCAAGGCTAAGTTGCTGGAGATGGAACGGTCCGTTCAGCCAATCACTATTGCAATGATTGACCTTGACCATTTCAAGAACTATAACGATGCGTATGGTCATGATAGTGGAGATGCGCTTCTAAAACAACTCGGACAGGTTTTGAATGATTTTTCCGGACCGGGGATCGACTTCTACAGAATTGGCGGGGATGAATTCGCAGCCATCATCACTCATTCAGAGCAGCACGAAGCTGAGGCATTTCTCATAAATCTGCAAAAAAAAATATCGGAATTGGACTTTTTGATGGTATCGGGGGAATCGTTGGGTGTTACTGTTTCGATCGGCCTCGCACATCGCCAAAGTGGAGAAAAATTACCAAAGTTACTTAACCGAGCTGATGTTGCACTGTATGCGGCGAAGAAAGACGGCAGAAACAAAGTGACTTTATATTTTCCAAACTGATTTGCATTGTTGTGGAATAAATCTGTAGAAGGCAGAGCGATCCAATTTAAGATACTGCAGGGATGGGTTGTTTGAATAGTAAACTAATATATGAATTGGATGGTGAATCATGATGGGTATAGATTACAAAATGCGGCATAATTTGAATATAATTGGGAATGGATTACCCCCGCATTCGAGGATGACTACACGATGGTATTGCTTGATTTGGTGGGATCGGGAAAATCAGACAAGCGCGATTACGATGAGAAACGATATCAGTCATTAATGGGATATGTGGATGACCTGATTGAGCTTTGTGATGCCCTGGATATGACCGACTCTATCGTTATCGGTCATTCGGTTGGAGGAACAATCGGTCTCCTATTGGCGAATAAGCGGCCTGACCTTGTGAAGCAGGTTCAGATGATCGGCGCATCTCCTCGTTATTTGAATGACTTTCCTGATTACATCGGAGGGTTCGAGCGCGAGAATGTTGATCAGATTCTGGAGATGATGGAGCTAAACTACACTGGTTGGGCAAGTTATCTGGCGCCTGTAGCACTACCTGAAATTGAAGGGAGTAACCAAACAAAGTACGTGGAAGCAAGTTTCTTATCTAGTGATCCAAAGCTCACGTATGCGTTTCTGAAAATAACCTTATTTGTGGATTATCGCCACATACTGAAGGATGTTGAAACGGATACTGTTAATCTGCAATGTTCAGAAGATAGTTTTGTTCCGATAGAGGCGGCTGAGTATATGGCAAAAGAAATCAAAAATAGTCACTTGCATGTTTTGTCCGCTAAAGGCCATTATCCACACGTCAGTCATCCCGAGGAAACGATTGCGGCAATCAAGAGCTATTTGAATTAGGAGTTTGTAAAGATGCATGATGAAAGATGGCAATATGCAATAATTGGTCTGGTTACGCTTGATTTAGAAGGCAAAATAGTGTCTGCCAATCAAACTTTCATTGATTTAGTGGGCTATTCAAAGACTGAATTGTATGGGAATCACATAGAAAAGTGATGAATAATGGATCGAAATTTTTTTTTCACTCATTAGTCTATCCCAAGCTAAGAATGGAAAAAAAAGTTAAGGAAATTTATTTGTTGCTTGAGACCAAAACGGGAGAATCCTGCTCCGTCATGCTTAATGCGCAATTATTTGAATCTGAAAAACTGATTGATTGTTTTGTCGTTCAAGACAGCCAACGGATAATTCATACGAAAGAAATTCGTGCTATCAATGTTGCTCTAGAAGCCGCTTTGGCCGAAAAAACACTTCTGCATGAAGAACTGCTCAATGTGAATCAAGAGCTAAAAAGGTACGCGGAAACCGATTTTTTGACGGGTCTGAACAACCGCAGAATTTTTATGGAGAAAGCTAAAAATGTTTATGAAAGTTACCAGGATGAAAAGCGTATCTTCTCTATCTGTATTTTTGACGTGGATCACTTCAAATTTGTGAATGACCAGTATGGTCATCTGGTTGGAGATGCTGTCTTAGCTGGAATTGCTGATGAGATGCAAAATTTTTTTGAATCCACAGCTACTTTGGCCCGGTTTGGTGGTGAAGAGTTTATTGTGCTGCTGCCTGACAACGATAAAGAAGAGAGCCTTAAACGGATTGAACAGTTCCGTGGGCAAGTGAAACTTAAAAGTTGGCAGGATGTCTCAGTTTCGATCAGCTTTGGTGTGAATACAGCCATGTATACCCACACGATTGATGATATCATAATAGGGGCTGACCTAGCTCTCTATGCGGCTAAGCGTTGGGGTCGTGATCGGGTGGTCCACCAGCAAGATTTGGAGGAACCGATTTGAAGCGGTTCATCGAAGCCTCATTTGAATTGAGCCACCACTTAGACAAGAGCAGCTAAGCTAGCCTAATATCAGGAGCGCTTAGGTGCTTGTTCGTTTTCTGGGGAAAGAAACGATAGTAAGCCTATTCACCTATGTTGGTAAATTTCATATTGAGGATGGAGAAAGTAGAATGGAAAATATTTTTCTTGAAAGTCTATTTTTTGTTGTGACAAGCATGGGATATGCGTTATTTGGTACTGTACTCTTAATTCTGTTGGATAATTTGTTCGCTTATTCTAGGGAGCTAAAAAAAATAAGTTTGTTCTGTCTAATTCTTTTGATTCTTCTGAGTACTTCGATCCAATTGGAGTATGCTGATTCAGTTATCATGAGTGCGGCTCCTATACTCTTGATTCTGATGCCATTGGATAAGCGCAATCTGTATTCGGCGCTTGTGGCTTATCTGGTCGGCACTTGGTTGAGCGGTGGCTACATGCTGACGGCTGTGTTGTTTTCAGTAGTCAATCTCACTATCGATGTCTTAATGAAACAACGCTTGCTTAAAATATATCTCGGATTCTGTACACTGTTACCGATTCTTTTTTCAGAAGCAGTGCTGGAGCAACAACAGCTCGCTTATGATGGACGGGCGCTATGGTCTGTTGCTATCGTAGTGACAGTAGTTATGATCCTAAGCGGACTGGCCATGTTCATGAGTCGAAAGGGAACACGATTAATCTACTTCCGAGAGTATCTGGAACTGTTCTTCCAGATGTTCAATGAAATGTATACTTTCTATTACAGTGGGAAAGCCGATCGTGTCTATTTCTCAAAAAAAATGACGCATTTTCTTTGCTTGGAAGAGCGTACGTATACGTGGAAAGATTGGCAACTATTTCTCGAGGAAGCTGTCGTGAATGACAAGCGTTCCCAACAACTGGATGTCCACACAGGGTTCTTTTTGATTCCTGGTGTGGGAGATGTCAGACATATCCGATTTGAACAGCACGCCATTTTCAAACAGGACTATTTTGGTTTTGTTCGTGACGACACTCGCCACATTTCGAAACAAGATATTTTGTATGTGCATACTCAGAAAGACACTTTGACGAATTTTCCGAAAAGCACGGTGTTTGCCGAGCACTTTCTGGAAAAGGTCAAGGAGCAGCATACACAAGCAAAACAAGACTTTTTGTTGTTTTTTTTGGAGATTGATCTTCGGACGGCTGGCTATTCGGTGTATGATAGCGAGTTGGAAGTGAAATTTCACAAAGCGATTTTTGATGCGGTGCGTGATCGGTTTTCTGATTTGGAAGTATTTTCGATTGTTTTCGGTGAGTACATCCTGGTATTGCCTTATGAGCGTGAACAATCCGGAGAACTCCTGAAGACAGAACTCATACAGTTGCTCAACGCAAGGATCGAGATGGATGGTATGATGATCAGTAGCTTCAATCGGATGGGGTTCCGCGATACATATACTTACGAGATCCAAACCTACGAAGATGCGCAGGAAATACTGAAGCAGCTATTATATTGTCGTTCTGTCCTAAAAAAAGAAAGCCTGTTATATTATTATCAATTCAAAGATTATGAGTACAAAGAGTACATCAAAAAGCAACGCAGAGTGAGATTCTTGTCCACCATTATCCAGCATGAAAAAATATATGCTGTTTATCAACCGATAATGGATACGGATACGGGCAAGCCAATGTTTTTTGAGGTATTGACCCGTGTGGACCATGATGCCTACAAAAATACTGGAACTTTCTTTGAAGATATCCAGGAATTCTCGTTGACGAGAGAAACGGACCGGATTATTTTCAAACGGCTTCGGGATGCTTTGGAAAAGCGCACGATTCCTGCCTATCATTATTCCGTAAACATTTCCTCTGATACGATGTTTGATGACAATATAGCTTGGATTGCCGATTTTCTCTATGCAAATGGCTTTTATCTATACTTGGAATTGTCGGAACGGAGCCGCCGCAGCATCAAATATGTAGAAGAACGGGAGTATTTTGCCAAGAAACATCATGCTGTGTTGGTGGCGGATGATTACGGAACGGAATCATCCAATATTGAGCTGTTGTATGATTTCAATTTCAATTGCGTTAAGATTCCAAGGAAGTTTATCGTTGCTATCGACAAAGATCAGAAGCAAAAGTTATTCGTAAGTGCGATCAACCAATATTGTGAGCAATTTGGGCTAGGATGCATAGCCGAAGGTGTAGAAACGGAAGCCGAGAAACAGGCGCTGCATGAGCTTGGCATGCATTTGATGCAAGGGTATGTTTTTGGCCAACCGGCTAGTGAAGTTAATTTATAGATAGGACGGCGGGTGTAAGAGTTCATGAAAATCATTATTTTTAAAGCAGATACAAGTCTAGGAAAAATGTTCGCCTTGAAATTCAGGCGTGCGGGGCACCGGGTCGTTTCCATTAACGAAGAGGAACAGCCAAATGATAATGAAAGCTTTAAGGTGAGCAAGGATAGCGTCTATCTGGCGAAATCCCAAGAAAAAATCGCTGACGTACTGAAGTATGAAGCCCCGGATATGATCCTTTATTTTCACTCGGACGCAATCCGCACGGAAGAAGCGGCCCGAAAAGAAATCGCCCGAATGACCGTGTTGGCGCAAGAATCGGGAGCCTATGGCATCCATAAATTTTTGTACCTGTCTTCGTTGGAGGTGTATGGGAATGAGCAGGGTTCCGATGAAAATGAGAACGCTGCATGCAACCCAGTTTCGCTGGCAGGAAAAACGATGCTTGCCTGTGAAAATCTATTGATGAGTTTCCGGAATGAAGAACAGTTGCTGAATGTCATTTTCAGGATCGGGGAAACGTGGTCCGCGGATAACGTGACCGATGAATTAAGCAACATGCTGCGTGCCGTCAACAAGGGCGAGGGCCTTACCGAAGAAGTTGCAGTGAAGAAGCTGGTTCCGGTTTCCCAAGGGGATCTGGCTGATGCCGTATTGAAAGCGATAAACGAGAACGTACGCGGTATCTATGATATCTGTGGATCAGAAGCCATAACGGGAGCAGAGCTGTATAATCGGCTCGCTGAAAAAATGCAGGCCCAAATCGGAAGGTTGCCGGAGACGAAACCGCTCGGCGGAGCGCCAGCTTGCCGAAAAGCACTGCATGAGATTGGCTGGGTCCGGCATCATGACACACAGGATATGCTCGACGCGTTGGCGAAGCAAACGGTTCTCCAGGAAACTGAAAACGCAAGCGAAGACAAACTGGTTTTTGCCAAGAATAAAAACTTTCAAAATTTTGTTGCGCATACGATCTTGTTCGCCTTGGTTGCCTTTGGTCAGCAAGCCAGCTGGTTGGATATAGGGATTGAGCCGCTATTCATTTTTATCATAGCTGCAGCGGCTTTCGGAGGGGTCTCCCATGGCATCTATGCCAGTCTGTTGACGATCTGCTATCATGTTTATGAAATGGGTCAAGTGGGTTATGGTCCGAGTGTGCTTATCCTGCATTACCCCTTTCTGATCGAAAATCTCTTGTATCTGTCAATTGCGCTTACTGTCGGATATGTCATTGAGAGAAAAAACAGCACGCTGTTGAATTTAAAATCAGAGATCGGCTATCTCGCCGATGAGAACAACCGCTTGTATGAAATAAACGGGGAGTTGGCGGTGTCCAAACAGTATCAGGAACAAAAACTGGTCGGGTATGAAAACGGGATTTCCAAGTTATATACCGTTTATGATGCGCTCGAGCTGAAGTCCGTGATCGAAGTGTTGTTGAATATTCCGAAAGTCGTGCGGCAACTGACGGGTGAAAAAAACATCAGTGTCTATATTGTCCAAAAACAATCCGGATTCGCACGCAGGTTTGCTTTTATAGGAAAACCAAGTACGATCGTCCCTTCGACTTTCCGTTATGTGAATCGGGAAGGCTTTAAACGGGTGATCGATAGGAGGGAAGTCTATATGAACCGATATTTGGACACTGAGATGCCGAGTATCATCGTTCCCGTGCTGGTCAACGAAGAGGTGGTTGCGATAACCGTCATCGAGGACTATCCTCTTGAAAAATTCACACGCTATTATTTGAATCTGATCCAGATCAGCGGAAAAATAATCAACAGTTTTTGTCAGAAAGCAGCCAATCGCCAAGAGGTCATCGCAGAAATCATCTACGAAGAAAATACCGGCATCCTGAAAAGGAATTTTTTCCAAGCTTCCTATGATACCGCGCTGAAAGCCTCTCAGGAGTCCAGCTTCAGTTTCACGGTATTGGAGATTCCGGCGAGTGATGAGGACCAAGCGAACGTTGCATTGATCCGTCGTAACTTGCGGAATATCGATGAAATCGGCAGGCTCGAGAATGGGAACATCGGGATCATTTTGTATGGTGCGAACCATGACAATGTTTCCATCGTGCGGGACAGGATCGAAGCTTTGGGAATTGAGAGTAGTACCTTATGAGGACGGCGGAGCAGATACTGATAAGTGCTTTGTTGGTGTATTATATCCTGTTGCTCGTGATAGTCATTCTCAGTTTCATCCGAAAAAGAAGCGTGACCAAAGGCGCCGCTTACGAGTGGCTGATTCTGTTCCTCCTGCCTTTTTCAGGGCTGTTGTTTTTGAAGTTTCCTATTTTTGATGCACATAAGACCGCCGGATTGGATAGCTTCAGTGGGGAGGCGAAGGCGAAGCGTCAGAAACTGTACATCGCCGATATTGCCAAAGATCGGGAAATCATTTCGATCCAAGACGTATTGGCGATCAACAGCGTCTATGAAAAGCGCAGTGTTGTGATGGATTTGTTTTCTTATGATTCCGCACAATACGTAAAAGAGCTTCAGATTGCACTTGGAGATCCGGATACAGAAGTGTCCCATTATGCCTCTGCCGCGATCGTTGGGATGAAGAATCGCTTGGAAGGAAAGCTTTCGGCAACCAAAAATGATTTTCTCAACAATCCCTCTGATGAGAATGCCGCACGGTATCTTGTTTCGATAAAAGCCTATATCGAAAGTGGTGCGCTTAATGAAAATCGGATCCGTAAATATGAAGAACTGTTTTGTGCGTTCATGGATGAATGGGAAGAAGAGGATCCACTCCACAAGCAGGAATGGTTTCCGACGTTGTTGGCCTATCTGACGCACTTGGGATATAAGGAGAAAACGCTGGCGCTGGCGGAACAGTTTGTCCGAGAGACAAGCAGCCAAGATGCTTACGTGGCAGCTCTTAAAGCGAGCTATGCTTTTCGGCGGACCGAGGATTTCCGAAGATATTTGGCCGAATTGAGAAAAGCGGACCTGGTGCTGACGGATTATCATTATGATATTTTGCAGTTTTTTTTGCAGAACGAGGTGCGGCATGAAAAATAATGAGATAAAATTCGCCAAAACGCTTGTGATTGTGACGCTATTTACAGCCATCGTGCTTGTATTCCAGCTTTCGCGGATGGGCGTGTTGGACACCACGCGAGAGGGCCAAGCCGCGCGTGAAGAGCCCGTTTCAGCAGGCGAGCCGCTGGGAGCCCTGACCGTCGAAACGGACACACCGCTAATCGGTATCCTAACGGACGGGAAAGATCCTAACAAGGATTATTTAATCGAAGGGACGGCGCAGTATCTGGCCCATCTGGATTATCAGTATGAATATATTGAGGACAGCAAAGTGTCGGAACTACAGCAGTATGACATGCTGCTCGTATTCCTTACGAACTTTGATGACGGGGCGTACATGAGTGCGGTTATGGACTATGTCCGTTCCGGTAAGTTTGCTTACTTTCCTTATTTGCCTTTTGATCGGAACAGTTACTCCAGCAATCTGCGGAAAATCGGGGTTCTGGAGAGTCAGTATGAGAACTTCTCCATCGATCGGATACAGGATACTGGAGGCGTTTTGGGGCAAGCGAATGCCGTATATGAGATTCCGCGTACTGTCGACATGTCCATAAAGGTTCGCTTAGCGAAAGACAGCGAACTGTTGCTGGCGTCTGAGGGGCTGCCTTTGATGTGGTCGTTGCCTTACGGCGAGGGAAACTTTTTGGTCAGCAGTTCAGAATTTTTGGCCTCTTCCGAAAGTAGGGGGGTATTGGCTTATGCCCTGTACCAAGGCTTGTTCCAACCAAATGACAAAGCAATGGTTCAGCCGTTCTACAACGTATCGACGACCGTGCTGGAAGATCTTGTTGTGCCTGCCGAAATTCGGAACAGCGCCATTTTAGCGCAGACCGGTGTGGATCAGGACGATTTCACCTTGAACCGTTATTTCCGATTATTCAAGGATATTTCCGAAACGTACGGCGATAAAATCAGCATGAGCTATACCGTCGATTACAGTGAACTGTTTAATGAACAACTTCCCGAAACGTTGCAAAGATCCCAGTTCCGTTTGTATACTGCGCAAGTTCTTGCGAGCGGCGGGGAAATTCTGACCGGCGGGTATTCCAACCATCCACTCGGCTTAGCAGGAGAACTGGAGGAAATCGGTTATTTTATTCCCTGGAAAAATGAGCAGCGGATGCAAGAATCGATTCAGGTTGCCGCGCGTTATCTGGAGGATGTGCAGCAAGGCTACACCGCAACTTCCTACATACCGCCTCAAGGACGCATCGGATCTGAGACTTTGGGCCGCATCGCTGCGTTGTTTCCGGATGTCGAAACGGTACTCAATCGGTACGTGATCGCGTACCCGGATCAGTTGTTGGGCGACTTCACCACCCTCAACCAAGGGAATCAGTACCTCTATACCCTTACTACGGAAAGCGGTGCGGCGCAATGGGGAACAGCGAATGCGATCCATTCTTTGGGCATCAGCTCATTTGGATTTCATTCCTACAGCCTCTTGACGGATACGGTCGACTTTCAGGATTTCTCAACCGATGTGCAGCGCGCTTATGAACTGGAGCAAGCATACGGATTGGAAAAGACAACGCCTGCACAGGCAGCTGAAAGGGTTCGGCAGTATCAAAATATGACGGTCCACTATGCACAAGATGCGCAAGGATTCACTTATGAAATTGATTTATTTATTGAAGGAGCGGCTTTTTTGCTTCGTGCTGAGAAGACACCCGTCTCTGAGGATGCGGAAATCAAAAGTATCGGCGACATGCATATCATCTATCCAAAGTCTCCGAAAGGGCACATTCAGTGGGAGGAGTCTTCATGAAAATTTGTTTATTATGCGAAGGTAGTTATCCCTATGTTGTAGGGGGCGTTTCATCCTGGGTGCAGCAACTGGTCAAGCTCTTTCCCGAGCATGAGTTTTTTATCTATGCGATTGCAACGGATGAATCCATGAAAGGGGACTTTAAATACGAGCTGACTGAAAACATCAGCTTCGTCCAGGAAGTGTTCTTGAATGACGCTTACCAAGAACAACCTGCTCAGGTGCAAGCTGCGGCTGGAGGCAGGCTGGAGCCTTGGCAAGCAGAAGCCTTTACGAAGTTGGTCATGGGCGAGGTTGAACATTGGGATTCGATTTTTGACTTTTTTTTACGGCAGCAATGGCCGGTCGCCCAGTTTTTGATGAGCAAAGATTTTTATGCGATTACGCAGGATATCTATTATGAGCATCATCAGATGGCGGTGTATTCGGAATTTTTATGGACGATGCGTTCGATGTATCTGACCCTCTTTCACATTTTGAACCATCCACCGGAACAAGCGGATATTTACCATGCGGTGTCGACAGGCTATGCGGGGATTGCCGCAGCGCTGGGCAAGCGCAAATGGGGCGGCAAAATGCTGCTTACGGAACACGGCATCTATACCCGCGAACGGGAAGAGGAAATCATCAAAGCGGACTGGGTGCCTGCGGATTTTAAGCAGCTCTGGATCCATTATTTCAAGAATCTTTCGAAAGCGGCTTATATGAAATCCGATCGTATTTTGGCGTTGTTCGATATGAACAATGCGCTGCAGATAGAATTGGGGGCGGATCCGGTCAAATGCGATTACATTGCGAACGGCATCAATGTCGCTAATTTTTTGGATTTACCGCAAAAAGAGGATGCGCAGGTTTTGAATGTGGGCGCGGTTATCCGGGTAAGCCCGATCAAAGATATCAAGACCATGTTGTATGCGTTCGATTTGGTCAAGCAGCAAATGCCTCAGGCCCGCTTTTACCTGATGGGTCCCAATGACGAAGCACCTGAATATTATCAAGAGTGTCTGGAGCTGCTGGAGGAACTGGGGACTAAAGATGTGGTTTTTACCGGCAGAGTGCAGGTGCGTGACTACATCGGCAAAATGGATGTGCTGGTCCTCTCTTCCTTGAGCGAGGCGCAACCGCTGGCCTTGATGGAGGCGATGGCTGCCGGCAAACCTTGCGTTTCCACAAATGTGGGGAGTGTCCGGGAATTGTTGGAAGGCAGTACAGTGGATACACTCGGTAGGTGCGGTCTTTTGGCGCCGATTATGGATTACGAAAAAATAGCCAGTCATATCATCTTGTTGCTTGAAAATCCGGAACTGGCCAACCAGTTTGGGGAAGTAGGCAAAATGAGGATCGAAAAATATTACAGTGAACATAAATTCATCAACGCATACCGGGAACTATATCAATTACTGGGAGAAGGCGATAGGCAATGGCTGGAATAGGGTTTGAGCTAAAAAAAATATATAAGCAAAATACAGTTGCTGCGCATATCAAAGGAGGCTTTTACTCGGTTTTCGTTACGATCGGACATGTTCTGATCACGATCGGCGTGTTGATGGTGGTCAAAGTCTTGTTGCGTGATAGTTTCGATTCGCTTTATTCCGAGCAGCTCTACTCGGCGATCGTTGTCCATTCCTTTATCTTTCCGCTTATCTTCACTTCCGGAATCACGATTGTCTTGTCCCGTTATATCGCGGATAAATTATGGAACCGGAAGCATGCGGATATTGCTTCTTCCATTTTAGGTGTGCTGACGCTTTATGTTGTCGTCTTTTCCGTGCCGGGCATCGTGCTGCTCTGGCGTGGGCAGGATTTGCCGCTGCTCTTAAAGATCCTTTCGTATCTTCTGTATATGCAGATGGGCTTGATTTACCTGTTGATGACCTATGTGTCTGCGCTGAAAAATTATAAAGAAATAGCTCAAAGCTTCATAGTCGGGATGGGTACGGTCATCGGTTTGGTTCTGCTCACAAAAGGATTCCTTTACCAAAATGATGCGATTGTTGTGTACCTGATTTTTTACTTTGCATTGGGTACCTTGCTTACTTTGATCGGTCTATATATGGCCGTGAGAAAAGTTTTTAAGCAAATGAACGGCAATTATTTCGAATTTCTCTTGTATTTTAAAAAATATCCAAAACTTTTTTTCTCGAATGTAGCGTATACCGTAACGCTGTATGCCCATAATTTTTTGTTTTGGAATCATCCGGCCACCAAACAACAGGTTTCCGTATTCCATTTTTCCGAAGCTTTCGATTTGGCCACCGCCTTTGCGGTCTACTCGATTTTGCCGGCCGCGGTCTTGTTCGTGGTCCGCACGGAGGTTTTTTTCTACGATACCTATCGCGCGTATCTGGATGCGATCAATTACGGAACAGGATCGGAAATTAAAAAACGCAAGCAGGAGATGGAGCGGAGCATGTGGGAGGAATTCCTCTACAGCATGGAAGTGCAAGGCTTGATTTCGATGTTTTGTTTGATCATCGGCTTGCTGTTTTTCAAGCAGACGGGGGCGCCGTCGTTGACGATTGAAGTTTTTCCTGCGCTCGTTTTAGGCATCTATTTGCTTTACTTCTCCTTTTTGGGAGGCACGCTGATGCAGTATTTTGAAAATTATGATGACAGCATGCGCACTTTTTTACTGGGGCTATTCCTTAACCTGATCTTTGGCCAACTGACCTTGATGATGGGGAGAGATTTTTACGGAATGGGTGTCGTATTTTCCTCTTTTTTGACGCTGGCTTATACGATGGTCAAGCTGCGGGAAACGCTGCAGGAAATCAATTTTGTCATTTTTACAACGGGCGCACTAAGGCCGTCCTTAACGCGGGGCAGATTCGAAAAATTTGTCGCTGCACTGAATGATGGGGTGGAGAAAAAATGAGACGATTATTGAATAAGTATAAGCTTGGCTTTGCTGCCCTGCTTGTTTTAGGGATGGGTGCAGGATTATTTTATTTTGTGGCCAATCTGAACCGTGCGGAGTCAGAGCAGGAGCCTGAAAGCAGCATCCCCACCGCCATCGTTTATGACACAACGCTGGAAGATAATTTGGGCTTATATAAGGAAGAAGATCAATTTAAAGTGTACGAAGTCTATTTGACGGTGTATACCGGCTTGGACAGTAAGAGTGGTGAGTCGTTCGATCTGACGAGACTCAATCAAATAGAAGGCACGACCTTCGATCCGGAACTGAAAGTCAATGTGTTTGTAACCGATCCGGACACGGGTGAGGTAGTGGCTGGGGAAGAGGGCGAGAGCCTCAACGCAACGATCGAATTGCGCGGACAGAGCGCCCGGAACTTTGATCAGAAGTCCTATAAAATCAACTTGTCCAAGCAAACGCGCTTGTTTCAGGGGCAACAAAAGCTGAATCTCAACAAGCACATTTCCGACGATACACGGGTCACCCAGAAGTTTGCCTTTGATGCGATGATCGGTCTGTCGCATTTCACCAGTGTCCGGACCAATTTTATGCATGTGCAAATAAAAGACGGTACCGATCCAACGGCCGCTTATGTCGACTATGGTCTGTTCACACATGTCGAAAATGTCGATGATGAGTATCTGAAGGTCCGCAGCCTCAATGAGAATGCGACTTTTCTGAAACCGGTGGACTTTGCGTTTACGGTAGCAGAATCCGAACAGGTGCACTCGAACGTGGATGCAGAGTTGATTTTAAGAGACATCAATCAGCCCGGAGATGACAAGTTGCTGGAGATGATCACGGCCATCAATGAACCGGGAACCGCATTCGACGACATTTTTGACTATTACTTTGACCGTGAAAACTATCTGACCTGGATCGCCTTGAACATCCTGCTGAATAACTATGACACGATGTCCCGGAATTTTTTGCTCTATTCGCCGTCGAACGTTGATAAGTGGTATTTCTTGCCTTGGGATTATGATGTCTCGATGATCAGTCCTTCTGAATGGGAAACATCCGAATATGCCAAATGGTTTGGTCTGCAGCGGTACTGGGGCGTTTCCTTGCACCGGAAGTTCTTCCAGACACCAGAAAACGTCGTTGCCCTCAGCGAGAAGATCGATAGTCTGTATCAAGCGATGATGCAGGATGGGATCGAAGAAAAAGCCCAAAACTATAGAGAAATCTATGAAAAATATGTCGTGGCTTCGCAAGCTGATCGGACCTATCTGGAAGAGGCGAAAGGGGAAGAACCTTCGGATATTTTGGAGCGGATCAGTCAGATGCCGGCCACCTTAAGTTATAACTACGCGACCTACTATGAACGCTTGGAAGCGCCGATGCCATTTTATCTGGATACTATTTCTGAACAAGCTGATGGTATCGCAATGAACTGGGAGGATGCCGTTGATCTTCAGAATGATGTGCTTTCGTACGAGGTGTCCATTTTCACCAATCCGGATGATCCTGCTGCATCCAGTATTTGGTCGCAGACGACCACAAGTAACCAGGTGCTTGCGGAAAATGTCGGTTTGGCTGATGGCATTTATTATTGGCAAGCTGTTGCTGTGGATAACAATGGAAACAGGCAATTTTCCTTTGATCGCTGCAAGTTGGAGCCAGGCTACCGGAGACCGGTGCGGTTCGGGATGAAGAAATTTTCGGTTCAAAATGGGGTAATCAAGGAGGCTGATGACAGTGAAACACCATTACCATAAAAAGCATTCCCTAATAGTCCTGTTGCCCGTGCTATTGCTGTTGTCCGGCTGTAGCGCGGACTATCTGTATGATGACAGCGCCTATTATGATGAAGAAAGCTGGAACGCAGAGGCATCCGTCTTGAACGGCAGTGCCTTGAATGAAGACAAGGGCATCTATGACGTGTATGCGGATGAACTGGAACACCTTTACCTAAAAATTCAGCCAGGGAAAGATGCGGAGCAAGGCGACGTGTTCTCTTTTTCTTATCTACAAAATTATACAGAAGGCGATGTCACAGGAGTCGAGCCTTATGTCGATGTCATTTTGACGGAAGGCGATGAATCGGCACCGACGTCCGTGACCGGGTTTGGATTCGGGGAATTCACAGCGAATGCGAAGTTGACCGTGAAAGGAAATACCGATCGTATTGAATCGCGTTCCTGGCAACTGAAATTATATGATCGGGCCGGCCTGTATGAAGGCATGAAGTCGTTCAATCTGATCAAAAACAATGATGATGCTTCGCGGATGAAGATCAAGCTCGGTTTGGACTTAGCCAGTCAACTAGAGGATGTGGCCAGCTTAAGAAGCAAGTTTGTGCGCCTGTTCGTCTATGATACAACCGAGGGCGGCCTGCTCCAGTGGGAGGATATGGGTATCTACACCTTAGTGGAACAACCGAATAAAACCTTTTTGAGAAGCCATGGATTGAACGAGAACGCTGCGTTGTACCGCGCCAAGAATTTTCGTTTTGAGCAACAAACCGAAATCCGCGCAATGGACGATCCGGCTTACGATGAAGAAGCGTTTGAATCGGTGCTCGGCATCCGTGAGGCGACCGACCACAGCAAATTGCTGGAGGTATTGGCTCTCCTCGACGATCCTGCAGTGACGAGTGAAGCGCTCTTGTCCGGTTCTTTCAACGAGGAGAACCTGTTGACGTACGCAGCCATCAGTCTGCTGATGGGAAATGTCGAAGGCACTGTGACGGACTATTTGATCTACAGTCCGGAGAACAGTCAAACCTGGTATTTCATACCGGAAGATTTCCGGAATGCTTTCGAAATTCCGGAGTGGCAAAGCTATGCCTACTTGATGAACAACAAGGTATTCAGGATCTACTTGCAAGAAGAAGAAAACCGCATGAAGCTTAGGGAAAAAGTCGCTGAGATCCGATCGACGCTGACCGATGAACGGATATCGGAAACCGTCGCAGGCTATACAAAGCAGCTTTTGCCTTACCTGTATAGTATGCCGGAAATCATCCAGTTGCCGATTCCGGCTGCCGATGTGGAGCCTTACATCGCTGCCTTGGTCGACAATATAGCGCAAGTGGACAGCATCAATTACAGCGTTCTCCCGCCGTATATCGAAACGTACACACGGGAAGGCAATACCGTCACAATCGAATTTGATTCCCAAGCAGACCTGACGTATTATGCGGAAGTAGCTGCGGACAGGCGTTTTTCGGAAATCATCGAGACGCTTCCGATCAACGAGGGCCGCTTCGAATACGGAATGGCGGGCAGCTACTACTTGAGAGTCGTTGGTGTTACGGCAGATGGAGAGCGCGTTGTGTGCGGAAATATTTCGTTGGATGGACTCGGACGGACCATTTACGGCGGGATAGAAATCAATTAGGAGGCAGATATGCATTATAAAGGGCACCAACTTCGGCATGAATTTAAATACTACATCAACTATCATGAATACACCTACCTGAAAGCCAGGCTTGAAGGGATCATGGCATACGACAAAAACAGCGGTAAAGACGGCTATCATATCCGCAGCCTTTATTTTGATGATGTCTATGATACGGCTTTGAACGAAAAAATGAGCGGGGTCCAATTCCGGCAAAAATACCGCATCAGAATTTACAATAAGCAAGACGATGTCATTAAGCTGGAACGCAAGGAAAAGTACAGCGACACGATTTCCAAACAGTCGCTGACGCTTTCAAAAGAACAGTTCTACCATATCATCGAAAATGACAACATTGATTTCCTTTTGCATTCGGAAAAAGAAATGCCGCAACAGATGTTTTGGCATATCCGGACGCGGCAATTGGCCCCCGCGGTTGTAGTGGATTATCAGCGGGAAGTCTTCACATGCGAAGAAGGGAATGTCCGGATCACCTTCGATAAAAATCTGGAAGCGGGCATTGATACCGCCGATATTTTCGATCCGAAAATGACGATCGTCCAGGCGTTTCCACCTGACGCATTGATATTGGAAGTTAAATATGATGACTATATTCCGGATTATATTTTGAATGCGCTGCAGATCCATTCCCATAAAAAAGAAGCTATTTCAAAGTATGTCTATTGTCGGATGGTCCAATTAAAGTGGAATCCAGCCAGACGTGTTTTAAGAAAGGAAAGATAATAATGGAGACATTTTCTGATATTTTCAAAAAAAGCTTTTTGGAGGGTTCGGCTACCCAAATCAGTATCCCGGGAATTTTTTTAGTGCTGGGCTTGTCGCTGATTGTGGCTGGATACATCTATATCGTTTATAAAAAATGCTATATCGGGGTCATCTACAGCCACAACTTCAATGTGGCTATTGCAATGATGACGATCATTTCCGCTATGATCATTGCCACGATTTCATCGAACATCACGCTGTCCTTAGGGATGGTGGGGGCTTTGTCCATCGTGCGGTTCCGGACGGCGATAAAAGATCCGATTGACTTGATCTTCTTATTTTGGGCTGTCGCAGCGGGCATTACGGTAGGCGCCAGATTGTGGGTCATGGTCTTGTTGGGGAATCTGTGCATCGGATTAGCCTTTATGTTTATGACCAAATTAAAAAGGAAAGATGTCATCTATTTGTTGGTCATTTCCTATGATGATGAGGCGTTCCCGGCTGTGAATGCCGTGCTGCAAACGTTCAAGTCGGTGCTGCGCTCGAAAATATCCCGGAATGGCCTGACGGAAATGACGGTCGAAATCATCATGAGCGACGAAAACACCCAATTCACCGAGAAATTGACTGCCATCCCGCAGGTCCATTCGGTGTCGTTGGTGACCTACAGTGGCGAGTTTGCGCAATAGAATTGATTTGGTCGCCCGGTTGAAACCTTTCGGAAGTACAATATTGTATTTTTGGGATGGGGGATTTTTGAACAATAGTTAATATTATACATAATGAAATAAGTAAGTTATAATTGACAAGATATTACTGTTTTATGGAAACTGTTAGCGGGACCGAATTTTTGTTCCGATATGAAAATACTTATTTCAAGATAAGTGATGCAGGTGAGAGGGTGCGCAATGGTTAGTCTACTGGCGAATATTGGGATCATGTTTTTTGCTGTTTATTTCTACTTGAGAAGCAGCTTTGGGTCGCCGAATCAAGGTAATGAGACAATAGCCTACTTCATCAAAAGTATTCTTTTGGAGGTGTTGGTAGGCATCGTTTTATTGAGCTTTTCGACGGTCATTCTGGGGATAAGATACGATTTCAGATTTCTGATGTTCTGTTTTTCGGCTAAATATCTGGATTGGAAAATAACCAGTCCGACTATTCTGTTGCTAGGGATCCTCAGGTTTGTTTGGGGTAATAATGATATTGCCCAAAGTAACCTGATCATCAGTATTTTGCTGGCTGTCACATTGCCGTTGCTGGTCCGTTATATCGAGCACCGGTTGAATGAACTGCCGCAATTGCTTGTCCTCGTCACGTATGCGCTCATCCCTACAGTTGTGCTGACCAATCAAATGATTGCAGATAAATCACTCGTGCTGTTGATTAGCACTATTTTGTTTACATCCGGGTATGCTGCGACTTTTGTCATGCATTTTTTTATTACGGATCTGTACAGGTTGATTTTGTCTGCCAGCACCGATCATCTGACGGCCCTCAAGAACGTGCGCACGTTCAACAACGAACTGATGGATGTGGAGCGGGAAAAGAAGCCAGTGACATTGGCAGTGATCGATATCGATTATTTTAAGGATTATAACGATAGTTTCGGACATGACAATGGGGATCTGCTTTTGAAACAAATGGCGCAGGTGTTCAATGAACTTTCGGCTTTTGACACGGATTTCTACAGAATCGGTGGTGAGGAATTCGCCGTGATCATCGACACTCCAAATCAAAGGGATGCAGAGGCGTTCATTCATGACTTGCAGGAAATAGTCGCTCATAGGCGCTTCGGCACAACTTCAGGTGATCCGGTCAGCGTCACAATATCTGTGGGGGTGGCGCACAGTCGCACAGGAGAAACCTTGAAAAGAACGCTCAAACGGGCCGATGTGGCGCTTTATCAGGCCAAAAAAGACGGCAGAAACCAAGTTATTGTTTCCCTCCCAACGCAATAGTAGCCGCAATTGTTGATTTGACAACTTTTGTGGCTGTTTTTTTGGAAATGTACAGGATGGGCTCAGGCTCATCCTTCAGGAGGATACAGCGATAGGCAGCAAATAATGCTTGCTGGTTCATAGACATATTTTGGACGGAAGGGAGGATGTGCATTGAGAAGAAGCGACAAGCTCAAGACGGTGGAAGTGACCTATTTTTTGGTGCCTTTTTTGATTTTGCTGATCGGTTTTTCCGTCTTGACGGGCTTGACGGTCAAAAACCGTGTCGAAGAAAAGTATGCCTTGCTTGAAGAACGCACAATCGAGATAGCGAATAGTTACTCCCATAATGTGGCGCATACGGCAGAAGCTTATGATAGGATCACAGCCTTGTTGGATGACAAAATCAGAATTGTTGCTCAAGCGCTTATGCGCATCGAGGACAAGGACAACAGTGAGGTGCTGAAAGACATCGCCAAGACATTCGTAGTCGACGAAATCTATGTCTACAGCAGTGAGGGGAAGGTCGTATCGAGTACTTACGATCAGGTGTTGGGTTGGGAAGTTTATGAAGGGCATCCTGTACACGATTTTATGGTCAGTAATCAGACGGTCAGGATCGAAAAAATCAGGCAAGACACCGAAAATGGTCTGTATTATAAATTCGGTTATATGAAAGATGAAGCGGGCGGATTTGTCCAACTGGGCATTTTGGCGGAGAATATCCAAGATTTTCTTGAGGATTTTGAAATAGCGAAGCTCATCGAGGAAATATCCCAACGTGATGAGGTCAAGAACGTTTTTTTCGTCAACACTAAGTTTGAAGTTGTGGCGAGTAGCCTGGACAACTATACAGGCACCACGATCGAAGAGGAAGCCCTGCAACAAAAGCTGATGAGTGAACGGACTTACGCTGAGCGGACAGAGGTGGGTGGCAAGGAAATCTTAAGAGTTGCAGTTCCGATCTATTCCGACTTCATGCGGATAGGCACTTTAGTGATTGACTGGCCTACCGATAATCTCGACGCACAAGTGCTGGAAATCATCCGTTTCGGTGCAATCGTCCTGGCAGTGATCGTACTGACGACTGGAAGCATTCTCTATTATGCTTATCGAAAAAATCAGGCGAACATCAAAATTGCCTATTACGATCAGTTGACCGGTTTGCGGAACAATAAGTACCTTCATGATTATCTGGATCATATCGTTGCTGTGCCGAGAAGGCGGAACAAAGCAGTGCTTTTGCTGCATGTCAAGAACCTTAAGACAGTGAATATGACATACGGTTTCGAATACGGTGATGCGTTACTGAAACAGGTAGCGGATAAAATCAGACAGGAACTGAAGACGGATGACAATTTTTTCCGTTTCGACGGAAATCGATTCGTTGTAGTGAGCGACAGTGTCGGGGATCAAGAAGAATTAAGAAAGTTGGCGAAGCGGCTGATTTGTATCTTTGATGAACCGATAGCTGAGGGAACCGACCTCCAGTACGTGGATATCCAGATTGCGATCGTGGAAATACAGGCTAGGCATACTTCCACGGATAAAATACTGCAGGATGCGTTGTTGACGTTTCCCCATATCGAAGAAAATGCCGCGCATCCGATCGTCTTTTTTGATGAACGGATGGAAAAATCCCTGCAGCGTGAGGATAAGATCATGAAAGTGCTGCGCGACGTTGTTGACGGTAAGGATGAGTCCTCGTTCTATCTTGAATACCAACCTAAACTCGATTTGCATCAAAATCGGATCATCGGCTTTGAGGCGCTGGCCAGATTGCGCATCGATCAGTTGGGGCAAATTCCACCGGATGAATTCATCGCTTTGGCGGAGAAAAAATTATTGATTACTGAACTGGGCAATCACATCCTCCAATTGGCGGCGGATTTTCTCGGGCGGATGCAAGGACAGGGGAACGAAGATATAACGGTCGCGGTGAACATATCGGGTATCCAATTTTTGCGCGAAGGTTTCGTCGAGTATCTTCAGCGGGCGCCCTATCTTACTGATCCGATTCTCCGGGCGATGGAATTTGAGATCACGGAATCAGTGCTGCTGGAGCATTACGAGCAGATCAATGAGACTCTTGAACAGATCAAACGGATGGGCATCGCTGTTTCGTTGGATGACTTCGGAACTGGATTTTCTTCCCTGTCCACAATCGGAGAACTGCATATCGATACAGTGAAAATCGACCGGTTTTTCATCAGTCGCATTTCACGGCTGCCGGATCAGGACCTGATTACGTCTGATATCATCTCGATGGCGCATAAGATCGGCCTACTCGTAGTAGCGGAAGGTGTGGAGGATGAACGGCAGGAAGCGTACCTGAGAAAGTACGGGTGTGATATTATCCAGGGGTATTTGATCAGCAGACCATTACCTGAACAAGATGCAGTCGCTTTTTTGATAGATTATAATGATTCGGAACGCGAACAGTAGAAGGAGTGGGAGAATGCAAGAAAATCTTCAGAATGATCAAGTGTGCATCGATACACTAAAAAAAGAGAACACTGAGCTGCAGCGTTTTCTTTCTGTTACGAGAGACTTGTTCTGCGTCTTCACTTATAGTGGCCAGATTGTTGCCGTCAATGCGAGCTGGAAGGAGACCTTAGGGTACAGCGATTCCCGATTGGTCGGGAGAAACATATTTGAAATCATCGCCAAAGAGGATCTGTATGCAACCAAATTTGCGATCAGCGAGTCCGTAAAGGTTGGGGAAATGGAGAAATTCATCAATCGGCTCATAAGTTCGGATGGAGAAGCCCGTTATTTCGAATGGCGCGTGAAAATTTTTGGGAACAGAATCTATGCAGCCGGGCGAGATATTACCGATTTGATGAAAACCCAGGAAAAGTTGGAGTTTTACCATACGCGGGATTCGTTGACTGGGATGTATCAGCGCAGTTTTTTGGTGACGTCGCCTGAAGCGGTTCTTTTACCATACAAATTACCGCTCAGCGCTATTTTCGTGGATCTGAACGGATTGAAATTGATTAATGATTCTTATGGGCATGATCAAGGGGATGAATTGTTGCGTGGCATTTCGGAACAGATTCTCAGTTTCAAACGGGAGGGAGATTTTTTTGTCCGTTATGGCGGAGATGAATTTGTTCTGCTGCTTCCGTACACGAGCCAGCACGAAGCATCGCTTTTGGCCGGTGAACTCCAACGGAAGGACACATTCAAAATTTCCGGAAGATTCCCTTCCGAGTGGATTTCCATTTCTTTGGGTGTTGCGACCAAAATAAGTATGGAAGACTCGATCGAAGAGTTGATTGCAGAAGCGGACCGGTTGATGTATGAGGATAAGCTGCGCAACAGCCGGAGACACAAAAATTCCATCATTGAAGGAATCAAATCGAATCCGCGTTTGTTGAAAAAGTGGGATCTGCAGCATGCTGAAAATGTGGCAAACTATGCCGGAACAATCGCTAGAGAGATGGGATTGGAATCCTCAATCCAAGAGATGGTCAAAAAAGCGGCGCTGGTTCATGATATCGGCAAGATTACCATCCCGTCCGCAGTCCTGGGGAAACAATCGGAATTGAGCAAAAAAGAGGTCGAGTTGATCCGACGCCACCCAGAAACCGGCTATCAGATTCTTCGCTCGGTGGATGCTTACGCACCTGTTGCGATGATCGTTTTGTCCCATCATGAGTGGGTGAACGGAAACGGTTATCCGGAACAGTTGAAGAAAGAGGAGATTCCTTTGCCTTCACGTATCATAGCGGTTGCGGATGCTTACGACGCGATGACGAGCGGCCGGCCAAACAATATCCGCAGAAACAAGGAAGAGGCGATCGAAGAACTGCAAAAATATTCAGGGACACAATTCGATCCAGACGTAGTTGCCGCATTCAAAAGAGTGATGCTGATGGAATCGTGCGACGATCCGACCACTGAAAACGAGCAGTCCTAAAAAAACCTATTTCTGCGCAGTCAGTGGATACGCAGAAATAGGTTGTTTTCAAAGAATAATTCGATTTCGGCCGGTGTTTTTTGCCTTGTATAAGCGCTGGTCCGCCAGGTCGATCAATTCGTTCAGGGTCTGTCTTTCTGTGCTTGAAGCAATGCCGGCGCTGAAGCAGACCGGTTCCGTGAAGGGGAGCTCGGCTTTCAAGAGATCTTGTTGAATCCTCTCGCCGATCTGTGCGGCTGTTTGGCTTCCGCAACTCGGAAAAACAACCAAAAATTCTTCTCCACCGTACCGTGCCGCTATATCGGAGTCGCGAATGTTGGAACGGATTATTTGCCCGAGTGCAGCTAATACGCGGTCTCCCACCAGGTGCCCATAGGTGTCGTTGATCCTTTTGAAGTGATCCAAGTCCAACAACATAATCGCGTAAGGTTGCTGCTGCGTGTGGTGGCGCTGATGAAGGGAAAAAAGTTCCTCTTCCAAAGCCGCACGCGTATATAATGTCTACTGAATAATTAACAAGCCTTATCGCAACAGCGTTTTTAGCTGTTTTTTGGTATAATAGATGCATGGATTCAAGAGGGAAATACCAAAAA
>JASKKA010000066.1 GCA_030153215.1 Trichococcus sp.
AGTGCACGGATTTTTGGTGTTTTGCCCTGGATTCCATGCATCTATTATACCAAAAAACATCGAAAAGCGTTGTCACAATAGGGTTTATAAATTATTCAGTAGACATTATTTATTAACACCAAAAACGCGTTTTGGTTTGATGAACAACACTCCTAATGCAGGTAACGTAAATTCGATCGAGAAAGGCTGGCGATTCATACCATCGAGGCTAGTAACCATTTCCGGCAGATTTTCCGTCCAAGTACCTCCGAATTCCTTCATTTCAGTATTCAGCAATACTTCGTAATGGCCTTCATATGGAACGCCCACGCGGAAATTGCGTCGCTCTACAGGCGTGAAGTTGCACACGACAATCAGAAAATCGCGCGGTTTTTCGCCTGTTCTGACGAAGGAAAGGACCGACTCCAAGTTATTGTCAGCGTCCAGAATTTCCAGACCGGTATGCGTATCGTCGACTTCATGTAAAGCTTTCGTATCTTTGTAGAGATGATTCAATGTCTTGATGTAGTGCTGGAACTCCGGATTGAACTCGTTGTTCAGAACACCCCATTCGATTTGATCGTAGAAGCGCCATTCCAGGAATTGTCCGATTTCATTACCCATGAAGTTCAATTTTTTGCCTGGATGAGCCATCATGTAGGCTTGCAGCGTGCGTAAGCCCGCAAATTGTTTGTAGCGGTCACCTGGCATTTTACCCAACAGCGACTGTTTCCCATGGACCACTTCATCGTGGGATATCGGCAGGATAAAGTTTTCATTGAAGGCATACATGAAAGAAAAGGTAATCAGGTTGAAATTATCTTTTCGGAACAAAGGATCCATTTCAAAGAAACGCAAGGTATCATTCATCCAACCCATATTCCATTTATAGTTGAAGCCCAATCCACCCGTCTCTATCGGTTTCGTGACGTTGGCCCAAGCAGTGCTTTCCTCTGCGATCATGTAAGTATCCGGATGGTGTTCGAAGACTTTTGTGTTCATCTTCTTCAGGAATTCGATGCCTTGGCGATTATGATTGCTGCCATCTTCATTCGGCGTCCATGGACCTTCATCATAATCAAGATAAAGCATATTCGAAACGGCATCGACACGGATTCCGTCGAAATGGAACTCTTGCAGCCAGAAAATGGCGTTCGAAATCAGGAAGCTGTGCACTTGTGCTTTACCCAAGTCAAAATTCAGCGTTCCCCAACGGTTATTGATTGCACGATTCGGATCGGCATACTCAAAAGTCGGCGTACCATCGAAATAGGATAACGCATAATCATTTTTGCAGAAATGTCCGGGAACCCAATCCATGATGACCCCGACACCTTCTTTATGCGCTTCTTCTACGAAATCCCTCAACTCAAGCAAATTGCCATAACGGGCAGCGACCGCGAAATACCCGGTGATTTGATAACCCCAAGAAGCTTCCAACGGATGTTCCATCAAAGGCATGAATTCGATGTGCGTATAGCCCATTTCCTTCACATATGGAATCAACGTTTCAGTAAGGTCCTTAAAGGAATACCAACTGCCATCATCATGCTTTTTCCATGAACTGAAATGCACTTCATAAATATTAAGCGGTTTTTGATAGATCGACTTTCTTTTTTTGTTTGCGGCCCATCTGCCGTCTTTCCATTTTTTCTCGGGCATATCAAACACGACAGAAGCGTCTTTTGGCGGAACTTCATACGCGAAAGAATAGGGATCGATCTTGTATTTCTTTTTGCCGTTTTTGTCCTCGATATAATACTTGTAGCAGTCACCTTGCGATGCGGCCTCCGCAAAAAGCGACCAGCCGCCGGTTTTGCCTATTTTTTGCATTTCCACGGGTTGCCATTCAGTAAAATCCCCTACCAAAGAGACGGTTTTTGCATGAGGCGCCCAGACTGTGAACCGCCATCCTTCAATCCCATTCTCGGTCCGTTTTTTACTTCCTAAAAAGCGGTAGCTTTCAAGATGTTCCCCGATGTTGAACAAATACATTTCCTTTTCCAACTCTTTAAGTATGTTCATTTTTGCACTCATCCAGACACTTCCCTTACAATTATATTGCTGCAATAAAATGATCCCATAATAATTTTTTTGATCACGCCTGACCCTTTAAACGAATATCACTATATAGAATCCGACTAAACTCCAAAAATGATATTTTAATTAAAAAAAAATGAGGATTTATTCGACCAAGGTTGTTGTTGCAACATTTCCCGAATATTAACTTACAAATAGGAAAATGAAAACCCAGAGATAAATATTGTTTTTTATTTCACAAAATCAATATTCCAATCCACGGAAAATGTTTACGCTTACAATTATATAGTGTAGAAATCCTGGTTTGCAAAGATTGTGGCATAATTTTTACAATTCAGGATGACGTTTACTTACTTTTTACAAACGTTGACGATAAAGTTTTTTTTAGCTCCACTGTAGGTGCCCCGCACCTTGATCTTGCCACTGGTGAAGCCCCGGACTACATAAATATTTTATTGATGATTCTTCCATCCGTTGGTTCCGGAAATTTCAGCCCGATTGCATGCAAAAAGGTCGGCCCTTCATCTATCAGCCTGCCCTTTTCCACAACAGCAGCTTGGTCGATTCCGGGTCCGGAAACCATCAATGTTGTGGCATATTTTTTCTTTTTCGGACTGAATCCGTGCGTGGCGCTGTGCAATCTTCGGTCAGGAAGGTTTTTGGCGGTGCTTTCCATGAACGGGTACATCACATCGCTTTCAAAATAATAACCGGCTTTTGCTTCCAGAATGAAGAGACAATTCTCATCCGCACCCATTTTTCTGGCTTCTGCGGCCGAATGGATGGTTTCAACCCGGTCTTCGATCCCTTTCAATGCATCCAAAATCATCTTATTCGTGATACTGACATCTTTCCGGTAAATATAACAAGCACCGTCCGCAGCTTTCGCCAGCACTTTCCAGTCTTTGATGTTCCTTTTGCGATCGATCGTCTGCCAGCCTTTGTCCAAAAACAAGTGGTTCGGGCGGATGACCGTGTGTGTATCGATCTGATAATGATCGCCCAATACTGCCAACACGGTATCCTCATAGATATCCATTTCTTTCATCGCCTCGATGATCTGGCCAAGATGGCGATCCATCCGGACGATCGCTTCTTTTGCCTGATCGCTCAAAACGCCGTATTCGTGACGCATGCTGTCCAGGTCGACCAGATGCACAGCCAGCAGATCCGGCAGTTTCGTCTTGATCGTATCGACCGCTATCGCAGTCACAAATTCATCCAATTCCGGTTGGGCTATCCCATTCCGCAACGAACCGTACTTTTTATTCATCTCAAGCGCATATTTAGTGCTGGATGCAAAAGCGGAGACCATCACCTGATTTTGCCAAGGCCTGTTCGGAAAAATTTCCGCGAGGTTGTAGTCGATGGAAGGGCTTTTCCCTGTCACCGGCCATAGCAAAGCACAGGTTGTGTATCCCGCCTTCTTTGCAACATCGAACAACGTCGCCTTCTTTATTTCTTTGGCATACCAATACCAGTCCGGTGACTGCCTTTCCGGTTGCCGATGTGTATTATGGATGATCCCATGACGGTTCGGATTCATCCCTGTTGCGATTGAAGTATGAGCAACATATGTCAAAGACGGATAGACCGATTCGACTTCTTTAACGAGTGCGCTTCTGCTCAAAATTTCTTGGAAATGGGGCAGCGTCTTGGCAAATTCTAAGTCACTGGCACCAAATGCATCTAATGAAATGATATACAGTTTTCTTTTTACCATAATCTATACCCTCCTATTCTATTATTTTACCATATATTCCACTCTTCTAGTTCACTTAAGCGGACTTATTTAACCCATCTTTCCTGTAGTAAATTAAAAAGACTGCATCCGGATTTGTTGTCTATCCGGATGCAGTCTTTCTTTTGGTATACTAGGAATGTATAAAATTTTTCGGATTGAAAAGTGCTTCACCGTAGGTGTTTCACACGTTTGCAAAATATTTCTTGCACCTAAAATGATGGCCAGCTTCACGGGTAAGCCCTTCGGAAAAGGAAAAAGGAACCTCTTGTCTCTGCGAGCCAAGACATACTGTTCGACTTGTCATGGTTCTTGTCATCTGTGATGACTTAGAAACATGATTGTCATGACTCTTGCGATTTCAATCGCTTAGTCCTGTCATCAGGCCATCCAACCGGTCTCGCAGTGAGGCCCTCTGATGTCGCACTGTGACAACAGAGTACTTGACCGATTAGGTCACAGTGTTTCCTTAATCAGGGCTGAACGAACCCGTTCAGCTTTTCTTATTTATCCAAGCAGAATCCTCATGGTTCGAGTGGATCCCCTTCCTTATCTTTCGGTTTTAAATCCGGCTGGTCGTTTTTTTCTGTCGGCGGAATTGGCGGTTGCGGCGTGCTCGTAGTTTTCGCAGGCGGCGTCCCGGTGGTCTTCGACGCTACGGTTGTTCCACCCGGTTTTCTTGGGTGGGTCCGCTCAAAGCGTTCTTTCCGGCGCTCTTCAATCTGCTTTCTTTCCTGGAGTTGCTTTTCGGTCCTTCGCTTGCCCCAAATCGTTTTGCCGAACAGTTTTTTAATCGCCCACAGGAGCAACAACATTAACAGAACGGCCACGAAGAACGGCAATGCATAGATAAACCAGATGGCGGCATCCTGTAACCAATAATAGAAAGCATAAAGCGAATCAATGAATGCATCTTTGACGCGATCCCAAAATGGCGTCGATCCACCTTGATTGTTCGAAATGCGCGAACGCTCAGACACAGTCAAGTATAAAGCTGTATAGTCGACCAAATCATCGATGTTGTCCAACTCAGCCTGAAGCACTTCCCTTTCGGATATGGCAGCACTGAGACTATCTTCGATAGCGAGAATCTCTTCGACCGTTTCCGCTTGCTCGAGCAACGCCAACAATCGCTCTTCCTTCCTTTGCAGTACGCTGATGCGCGTTGCAGTGTCTTCATACTGTTGTGTTACATCTTCATTGCCCTGCTGTTCGCTGATTTTCGTGCCCAATCCGCCTTCCAGATCATCCAGAAAGGCTGACACGGAATCTTTCGGAATCCGGATTGTATAGCTGCCTTGGCGATAATTTTGGGTCAACGAAGAAGGTGTGTAGATCATGTCACCGTTGCTTGATTCATAGGAGTATTCCACATAAGCTCCATGTTTTCCGACAATCTCCTTCAGGTAAGCGATGGAGTCATCATATTTCAAAGTTTCATAAGAAAGGCTGACAGTAGTCACTACTTTTTCACCGATCAACAACCCTGAGCCTACCGCTCCATCCGATTTGGCTATTTCTGTCGTCACGTTGTCCACACCGGCTGCGTCCTGTTGCGAAACACTCGTTTCTTCCGTCGTTAAGAATGAACAACCCATAAGCGAGAATGACAGCAGCGAAAGTATCCATAATTTCAGTTTTTTCAATTGAAACGCCTCCAATCTTTCCTGAATTTCCTACTTAGATTATACCGCAAGGAAGCCACAGCGCCTAATAAAGCCCTTACAGTTCCAAGGCCATCTGCGACAGGTTTATTTTTTGCTGAAGTTGGTGCTGGTTGGGTGTTGCCTGCCAGCGCACCGGCCAGGCGACCCTCATCTGAATTGGCACTGCTTCAGTGGCCTGTGCTCCGATGAAACTGCTCTGGCCGGAGGAACCGGCCAATTTCCGGGCGCTTCTCCGGAGAGCCCTTCCTCGCCGGAGAAGCCTGTAGATCCGGATGACCCAGCTCCGGCCAACCGCCCCTCGCCGGAGCTGGATCAAAACACTGAAGACACAAAAAGAAAGGGCCGGGAAGCTGAGCACCTAAGTGTTCAGCTTTCCGACCCTTTCTTCTGATACGGCATGGGAAAACCCATGGATGGGACTGTTCACAGCAGTCACCATCAAACATCCACATCCTGTGGTTGTGCAAGCACGTATGTCCCGTTTGATTTGCAATCACTTCGCAGCATCGGAGATAAGCAGGTGCCCTTTTTTTGTAGGATGGACGCCATCGTTGGATAATGTTTCATAACCCTCAACTGCGCCGATTGCATTCAGATAAGCATCCAGACCGATCCATTCGGCATCGAATTCTTCGGCAAGGCGTTTGACGATTACCTGTTTCGGATCCAAATCAGCCCGCCAAGTTTTGCGGTCTTCCGGATACGGGAAGACGAACGGCTCCATCAGAATGATCCGAGCATCCGATTTTTTCCGCAAGGAAGCCAACAGATGACGGTAATGCATTTCAAACTGTTCCGCAGACTGTTCGGTAGCGAAAATCGCTTTATCACCGACATTATGCCACGTATCATTGATGCCGATCAGCAATGTGACGACATCTGGTTCGAGCGCCACGCAATCCGCGTGCCATCGTTCCGCTATATCATGGATTTTGTTTCCGCTGATGCCACGGTTGATCAGCTGATAGTTTTCAGAATCGCCTCTGTCCGCGAGCGCTTTTGCGATCAGCGCCACATATCCCTTCCCCAGCGACTCAGGATTATTGCGGTTGCGCCCGGTATCCGTGATGCTGTCGCCGATGAAAAGCAGTTTTTGTTTAACCATTTTTCCCATAGATCCTTCCTATTTATTCTGGATGACTTCAACCTTATAGCCATCCGGATCAGTGATGAAATAGTATCTTACGGAAGAATCAGGCAAGCCTTTAAAGTCCGTCACATTAAATCCGGCAGCAACCTGTTTTTCGTGAAGGGCTTCAAATTCATCCACTCCGATGGCGATATGGCCGTAGCCATCACCGATGTTGTAAGCTTCATGATCGTAATTGTAAGTCAACTCCAACTCATAATCATCGCCTTCCAACCCTAAATAGACGATTGAAAACTTGTGCTCAGGGTAATCCAGTTTCTTCTTCTCGTGGAAATCAAAAGCCTCTTTGTAGAATGCGATCGATTTATCCAAGTGCTGGACGCGGATGCAAGTGTGTAACATTTTCATTATGGCATCATTCCTCTCATTTATGTTGTCTTTATCATACCGAAATATCCGTTCCATTACAAAAAGTTTGTCATAAAAATAACCTTGCTATATCCTACAAACTGACTTATTCTAGAAGTTAGTTACCAGCGAGAAGGAGAATATCCAATGAAGATATGTATCTATTGCCATAATCGTATTCCGAAAGAGGCCTTGATTTGCCCAATGTGCGGGTCGGATGTTTCCGATTCGGAAGCGATCCCTCAAGATGAATTTTATCAACCCACCTTATTCGAAGAAAACACCGCAAACTTTGTCGACCTGACGGCTGATGAAGATGAAGAAGACGCTGCATCGGGTTCGCGCACTGAGAAGCAAGCCTTTTCTTTCGATGAAGCAAAGAATAAATTCATCCGTTACATGCGTTTTTTATGGAAAAAAATGAAAGACCCTGCGGAGACGAGAAAATCGCGCAGAGAAAGCCACAACCTATACGGCTACTTCACCTTCGTCCTTTCGGCGTTGCTTTCAGCCGGCTTGGTGACGCGGATTGCGGTCGCGCTGGTCAATCAGTATGATCTGCTTTCCCAGATATCACTGTTGCCGACCGTCACTTTTCATGTTGAACCGGTCGTTTGGTACATGAAGAATTTCCTGCTTTTTCTGGCGTTCTATTATCTTTACCCTTTGCTGGCGTACTTCATCAAAACCTTCTTTTTGCACAGACGCCACGCCTTCCATAACTGGATGACGCAATATGCGGGAATGAACGCTTTTGGTCTGTTGCTGTTGGGCACTGCATTTCTTATCAGCCTGATTGCCCCGATCCTGATGGCGGTCCCGGTGCTGTTGTTGTTCCTTGTCCATCTGTCCAGTTATCTGGTGACGTTCATCGCCAGCCTTTATCAGACGATCAATGAAACGAAACGGGATACCCTCTACCTTTGCCTCGGCGGCATCAGCGCTCACTTGCTTCTGATGATGTCATGGGCTTATCTGTTATTTTTGAAAATGTAGCATAAAAACAACTGCGGCTCACCTTGTACTGGTGGGCCGCAGTTATTGTTTACATATCCAAATCGGTGAAGGCGTAAGGGACCAGCTCTTTGAGCGTCATTTCCTTGATTTTTCCGTATTTGTCAGAAAGGTAGACTGGCGTTTCGTATGCGCACAATTCCACCATCACTTGGCGGCAGATACTGCAAGGCGGGAGGAAGGTTTCTGTGTCACCCGCAATCGCGATAGCTGCGACATCCTCTTTGTGATAGCCTCGCGTCACACCTGTGAATAAGGCAGTCCGCTCTGCGCAGTTTGTGGCGCCGAAGGAAACATTTTCCACATTCACGCCCTCGATCACTTCGCCGTCCTTGTAAAGCACAGCCGCTCCCACCGGAAAATCGGAATACGGGGTGTACGCATGCTGCATGGCCATTCTTGCTCTGGACACTAATTCTTCACTGTTCATTGACTATCCCTCGCTTATCATAAATGGGGTTTTCTGCCCGGTAAATGTTCGTGTTTACAGTATACCGATTATTCCGGAATTTGCCAAACCGGAGGGATCATCGCTCGGCATGGCACGGCGTCTGTTCGTGCAGTAATTCACTCCGATTATAGCTCAGGCAACTTCGCCATATAGTCTTCTAGCGCTTGGATCGCTTCAGCCATCAATTCGGCAGTGACTTCGTAAGGCAGGCCATGCGCCGGTGCTTCGGGTTTTGTCGATAGTCGGGCGATTTCCATGATTCCTTCCATATCCAGTCTCTCCAAATGCAGATTTTGGAGACTCTTCGGAAGATCGAGATGTTCATAAAACGGGATCAGGTTGTCGATTTCAGCCCATTTCTTTTCGTATGCCAGTTGCACCATGATTCCATAGGCGACTTTATGACCGTGCAGGAAATGATGCGATTCCGGGAAGTTGGTGATGGCATCATGGATTTCATGGGCGATGGTCGTCCGCGCAAATGCGTCCCCCATACCGCCGACCATGCCGCTGATGGAAGTGATCACTTCCGTAAGCTTCACAAAAGCTTCCGTCACTTCACCTGCTTCCAGACTTGCGATCGCCAACTCGGCGTGATCCAAGATGCTTTGTCGGCAGATAGATGCCGCTTGTCGTGCCATCATCAGCATCGGTTGTTGGGCATTCTCAGGCAAGGAAAGGATTTCGTCCGATTCGTACCATTTTGCCAGCGTATCCGCCAATCCGGCCACGAAGAAATCTTTCGGCGAATCGATGATCAAACGTGGTTCCAACAACAAGAGCGAAGCTTGTTGCTGCAGGAAATCGTAACGGATGAACACACCATCCTCGGTGTACATGACACTCAGCGGCGTCCATGGTGCACAGTTGCTCGCTAACGTCGGCACCATTACGTTCAATATCCCCTCCGCTTTCGCAGCTGCATATTTCACTGCGTCCATGATTTTCCCTCCGCCTACACCGATAATCGCATCGCTTTTGTACTGTTCCGCCAAGCCGACTATGCGATCGACTTCCTCAAAGCTGCATTCGCCCGAAAAAGCCACTTCAGTGATCGCAAAACCATTTTGATAGAGGTCTTCAAGGTAGGGCCGTGCTTTTTGCCAGGATATGGTGCCGTGCACGATCAGCACATTTTTGACGAAGCGCTCCTCCAATCGTTTCGGCAAAGTCGTGAGGACTCCTTCTCTGCATTCGTATTCTTGCGGCCCTGTCCTTACGATCAATTCTTTAGTCATAACGTCAATCCTCCCTGAGTTTCTA
>JASKKA010000010.1 GCA_030153215.1 Trichococcus sp.
TTAAGCGTGCCGCTACTGGTCCGACAAGGACCTTTCGCCGATATTTTGGACACCAGACAACATGGTAGGTACAAGAATAAATGATGTTATGATTTGATTCATATTTTTTATTTTCCATATATTGATTATACAGCGAGTTCCCACATAATACAACTAAGTGCACGTCTTATATCCCCATAGCTAAAGCAAGGGGCTTTACGACGCTCTTTCGGTAAACAAAAAAAACAACTCCCGGAAAGTCATATGAATCGCTTCATATCAAACTTTCTAAGAGTTGTTTTCTTTTTTTGTATGGAGACGATGGGGCTCGAACCCACGACCTCTTGACTGCCAGTCAAGCACTCTCCCAACTGAGCTACGCCCCCGAAATAACAGGGTATCCATGACGTTCAGCAAAAACGCCTTATGAATGATATGATACCCTATTTTCGCTACTATAACAAGCCTAATTTTTCAAGTGCGTAGGCAATTCCGCCTGAATTGCAATCTTTCGTGACAAATTTGGCCACTTCCTTGACGGAATCGACCGCATTCCCCATCGCAACGCCATAGCCGACGCTGGAAATGAGTTCATAATCGTTGTTTCCGTCACCGAAAGCAATGGTGTCTTCATGAGCAAAGTCAAGATGTTTCGCCATCCACAAGGCAGTTTGTGCTTTTGATCCTGGGTTCGGCAACACATCGACGCCGGCATCGTGCCAGCGCACAAATCGGAATTCCGGGAAAGCGCCGTCTTCGTAGATTGCTTTCTCCTCGTCTCTGTAGAATAAGAGTGCTTGATATAGCGGATTGTTTTGATAAAAAGACGCATCATGGTCAGGGACGTCGAATTCGATGCTGCGCATCGCTTCGGTCGCATTGATAGCGATCGACTCATGACGACGGGCCAGAGCATGCGCTGACTCATAGACAACCTGATGACCACTTTCATCGGAAAGCTGCAGCAATTTTTCGAAAGCAGCCAGATCTAACTTGTTTTCATACTTGAGTTCATGCTTGAAGTACCCTGCCGCTCCGTTGCAGACGATGTAATTGTCCAATTGGAACGTATCGATGACCTCTTGGGCCAGGAATAGATTCCGTCCTGTCGCGATCGCGATTTCGTGCCCGTTCTGCTGCAGTTGGCGCAAAGCTTGGACAGTGCTCTCAAGCGGCATCTTTTTGTCATTCAGCAATGTTCCGTCGATATCAAAGAAAATGAATTTTTTATTGTTCAAATTTTCTGTTCCCCTTATTCTGGCTCGTTTTTGAATTGACTAGTGTACAAATCATAATAAAATCCTTTTCGTTCCAATAACTCTGTGTGTTTGCCGTATTCGATTATTTCGCCTTGGTCCATGACGAGGATGATATCAGCATCGCGGATGGTGGAAAGCCGGTGTGCAATCACAAAACTCGTCCTGCCTTGCATGATGCGTTTCATCGCTTTTTGGATCAAAGCCTCAAGTCTAGTATCTACTGAACTGGTCGCTTCGTCAAGTATCAAGATTTTGGGATCTGCGATAAAAGCGCGAGCGATCGTCAGCAGTTGCTTTTGACCCAAGGAAATATTGGAGGCCTCCTGGTTTATGACCGTATCGTAGCCTGCACCTAAAGTCTGGATGAAATGATGGACATTGGCTGTAGTCGCGGCATCCACCACTTCTTCGAAAGTCGCATCCAGTTTCCCGAAACGGATATTCCCTGTGATCGTGTCCTTGTAGAGCCAAGCGTCCTGCAGCACCATGCCGAACTGGGAGCGCAAGTCAGCGCGGGTCAGTTTTTTTGTGTCGTAGCCATCTATCTTGATGGCTCCCGCATCCACTTCATAGAAGCGCATCAGCAAATTGATTATCGTGGTCTTGCCGGCGCCTGTCGGACCGACGATCGCCACTGTTTCCCCGCTTTTGACCTCGATGTTGAAATTCTTGATCAGCGTATTTTCTTTGTCATAGCTGAAGGAGACATTTTCGAAAGTGACATCTCCGCGGATTTCCTTCGGTAAGCTCGCATTTATTTCACCCTGCACTTCCTCTTCCTGATCAAGGAGATCGAAGACGCGCTGGATGGAAGAAGTGGCCGATTGGATGATGGCCGACAATTGCGTGATCGTCGAGATTGGCTGGTTCACTTGCCAGACATACTGCACCATAGCCTGAACATTGCCGATCGTCATCGTTCCAGCCATCGCTTGCAGAATCCCGAGCACTGCGATGATGATATAGGAAGCATTGGTGACGAGAGCCACAGCCGGTGACATCAACCCGGAAATGAAAGCCGCCTTGAAACCATTCTTTTTCAAAGATTCATTGATGGAATGGAATTCATCGAAAGCATCCTCTTCTTTGCCGTAAAGCTTGATGATGGAGAAGCCGGTCAGCGATTCCTGGACAAATCCGTTCAGCTGCCCGAGATATTTCGCTTGCCCACGGAAATACGGCTGCGAAAGCTGTGTAATCTTTTTCGAAAGGATACTTGCCACCGGTATCAGCACGACCATGGCGATGGCCAACTGCCAATTGATTGAGAACATCATGATGAGCGCGAAGGTGATCCCCAATACGGCATTCAGCACCTGCAAAAAGGATTGCTGCAGCGCATTGGCGATGGAATCGACATCATTCGTCACTTTGCTAAGTACGTCCCCGAATTGGTTGCGGTCAAAGTAGGCAATCGGCAGCCTGTTCAGTTTGTCGCTCAGATCCTTGCGCAGATCATGCATGGCATCCTGAACGACATCCGTCATGAACAATTGCGAATAGAGATTCGTAGCCTGGTAAAGGAGTGCCCGAACAAAATAGATGATCAGAACTTTCGTCAAATAATCGTAATTGATGCCGGCACCTTCCACGCCTTTCAGCATATCCGAAACATTTCTGCCGATTTCCGTGATGGCAAATCCAATGATGAAAGGCTCCAGTACGTTCAGTATCGTCATCGCAATGGTCAAAAGGATGGAGCCGAAAAATTTCATTTTGTAAAATTTTAGGTAATCCCATACCCGGAGCAACGTTTTTTTGTCCACTTTTTTCATGAAAGTTCCTCCTTGCTCATTTGCGAGGATGCAATAGCATAATAGATTTCGCAACTACGCAACAGTTCTTTGTGGGTACCCTGGCCCACGACCTCGCCTTCATTCAACACAATGATCTTATCTGCATGCATGATTGTGCTGACGCGTTGGGCCACAATGATGACTGTCGCTTTGCCGGTCTCCTTTTTGAGGCGTGCGCGCAAGGTCGCGTCCGTCTTGTAGTCCAATGCGGAGAAACTGTCATCGAATATGTAAATATCCGGTTTGCGGACAATCGCTCTGGCAATCGACAAACGCTGCTTCTGTCCGCCGGAAAGATTGCTTCCGCCCTCCGCCAAATGCTCATCGAAACGCTTTGGTTTACGGGCTATAAACTCTTTGGCTTGGGAAATCTCGGACGCTTCTTCGATTTCTTTTTTCGAAGCATCCCATTTCCCGTAGCGCAGATTTTCCGAGATCGTACCGGTGAAAAGCAAGGCTTTCTGCGGGATAAACCCGATTTTCTTGCGCAAAGCTTTCAGATTATAATCGCGCACATCATGCCCATCGATCATGATGCGCCCTTTTGTGACATCATAGAAACGCGGAATCAGCTGTATCAGCGTTGATTTGCCGCTCCCCGTGCTCCCGATGAACGCGACCGTTTGGCCGGGGTCCGCCCCAAAGGAAATGTCTTTGATCACCGGTGTTTCAGTATTCCCAGGATAAGCAAAGCTAACATTATCAAAACACAGATAACCATGCGTCTGGGTTTCCGTGATCCCTTCCTCATTCGGAGAAATACTGCTGGTAGTGTTCAACACTTCCTGGATCCGCTTCGCAGAAACCGAAGCACGCGGATACATCATGAAGACGACCGCAAAATTCAAAAATGAGAACAAAGCATGGAAGCTGTACTCGATGAAAGCGGTCATGTCCCCCAATTGCAGACTGCCTCCCTCAATCTGCTCGGAACCAAACCACATGATGGCGATGATGATCAGATTGATGACATGTGAAAATACCGGTTGGTTCCAGGCCATCAGACGGAATAGTTTTTTTGAAACCACGCTGTAGGCGTGGTTGACACTTCCAAAACGTTCCGCTTGAAAAATTTCCTGCACAAACGCCCGGATGACGCGCATGCCGGACAATGATTCCCTCAAATTCCCATTGATTTCGTCCAGGTTTTGCTGCTGTGCCTCGGATAACGGCTGCGATTTTTTGCCGATCACAATGATCATCACAAGCAGTGCCGGGAACGCCGGCAACAGGATAATCGATAGGTCCGGACTCGTGCGCGCTATCATAAAAGCACTGGCGAACATCATAATGAAGGTCATCAACCCCATACGCAACAACATCTGGGCGAATTGCATCAGAATGAAGGCGTCATTGGTGACCCGCGTCACTAATGATGAAACACCGATTCGATCATACTCTTCGTGGGAAAAAGTCTGGATATTCCGGTACATGTCGTTCCGCATATCCGCTACCATATTGGTGGTGATTTTTCCGGTTGCATAGGCGACAATGACCCTTCCCACAAACCCGATCAAAGCCAAGCCTATCATAAACGCAGTCGTCCGCAGAATGTTCTCTTTTCCACCGCCTGCAACCGTCTCGTTGATCAAACCTGCAAGCATTGTCGGAAGTCCCAACTCGACAAGCACAAAGCCGAAAGCTCCCAACACATTTAGTAAAAACAATTTGTTATACCGACTGATATAACGCCAAATTAAAGACATTTCGATACACCTACCTTATTGGAAACGATTCTCCGGATTTCTTCAGGGCAAAAAAAAACATCCTCTTTTCCTGCCTGCCCAGTAAACCCGCTATATTCAGTCTAGACAATTACTGTGTTTAAGTCTACAAAAATATTGATAGCTATCGATAAAAAAAACAAAAGAGAATTGTCTTACTATTGGAAAGGCTTGCACCCCCGCAAAAATGAATTTGCCAGTCATTTCTATACTAACTGCCTTAATTGTGGTAAACTTACAGTACCGATTGTATGAAAAAATACAACTATTGACCAAGTTAACAAACTGAGATTGTAATTTTTAAGTACAGTACTATCAAAAACAATAAGAAAAATGGAGTGAACTATATGATATTTAAAGTAACATACCAACCAGCAAAGTTTGATGCCCCTACCAGAGAGAACACGGAATCTCTTTATGTGGAGGCATCCGATATCGTAATAGCCAGAAGATTAGTTGAACAAAATACCCCCTATAACATTGAGTTCATCCAGCCTTTGGAAGGCAACCATCTGGAATACGAACAAAAAAATCCTGATTTTAAAATCACGGAGTTTAATGTATGAAACCTAACATAAAAAACAATGAAGTCGGCGTATTTGCCCTCGGGGGTTTAGGGGAAATCGGCAAAAATATGTATGGCATCCAATTCCAGGACGAAATCATCATTCTTGATTCCGGGATCATGTTTCCGGAAGATGATCTGCTTGGCATTGATTATGTGATACCCGACTACAGTTATTTGGTACAAAACCAAACCAAAATCAAAGGCTTGTTCATTTCACACGGACACGAAGATCACATCGGTGGTGTCCCGTTTCTTTTGAAAGAATTGAATGTCCCAATCTATGCAGGCAAACTGGCGCTCGCCATGATCCGCAACAAACTGGATGAGCACGGCTTGCTCAGGGATGCTGTTCTGCACGAAATCAACGAAGATTCCGTCATCAAATTCCGTAAAACCAGCATCAGCTTCTTCGCGACAACGCACAGTATACCGGACACTATGGGGATCGTGGTCAAGACTCCTCCGGGCAATATTGTCTTCACGGGGGATTTCAAGTTCGATTTCACACCCGCGAACGGAAAACCGGCAAATATCCACAAGATGGCTAAAATCGGGGAAGAAGGCGTCCTTTTGCTTCTGAGCGACAGTACTAATGCGGAAACACCTACGTTTACGCAGTCAGAACAAATTGTGGGGCAATCCCTTAAGAACATCATCCAAAAAGTTTCAGGAAGAATCATTTTTGCTTCCTTCTCGTCCAATATCTACAGACTGCAGCAAGTCACTGAAGTTGCACTCGAAACGGGCCGAAAAATTGCCATATTTGGACGCAGCATGGAGACGAACTTCCGCACGGCCAGAGAATTGGGCTTTATCGTGGCTCCGGATGACCTGTTCATCGAGGCGCGTGAATTGAACAGTCTGCCCGCGGATAAAGTGCTCATCATGTGTACCGGCTCCCAAGGTGAACCGATGGCTGCTTTGAGCCGAATCGCCAATGGTACACACAGACAGATTTCCATCCAACCTGGCGATACTGTCATATTCTCAAGTTCACCGATTCCGGGCAACACAACCAGCGTCAACCGCGTCATCAACTTGCTTTTGGAAGCTGGGGCAGCTGTTGTTCACGGTAAAGTAAATAACGTTCACACTTCCGGACATGGTGGCCAACAAGAGCAGAAATTGATGTTGACATTGATGAAACCAAAATATTTCATGCCGGTTCATGGCGAGTACCGCATGCTGAAAATCCACACAGAATTGGCAGAATCAGTCGGCATTCCAGCCGAGAACTGTTTCATTTCCGATAACGGGGAAATCCTCGCTTTGACGGCTGATTCCGCAAGACGTGCAGGCAGCTTTACGGCAACGGATGTCTACGTGGACGGAAAAGGCATCGGCGATATCGGAAACATCGTCCTGCGCGATCGTCGCGTCCTTTCTGAAGACGGCCTTGTGGTCGTCGTACTGACTGTCGATTTCCGCAACAAAGATTTGTTGGCAGGACCGGACATCCTTTCCCGAGGATTTATCTATATGCGCGAATCAGGCGATCTGATCCACGAAGCGCAAGCAATCGTCCGTCAAGATGTCCTTTCTTTGCTAAAGGGTACCGATGCGGTCACCGAGAAGAAACTGAAGGACACCGTCACGAATGCCATTCAACCTTACCTGTATGAAAAAACGGAGCGCCGTCCTATGATTGTACCCGTCATTATGGGCGTCTGAGCCTGAAAACCTGAACGGAAAACAAAAAGAGGGTGCTGGATTAAAAATCCAGCACCCTCTTTTTATTTGTCCTCTTTATTTTGTGCGATGAAGTTATACTCCGGTTCACGCTGTTTTTCATCGAAGCCGACATGCAAATCATAGCCATTGAAGAACCAGTCATCTGCATCTTCGACGTAATATGTGATGCCATTGTATTCGGCTTTTCCGATCGGAGAGACTGGCTCATCCACGTCAAGCCCAACAGAAAATCCTTCGTGTATTTGGCTGCTGCCGTACACCTTACCAAGGAAACGGACCCCTTTTTTGCCGGAAATACCCATTTCCTGTTCAAACCATTTTTGCGCGCGTTCACTGATCTCTATTTTCATTTAGTCGCTGATCGGTTGATCAGTCTGCCCCCTCTCACTGCTATCTACCAGATTCATCTTATCATAAGGAAGCATCATTTTATAACACTTTGCTCAAAATCACTGAATCAGATGATGCTTGAAAGCATAAATAGTCGCTTGGGTCCTATCATCTACTTCCAGCTTTGTCAAAATATTGGAGACATGCGTTTTGACTGTCTTCAGTGTGATGAACAGTTGGTCGGCGATGTCCTGATTGGAATAGCCTTGCGCTATGAGCAGCAATACTTCCCGCTCTCTGGCAGTCAGCTCCTCATGCAACGGTCGGATATTTCTTTTCGAGAAGCGCTCCAGCATCTTATCGGTCACTTCTGGCTCCAACACAGACTCACCGTGGTAAGTGGAGCGGATAGCGTCGGCAATTTCATGCGCTGAAGAGGTTTTCAGCATATAACTGGACGCTCCGGCTTCCAATGCCGGATAGACCTTTTCATCATCAATGAAGCTGGTGACGATGATGATTTTTGCTTTCGGCCATTCATTCAAAATCGCTTTTGTTGCAGCGATGCCGTCCATGACTTCCATGACCAGATCCATCAAAATGATGTCCGGGCGCAAATCCAACGCCATTTCGTAGCCGATCAAACCATTTTCCGCTTCCCCTATTACTTCGATATCATCTTGGATGGATAAATAGGCCGAATAACCCAGCCTTACCATCTCATGATCGTCGATAATCAATACACGTATCAACCCGAACCCTCCTAAAAGAAACTTTTTTTTCGAAACTTCTATCGCCCTATTCAACACTTACATTATTTGTATTCACATTTGTATTCGGAATCCGGATTTCGATCACGGTCCCTTTTTTGGGGAAACTGATTATTTTGCAGCTTCCTCCCATTCCCTGGACGCGTTCCTTGATGTTCATCAGTCCATAGCTGCCGGATTTTTCAGCCGAAGTATCGAAGCCGACGCCATCATCGTAAACGCGGAGACTGATTTCCTGCAAGGTTTGTTTCAGATACACTTCCAGATGGCTTGCCTTTGCATGCCTCAAGGTGTTCGAAAGCAGCTCCTGCACAATACGGAATAAATGATCCTCGATGCCGCTCAGTGTATGCACATCGTCGATTTCCCATTTAATCATGATTTGGACTTTCGACTTCAATTCCACCAACAACTGCTCGATCCCTTTTTTCAGGGATTTCCCTTCGAGTTTGGTTGGACGAAGATGCAGGAGCAAGGCTCGCATCTCCGACTGGGATTCGTTGATGATGCCCTCTATGAGATGCATCTGTTTCTGTATTTTTTCCGGAAAATCATCTGCCCGCTCATTGACTGCGGATAACATCATCATCGCCGCAAAGAGTTGCTGGCTGACGGAATCATGTAGTTCCCTGGCAATGCGATGCCTTTCCTGCTCGAGTATTTCTTCTTTCGTTTCGTTGCCTATCTGTTGCGGATTTGCGCTTAAATGCTGCACTTCCCGGGAAAGGCTGAGCATCTTCTTTCGGAGCATTTCGATTTCGATATGGATTGTCTTACAGTACTGGTCCAAAAAAAATAATCTGTCCTGCTTTTTGGTGAATACCTTATGCTCATAATTGCCAAGAAAAAGCCAATGCAGTTTATCCTTGATGCGGTTTTCTTGATTTTTCAAGTAAAAGTGAGTGATCCACGTCACAACGGTGGCCGCAAACAGCATTAATACGATAATATAAAGGAATGCCGGCACGTAAAAACGATCTACCTCAATCAGTTCCTGATAACTTAAATAGGGCCTCAGAGCGAATAAAACCCCGCCCACAATCACAGCAAAGACGCCGAGTATCATACTGAACAGAATCAAAACCGAGCTTCTCCTCATAGGTAAATCACCTCCAGATCACCCAGCAGGCTATTGGACACGATTTTGATCTTTCTGTTTGCCTCATCGTAGCCCTGACTGTATAATTTTACTGTTTCATTGGTCAAGCCTATTTCATCTTCGTTGAACAGAAGCTGGCCTTTGATGGATGAATGGTGGACAGCCACCCCGATTCCCAACGGCACGATAACCCTGGTCTTTCCGAACCCTTTGCGGATCAAAATGATATTTTCCTCTTTTGGCAACAACGTATTGCCCAAATCAATGATCGTATCACCCATAAATACGGTCAGATTGACATCATCCCATTCATAAACATCCGTCCCGATACTGGTGTTCCCGATCCATTTCTGACGCTTTCTGGAGCCACTCCGCAGTCCGGGTTCTTTTGTTTTGACTGTGCGGAATGCTTTTTCTTCCCAAGGAACATCCACGACAGTATCCATCCTCAGATCAGACCAGATTCCTTTCCCATTTATGCCGATAAACAGTATGAAGAGGATCAGCATCAGCCACACGGAGAATGTCGAGAGTATGCTCATGCCTACCATAAACCATCCGACCAAGCCAAGAACTTGGCGCCGTTCGCCTTTTCCGTTCCCGAATTTGATAAAAATCAGCCCGAACACAAAGACCAGCAGCAGATCCGTATCCTGCACCAATTGAAACAGGACAGCCAATCCCAAAAGCCCTTCAATGAGCATGAATAATTTTAATGCACCTTTTTTCATCCTTGGCCCCTCCTTTCTCTACGATATCCTGAAAAAATGGATATAATTACAACTGAACGCAAGTTTTATTGTCTGCTTCCATTATAGATTAACTGAACTGATTTGACAGTGCGCTAAGGGTGGATAGTGTGATAGGACTAAAGTCGTACTGTCCCAATGATTGCATCTACCCTGTCATTATACCTGAAGACTTGGTTCAAAACACAAACAAATAGAGGATAGGCCAAAAATCACCCGAATGATTTTTGGCCTATCCTCTTGTTGATTGCTTTTCTAAGCTTGTTCCACTCTGACGATTTTCACGTTCATATCGCCGCCCGGTGTACCGATGACGACTTCTTCACCGATGCGCTTGCCCAACAAGGCTTTTGCGATTGGCGAATCATTTGAAATCTTACCCTCAAGCGGATCTGCTTCCGCACTACCGACAATGATGTAAGTTTCTTCATCGCCGTCAGGTAATTCAATGAAAGTCACTTTGCGTCCAAGCGAAACCAAATCGCTGTCGACGTTTTGGACCTCAATGATTTCCGCAAAACGGATCATTTTTTCCAATGTTGTGATCCGGCCTTCGACGAAAGCTTGTTCGTCTTTTGCGGATTCATATTCCGAATTTTCGGATAAATCTCCATAGCTTCTGGCAATCTTGATGCGTTCAACAATTTCTTTTCTTTTATTCACTTTTAAATCTTCAAGTTCAGCTTCTAATTTAGCTTTACCTTCAGCTGTCATCGGATATGCTTTTTCGATCATAAGAAATATGCCCCTTTTAAGTAATGATTCAATATACAATATTCCGGCACAGGGCTGCATTTCCTTTTTTTCTGTTGCTGGCTGTCCTGAATAGTCAAACGGACCCGGGACAGGCAGCATGTCATCCAAAGGGAAATAATCATTTCCTGTGGCTCTACATCGTTTATTGTCTGCCTAATTAATAGTGAATATAAAATACCACTTAATTCCAGTAAAAGCAATTATATTTTTAAAATATCATAGGGATTTATTTTTATCCTGCATTTTCAGACAAAATTGAAGCAATTTTCGTGGTCATCAGATCGATTGCGACTTGATTTTGACCACCTTCGGGAATGATGATATCCGCAAATTTTTTAGTCGGCTCGATGAATTGTTGATGCATCGGTTTGACCACCGTCAGATATTGGTGGATGACAGAATCAAGCGTCCGCCCTCTGGACTCCATGTCACGTTTTATTCTTCGGATGATACGGATATCATCATCCGTGTCCACATAGACTTTGATATCCATCAAGTCGCGCAACCTTTGATCCTCCAAAATGAGTATCCCCTCAACGATGATGACTTCTTTCGGTTCGCGATGGATCACTTGATCGCTGCGCGTGTGTTTGGAATAGTCGTAAACCGGTTGTTCTATGCTTTCGTATTGGATCAATTTCTTCAGATCTTTGATGAACAGATCCGTATCAAAAGCAAATGGATGATCATAGTTTGTTTTCAGACGTTCCTCAAACGGTAGATCGCTCTGATCTTTATAATAAAAATCCTGTTCCAACAGCAAAATGGAAACATCGGTAAACTTGTCTAAGATGGCCCTGCTGACACTGGTTTTCCCGCTTCCCGATCCCCCTGTCACCCCAATAACGATAGGTTTTTTCACTGGTGTATTCTTCCTCTCTTCTTGCATCTCACTTCATTCGGCTTATTCGCTGTCTACGTATTGGCTTTGCAATTGCAAATGTTCTTCATATGTCTCGGAAAAATAAACAATACCTGTCGCTGTGTCCGCTACGAAATACAGATAGCTCGTGTCCGCTGGAGACAGTGTGGCTAGAATGGATCCTTCGCTCGGACTATTGAACGGACCAGGCCCGATGCCTGTATTTCTGTACAAGTTATACGGTGAATCTACTTCTAGATCCTCATAGGTCACTAATTCCTTGTGCTCATTCAGTGCGTACAAAATACTGATGTCCGATTGTATCGGCATATCGATTTCCAGACGATTAAAGAATACGCCGGCAATGTTCGCACGATCTTCCGGAGTGACGCCTTCTTTTTCGACAAGTGAAGCGATCGTCAGAATTTCATGAAGCGTATGGCCCGAAGCAGCAATTTGCTCTGCGTATGGCGTAAGCACTTCGTTCGTCTTCTGCAGCATTTGTAAGATGACGTCATCCAGGGTGTTTCCGGCCATAAAATCATAAGTCGCCGGGTAGAGGTAGCCTTCCAAACGATAACGCGTGTCGGTCCGTTGGGAAGCTTCCGTCAAAATACCAGGGTATTGTGCAGCGGCATTCGCCAAAAATTCCGCATCATTCACTTTCGTCAAAAATTCCTCAGCTGTGAAGTCCGTTTTCTCTTCGACTTCCGTTGCGATTTCTTCGACTGTATTGCCTTCTCTTACGATGATTTTGTGATCGCTCGATTGTGGCACAGGACTGCCGCCCGCCTGGAGCGTCGCAATGATGTCATCCAGACTCATGGAAGGCGATAATTCATAAAAGCCCGCTTGGAAATCAGAAACGTTTTGGGTCTTGATGTAGTAGTTGAAGACGGTCGCGTTTTTGATGACGTTGCCTTCTTCCAACAGTTGTGTGATCCCTTTTGTGGAGGTGCCTATCGGAATTTCCACTTCGACGACTTCCGTACTTTCTGGCTCCAATGGCTGAAGTGCGTCTGTTATATATTTGTAGCCGGCAAAGCCAACGATGACTCCTAACAGAATCCCTATCGTTACGATTGCAAAAACAATTTTCCGAACTAGTGACCGTTCTTTTTTGCGTATTTTCATTTTGTCTACGGCTTCTTTCTCCAACGTAGGACGAATGAGTTTTTGTTGCCCTTGAGGTTCTTGCTGATCATTTTGTGACAAAGATAAGGCCCTCCTTACTTGAGTATATGGCTGTTTTATGTACTACTAGCCATTCGACTTCCGTAATTATACACGAAAAGCTATATAAATTGAATCTTTTTTGTTATTTGCATAGACATATCGAACATCTTAGACAGGTTTCTCATCAGATTTTCAGTTCTTGTCCGCTTGGATTCCAAAAATTCGAAAAAGCGATCCAGCAACAAAAAAAAAGGATCCAGACAATATTATTTGTCCCGATCCTTCCTTGTTTTCCTTACAAGTCACTTACATTATTATTGAAGATCTTCGTCTTCCATAAATGTGTTCAGGACTTCTTCGATCATATCCCATTCTGCATCCGTTTCGATCGGCTCCAAATCGCCTTCTCCGCCATCTTCGGTTTCCACATAGGAATAAGCTTGCAATTCGATTTCTTCGTCTTCTGGAGCTCCGGCTGGATAAACCAGAACATACGACTTCCCGAAATCTTCGGATTCGAATGTGAACAGGATTTCGAAAAGCTCTTCATTCCCGTTCTCATCCACGATAGTAATGTGCTCGTGGTTATGGTCGTGATCGTGGTCATGATCATGGTTGTGGTCGTGGTCGTGGTCGTGATTATGTTCAGTCATGGTATGCACCTCTTTATCTAAATTATTGTTCTTACCGTTCAAACAAAAGCTATTGTAACGCAAACAGGACAAAAAAACCTCTCTCTTTACTGGCTGTCCAGATAATTCTGCAGAAGGATGACTGCAGCAAGTTTGTCGATTACCTTTTTGCGTTTTTTGCGGGAAACGTTTCCTTCATTGATCAACATTTTTTCTGCTTGGACAGTGGTCAGTCTCTCATCAACGTAAGCGACCGGTAAACCCAACTCCTTTTCAAGCAAATTTCCGTAGGCAATGGAAGCTTCCGCACGAAAGCCAATGCTGTTATCCATATTTTTGGGCAAGCCGAGCACAAACTTCTCAACTTCGTACTGCTTAACCAATTCGGCAATCCGATCAAGGCCAAATTCTCCATTGGCCTCATCGATTTTGACGATTTCTATCCCTTGCGCTGTCCATCCCATCGGATCACTGATGGCCACTCCTACCGTTTTTGATCCGACATCCAAGCCCATGAGCCTCATTGGATGATTCTGCCTGTTCCAGAAAGATAGCTTTTCACTAATTCTTCCATTATTTCATCACGTTCGTGACGACGGATCAAGTTTCTGGCATCGTTATGACGCGGGATATAAGCTGGATCGCCAGAAAGCAGATAGCCCACAATCTGGTTGATGGGATTGTATCCTTTTTCTTCCAATGCGTCATAAACAAGGGCTAATGTCTCTTGTACATTCTTTTTGAGATTGTCATCAAAATTAAACAACATCGTTTCATCTTTCGAACTCATAGCGACACCCCAGTTTTCTTTAGTATATTAACCATTTTACAAGAAATCACAAAAAACTACAACAAAGAAATGCCACTGTCCTATCCCGAACCACATCAGGACTTGCCTGCTCCCCTTCTGTCTGTATATTCCGCATTTTTTTGCATGCTGATCGGACCAACAAACTGAGGCAGGCATCTTTTTTGGATGCCTGCCTCTGAGAAAGGATGCTTATTTTGTATTGTCTGCAATCCAGACCGCAACGTGCTTCAGCGCATCCGGGATGCCAGCTGGATTATTGCCGCCTGCTTGCGCCATATCCGGACGTCCGCCGCCTTTGCCTCCAGCAAATGGAGCGAGCGTCTTGATCAGATCGCCGGCTTTTAGGCCTTGATCCAACTTTTCTTGGGCCACTGCAGCCAGCATATGGACTTTACCGTCTGTTGCCGAAGCTGCCACAAATAAATCAGAGACAGCCTTTTGACGCCATTGATCAGCCAATTGACGTAACGCATTCATATCCTGGTTCTTTGTTTCATAAGTGATGTATGTTACGCCGTTGACGCTCTCCACATTTTCAAAGAGATTTTTGGCTTCGGCATTCATGATTTTTGCTTTCAAAGACTCGTTTTGGCCTTGCATCTCTTTCATTTCTTGCTTAAGTTGATTGATTTTTCCGGCTACTTCTTTCGTCTGTTGGGCTTTCACCAGTTGTGCCGCTTCGTTCAACTCGGCTTCTTGTGTGCGGAAATACTGATAAGCTGCCTGACCGGTCACTGCTTCGATGCGTCGGACACCTGCACCAATTCCGGATTCGGACAAAATCTTGAAGACACCTATATCCTGCGAATTTTGGACATGGACTCCGCCGCATAGCTCGACTGAATAGCCGCCGACATCGACGACCCGGACTTCTTTGCCGTATTTCTCACCGAACAACGCCATCGCGCCCATCTCTTTCGCTTTATCGATCGTTGTTTCGACTGTCACGACCGGTAAAGCTTCCCAAATTTTTTCATTTACGATCTCTTCCATCCGCACCAACTCTTCCGCTGTGACTTGGCCGAAGTGCGTGAAGTCAAAACGGAGCTGGTTCGGATTCACCAACGAGCCCGCTTGATTGGCATGATTTCCCAAAACATCTTTCAGCGCTTGATGCAGCAAGTGGGTTGCCGTATGATTTTTCGTGATGCTTCTTCTGCGGGATTCGTCCACGTGCAGAACATAAGTTTCATTCGAATGGATTTCCTTCAGAACACGTGCAATATGCATCGTTTGGCCATTAGGTGCGCGTTTTACGTCTTCGATTTCTGCAATCACTTCACCCGTTTCGGTTTCAATCGTTCCTTTGTCAGCGACTTGTCCGCCCATTTCTGCATAGAAAGGTGTTTCGCGGAAAATGATTTGAACGCGGTCTTCTGCAGAGGCTTTTTCGACGATGTCGTCGTGCGCCACCATCACGGAAAGTTCGGATGAAATTTTCGTTTGTGCATATCCGGAAAAAGTGCTCGGAACCAGCACTTCAGCCCAGACTGGGGATTGCACGGAGAAGGAGTCCTCCACTTGTCTGGCTGCGCGGGCGCGGTTGCGTTGCTCCTGCATCTCTTGATTAAACCCTTCCGTATCTACTTGGAAGCCTTTTTCTTCGGCATATTCGCTTGTTAATTCCAGCGGGAAGCCGTATGTATCGTAGAGTTTGAAGGCATTCGGGCCGTTTACGACCGTTTCTCCTTTTTCGTTCATCTCTTCAAAGACGCTATTCAGGATGTCCATCCCTTCGTGAATCGTTTCCTGGAATCGTTGCTCTTCATTCGTGATGACTTTGATGATGAAAGCTTGATCAGCTTTAACTTCTGGATAATAAGATTCCATAATATCTGCCACAACCGGAACCAATTCATTCAGGAACAACTTTTCGATACCCAATTTTTGGCCATGCATGACAGAACGACGGATTAGGCGACGCAAAATGTAGCCGCGGCCCTCATTGGACGGCAAGGCACGGTCCCCAATCGCAAAACTGACGGCGCGCACATGATCAGCGATGACTTTGAAGGAAATATCCAGCGTTTTGTTTTCGCCGTATTTCTTGCCGTCACTCAGTGTTTCGATTTTTTTGATGATCGGCATGAACAGATCCGTTTCGAAGTTTGTAGGTGTGTTTTGGACTACGCTCGTGACACGTTCCAGGCCCATCCCTGTATCGACGTTCTTGTGCGGAAGCGGCTCATAGGTGCCGTCCGGTTTGTGGTTGAATTCAGAAAACACAAGATTCCAGATTTCAAGGTAGCGTTCGTTCTCACCGCCCGGGTACATTTCAGGGTCTCCGTCAGGTAAATCCTGGAATGAAGGTCCACGGTCGTAAAAAATTTCTGTATCAGGTCCGCATGGGCCTGCCCCGATGTCCCAGAAGTTGTCTGCGATCGGAACGATATGATCTTCCGGCAATCCGACTTTTTCCTGCCAAATGCGTTTTGTATCCATATCTTCCGGATAATAGGTGACATAAAGCAATTCCGGATCGAATGCCAACCACTTTTCGTCCGTCAGGAATTCCCAAGCCCAAGGAATCGCTTCTTCTTTGAAGTAGTCCCCGATCGAGAAATTCCCCAACATTTCGAATAAAGTATGGTGTCTTGCGGTCACGCCTACATTTTCGATATCATTTGTGCGGATGCTTTTTTGGGCATTAGTGATGCGTGGATTTTCAGGAATCAATGTGCCGTCAAAATATTTTTTCAATGTTGCTACACCCGAATTGATCCACAATAAAGTAGGGTCGTTGACCGGTATCAGCGAAGCACTCGGCTCCACTTTTGACCCTTTTGTTGCCCAAAAATCAAGATACATTTGACGGATATCACTGCTTGTCAGATTCTTCATTATTACCTTCCTTTTCTCTTCATGGTTTTTTTGAGTGAACAAAAATAAAAAACACCCCACTGCATACAAGGACGAATTACGCGGTACCACCTTGTTTGCAATGAAATGTTTTGATCATTCATTACCTCTCGGATCCGTTAACGCTGGAAGCGATAGTATTTCTACTATATTCACGCAAAGGGAGCATAAACGGATGTGTTTCCTTTCACCAAGCGGAAACTCTCTTTTTTTATCCATTCTTATATCCTCTGCTTCAATCAAAAACTAGTATAACCAAAATTCTGTCCGCATGCAAGCAGTTCTTGGGAAAAGCGGAAAGGGTCACATTTCTATGCGGATGGAACGTCTTGCACAGTAATACCCGGGTGTCAACAGCTCTTGCCGCTTCTCATTTAAAGCATCCACATGGTTTTCGTAATAGGTGGCGTAAGGCAGGAGTTTCTCCAGAATGTTCTCGGCTTGGATGGAAATCCAGCCGCCTTTGACCAACAAGCCGTCTTCGACAAGTTCTGGTCCCCAACCCATGTTTGCGATTTCCAGACCGAACATATTTTTTTTGTAGAGGTGGCTGTCTTCCGGTTCGAACAGGTTGCGATGCAGCTGATTGCCCCAACGGAACAGCCTGCGGGTCGATGCCCCACAGCAATATTCCCATTCATCGCTGGACAGCAGCCCCATGCCGTCCTTCTCCAATTGCTTGCGCATCTCCGCGTAAGTTGTCTGGTAAGGCGCGAAAACGGTATACGAATCCAAGTCTTCGTTCTGCCGCAGGAAGAAGGAATCGTTCTCTACCAGATGCGCCGGAAAGTCCGCAAATACCGAGGAACCGGTTGCGCTTGGCATCAAAGCCTGATGGATAGCCTTCTCATGCAGATCGAACCAATCACGCTGGCCCTCAAATTTTCCATTTATGACTGCATAATTCCCGACATTCGTCATTCCCACATAATTCGGACTGACTTCCACCAATAGCGGGGGAATCTCCGTCGTCCGAAGCTGGGACATTTGGCTGTTGACCAAATCTTCCATTTCCTCCAAAGAATGGATTGGTTCATTTTTTTTCTTCATCCAATGATCGTCCTGCAAAAATTCGGCTCCCTGAACAGAAAGCTTCAGGCAATTTTCGATGGCAAGGTACATCTCTTTCCTGTCCGAGCTGATGTCCAGCGGGTCCAATCCGTTGATTCCGCTGTCCCATCCGAGTACGGCCTCCTTGTGCCCAGGCACAAATACAAACGGTGTGCCGTCTATGTCCACTGTAAACGTCTCGGTCTTGATTCCACCCATCTGATAATACGCAGGACGGATATCCGCGACAGGCAACAGGGGATTCACAAAATAACGGACAACGCTGCTGGCAAGAACAAGCTTGTGCTCCATCGGGATGTTCTTCCAGTTCGGATTCATCAATTGATCAAAAAGTTCCATTCTACCACTCTCTTCTTGTAGTTGTATTGGAAAACCAGTAACTTGCTTTACTGTCAGTATAGCAGAATAATGATTCAGCGAGTAGTTTAATCCTATCTCTGATCGGCTGACTTTCTCCCGGTTATTTTTCGTTCATGAATATTTCCGGCGTTACATTTTCCATGCCGATCATCGGATCGATGCTCCCATCGGAAATCTGTTCGCTGGTCAAGTGGTAGAGCGGTATTATTTTTGGAGTCTTTTTAATTTCTGTATTTATGTTGGCTGATCCGGTAGTCGATTCGGCAAGGTCAATTCCTGCAGCTTGCGGTTCCACTGCGCTGCTCTCGGCAGATTCTTCCGCGGTAAAGACCTTGTCAGTGTTGATGTTCCGTTCCAGTTTTTCATGCAGCATCGTTTTCCGGATATCACCCGTGCTTACGACGGCCGTTTCAAAGGCTTGGTAATCCCCGCACAAAATCAATTTGCTTTTGCTTCTGGTGATTGCGGTGTAAAGCAAGTTTCTGCGAAGCATCCGCCCGTACTGCTTCACCATCGGCAGAATGACCATCGTAAATTCGCTGCCCTGGGACTTATGGATGGAACAACAGTACGCCAGGACGAACTTGTTCCAATTGTTGCGGTTGTAGGTGACCTCGACGGTATCGAACAGGATCGTGATCTGGTCGACCTTTTCCTCCGTTTCCTTGGCGAATTGGATGGCAGTGATTTCTCCCATATCTCCGTTGAAGACGTTATTTTCCGGCTGGTTGACCAATTGAAGCACTTTGTCGCCTACCCGATAGACGACATCGAAAAACGCGACTTCCCGCCTTTTTTTGTTCCCCTTTGGATTGAAGATTTCCTGCATCATCGTATTGATGGCATCAATGCCGGCAGCGCCTTTGTACATCGGCGCCAAAACCTGGATATCCTTCGCGGTGAAACCTTTTGACTTTGCCTTTTCGACGACTTGTCGGATCACCGGTTCGATCTGGTGGGTTTGGCAAGGCAGAAACGACCGGTCAGCTTGATTGTTGTGGAAATCACTTGGAAGAATGCCATTCTTGATTTCGTGCGCCAACGGGATAATCGAGGAATCGCCGGATTGTCTGAATATCTCATTCAGTTCGACTTGCGGCAACGATTTGCAGTTCAATAGATCGAATAACACTTGGCCCGGCCCAACCGATGGTAATTGGTCCTTATCCCCCACAAACAGCACCTGCATCCCCTGTGGCACAGACTTCAGAAGCCTGTGCATCAACCACGTATCCACCATCGAAACCTCGTCGATGATCAATAGCTTGCCTTCCAGTTCTTGCGTATAAAGCTCCTCGGATTCCTTTTCCTGGCCCGTCAAGCCCAACAAGCGATGAATCGTGCTGCCGGGCAGACCTGTCGTTTCCTGCATCCGTTTTGCTGCACGTCCGGTCGGAGCGGCAAGCAATATCGGGAAAAGTCCGTCTTTGTAATCGTGAGGGTCTTCCGGCAGATCGTTCAATTCGGAGAACATACGGACGATCCCTTTCAGAACGGTCGTTTTGCCGGTGCCCGGGCCACCTGTCAGGATGAAGAACGGAGAAAGCAAAGCTGATTTGATCGCTTCGATTTGGGAGGCGCCGTAGCGGATCTGCAGGTTAGCTTGCAGAGCCTCGATCTCCAGATCCAGATCCACTCCTGGATAAGTAATTTTCGTTTTTCGTTTCAGCAGCCTGTCAATCGATGATGCGATGCCTTCTTCGGCGAAGTAAAGGGACGGTATTGCGAAGCGGCTGTGGTCCTCGACCACTTTCATGTCCATCACCATCTCCATCAGGGCTTCGATAACGGGCGCATCCTCGATGATGAAGCGTCGGCTTTGCTCAAGCAAGTGGATCGTCCGCTCAAGCAATACGGTGCCATCGACGTACGTGTCCCCGTTCGACAGGCACAGTTCTTGGAGCGTCGCAAACAAGCCGCCCTTCAAACGGCTGCTGTGGTCCGGAGCGAAGTTCAACTCCTCCGCCAATTGGTCGGCTTTTTTGAAGCCGATACCTTCGATGTCCTCGAGCAGGCGGTAAGGATTCTCGTTCAGGACAGTCAGCGTTTCGGTGCGGTAGAAATGGAAGATATTCGCCGCCTGATTATTGGAAAAACCATAGTTCCCCAAAGCAATCAGGATTTTCTCGGTCCCTTGCGTCTGCATCAGGACATCGCGCATCATTTCCCTTTTCTTGGGCGTCAAACCGCTGATGCTTTTCAGAGCTTCCGGGTCATCAAGAATGACGTCGACCGCCGCTTCGCCAAAAGTCTCCACAATTTTTTCTGCCGTCCGTTTGCCGATGCCCGGGAACCTTTCTCCCGACAAGAAGGCAATCAAGCCATTCCTGGAGGTGGGTTTTTCCTGTTGATAGGAAGTGGCTTGGAATTGGACGCCGTATCTGGGATGCTCCACAACCTCACCAAAAAAGCGGTAGACTGTATCTTCAGTTATCTGCCCGAAGCTTCCCGTCACAACGATTTCATCATTCTTTTGCGGGAGATTCGATTCATTGACTGAAATCAGCATCACTTTGTAGAAATTACTCGCGTTTTCAAAGAAAATCGCTTTGATTTCCCCAACGATATAGCTTTGTTCTGTATCCATCCGGATGATCCTCTCCCTTTTTTCGAATTGTCAGACTTGGTACAAGATTCCTTAAGAACGATACCACAATTTCCGACCAAATTAAAGAGAGGTCGGAGAAAAAACCGGCCTCTCACTTTTCAATTAAATATATTGAAGCACGCTTTCGGCTTGGTAAGCCTTGTCGATCGTTCCCCCACCAAGACATTCCATACCGTTGTAAAACACAACAGCTTGACCAGGTGTGATGGCACGGACCGGTTCCGCAAATTCAACACGGGCAGTTGTTTGGTCTTCGTTCAGATAAACTGTTACCGCAGTGTCCTTTTGGCGGTAACGGAATTTGGCTGTGCAGGTGAAGACTGACGGTTGCTTGCCTTCAGATGTGAAATGGATATCGGTGGCATCCAGACTGTCGGCATACAGATTCTCATGGTGATAGCCTTGGCCCACGTAAAGGGTGTTGGTCGCCAGGTCCTTACCGATTACGAACCAAGGATCATCGGATTCCCCGCCGCCGCCGATTCCCAAACCTTTTCTTTGACCGATCGTGTAGTACATCAATCCGGCATGTTCACCCATCACATCGCCGCCCAACGTGACCATTTTCCCCGGGATCGCCGGCAGAAAATTCGTCAAGAATTCTTTGAAGTTCTTCTCACCGATGAAACAGATGCCTGTCGAATCTTTTTTCTTGGCTGTGGCCAAACCTGCTTCTTCAGCGATACGGCGCACTTCCGGTTTTTTGATTCCGCCAAGCGGAAACATCGTTTTGGACAGTTGCTCTTGGGAAAGCTGATTCAGGAAATAGGTTTGGTCCTTATTGTCGTCCACTCCTCTGAGCAGATGAGCGGTGCCGTCCTCGTCTCGGACGACTTGCGCATAATGCCCTGTTGCGACATAATCAGCACCCAGTTCCATCGCATAATCCAAGAAAGCCTTGAATTTGATTTCTTTATTGCACATGACATCCGGATTCGGCGTCCGCCCCTTCTTATATTCGTCCAGGAAATATTGGAAGACCTTGTCCCAGTATTCTTTTTCAAAATTGACGGAATAATAAGGGATACCGATCTGTTGTGCGACCGCCTGAACATCCTTATAATCTTCCGTTGCCGTACAGAATCCGAATTCATCGGTATCATCCCAATTCTTCATGAAAATGCCAATGACGTCGTAGCCTTGTTCCTTCAAAAGCAATGCTGTGACAGAAGAGTCAACACCACCGCTCATTCCGACCACCACGCGTATTTTTGAATTGTCTTGCATGCCTATCACACCCTTACTTGATTTGTGTATTTTCTCACTTCTTACATTATATAAGTAACATCCGATACAAAGAAACAGTTTACACCATCCCGGCGCATATTTCAAGCTTTCGCGCCTATCCGTAAACAAGCTGACTGTCACATCAGCCTAGCGATAAACATCAGTACAACTTGATGGATGGGATAATAGGCATACCCGGCCCATTTCGGCAACGGTCTGACTGGGAAAGTGACCGGCAGAAGCAACGGAATGAACGCCAAGGCAGCGAACCCCTGCAATGATGGGAATTGCAGAGCATTCACCAACAAAAACAAGGCAATGCCCGCTACGGTATGTTTTTCAGCCAACACATAGATTGTCCATCCCATCAAAAAACCATACAAGCCGTATTCCGTAAACTGGACCAAAAAGATTGCAGGCAATATGAAACGGTAGTCTTTGATCGATAAAGCAAAAAGTGCCAAGGTGAACAGGATATTGAAGACATTTCCTGTTTGGGCGGTTACCGGCATGCTGATGACTCCAGTCAGAACCAGACGCAGCAGATATTTAGGGAAATCACGCGTTTCCTTTACTCCTTGAATGGTCGTGTACAAAAAACAGGGAAATGCGATGCGCCCGACGATGCGCAGAAAAAGTAGTGAAGGGAACAGATAATAACCGATATGGTCGATCGTCATAGTGAAAATTGCAATCCATTTGATGAGTGCTGTTTTGTTGTTGAATGCCATCCTGTCACTTCCGTTCTTCGCAAATTGAATGTGTTGCAGAATAATTTTCCGCCATAAAGAAAACAAAGCAGAAAACCTTCGACGGATTTCTGCTTCATCATCAATTATCCAATCAATCAGACTGTGTAAGGTTTTGCATCCAAATTCAGGGTTGCTAAAGCTTGCTCGATGTCTTCGATGATGTCAGCAACGTTTTCCAGCCCTACTGAAAAGCGGATCAGACCCGGAGTGATACCAGCGGCTGCCAATTGTTCATCAGTAAGCTGTCTGTGTGTCGAGCTTGCTGGATGGAGCACACAGGTCCGGATATCGGCCACGTGAACTTCATTTGAAGCCAACTTGAGACTGTCCATGAATTTGATGGCATTTTCTCTGCTTCCCTCGATCGAGAGCGAAATGACGCCGCAGGTTCCAAGCGGAAGATATTTCTTTGCCAGTTCGTGGTACTTGTCCCCCTCCAAGCCCGGATAATTCACAAATTCGATTTTTTCGGATTGTTTGAAGTATTCAGCGACTTTCAGGGCATTACTGCAATGTCTGTCCATTCTGACAGGAAGCGTTTCAAGGCCCAGATTCAATAAGAAAGCTGCATTGGCAGTCGGGTATGCGCCCATATCCCGCATCATCTGTACCCGCGCTTTGGTGATGTACGCAGCG
>JASKKA010000067.1 GCA_030153215.1 Trichococcus sp.
TCATGGTACTTCCTGCGCTTCATGGATCCGCATAACCGCAACGACCTTGCTTCAAAAGAAAGATTGGACTACTGGCAGAACGTCGATCTTTATATAGGCGGAGCCGAGCATGCGGTGCTTCATCTGTTGTATGCGCGCTTCTGGCATAAATTCCTTTACGATGTCGGCATCGTTCCAACGAAAGAGCCGTTCCAAAAATTGTACAACCAAGGCATGATCTTGGGCGAAAACAATGAAAAAATGTCCAAATCAAAAGGAAATGTCGTCAATCCGGATGACATCGTGGAAAGATATGGCGCAGACACGCTCCGCATGTACGAAATGTTCATGGGACCGTTGGATGCATCATCGACATGGAGCGAGGGCGGCATCGAAGGCAGCCGTAAGTTCCTGGATCGCATTTGGCGCTTACTTCTTGATGAAAACGATAAAATGCGGGACCGCATCACAACCATCAACACGCATGAATTGGACAAGGTTTACCATCAGACAGTCAAGAAGGTAACCGAGGATTACGATAATCTGCACTTCAATACGGCAATCTCGCAGATGATGATCTTCATCAATGAAGCCTACAAAGTGGACGCATTGCCGTTCGAATACGTTACCGGCTTTATTCAGTTGCTTGCGCCGATCGCACCGCACTTCAGTGAAGAACTTTGGGTGAAACTGGGCAAACCGGAAGGCATTTCTTACGTTGCATGGCCAATATATGATGAAGCTTTCCTTGTCGAAGCCGAGATCGAAGTGGTATTCCAGATCAACGGCAAAGTAAAAACCAAAGAAATGGTTCCGTCCGATATTTCAAATGATGACATGATCGCGATGGCATTGGAAAACAGCATCATCAAAGAAGGCATCGAAGGTAAAACGGTAAGGAAAACAATCGCCATCCCAGGCAAATTGGTCAATATTGTAGCGAATTAATCTTAACATATCAAAAAGAACGCACACCTTCAGCTTTGGGGTGTGCGTTCTCTTTTTTTTCTGTGTTATGCTTAAGGGATGATCAGCACCTGACCGACCCGGATAAGGTTCGGATTGGCTATGCCGTTGGCGTTAACGAGCTGGGTGATGGTTACACCGTAGCGAAGCGCAATTGCATATAAAGTGTCTCCGGCTTTGACCGTATAAGACGTGCCGGTTGTAGGCGTAGTTGGAGTCGTCGGCGTTCCTGTGCCAGGTATCGTCAATACTTGACCGATACTGATCAGATTGGCCGTTTGTGATGCCATTAGCATTAATGATCGTTTGGACAGTCACACCATACCGCAAAGCGATGGCATAGAGCGTATCCCCGGCTTTGACTGTGTAACTCGTTCCCGTTCCTGTTCCCGGAGTGCTTGTGGTGTTCATAAGTTGGGAAAGGGTCACAAACGAGTAGCCCATCGCACGCAACTGATTGATGATGTTCGGCAATGCGGCAGTCGTCCCGTTGGCGCCGTAACCGGTGTGCATCAGAACGATGGCTCCAGGTACGATATTATTGATGACGCGGTTGTAGATGTCGGTGGCTGAATTCCCTGTCCAGTCGAGCGAATCGATAGTCCACTAGAACGTGTAAGTATAGCCGGCGTTTCCGACAGTTTGTAGGACGGTACTGTTATAGGATCCGAATGGAGCGCGGAAAAATGGTTTTGTGCTCTTGCCGGTGAGATTCGTGATGATCGTTTCGGTTCGGGTGAGTTGGTTTGTCATTTCGGTCGTTGCTACGTTTGTGAAATCCGGATGATTATAGGAGTGGTTTCCGATGTCATGGCCAGCTGAGACAATGTTCTTGATTGCCTGCGGATGATTTTCAGCACCTTGACCGGTGAGGAAGAAAGTGGCTTTTATGTTATTGGCTGATAATGTGTTCAGAATTGATTGGATGTTATATCCGTCCGATCCATCATCAAACGTTAAGGCAACAACCTTATTGGATGTCGAACCTTGATAAATAATTTGCGAGGTAGCGGCCAAAGCAGGGGTTGCCGAAAGGTTGAAGAGAAGCAGGAGCGAAAGGATGACTCCGAATAAACGTCTGAACGCCTTTCTTGAGGTGTTCATTTTTATTCCTCTTTTCTATTTCAGCCTGAGCGACAGGGTTGAAGTGAAAGCCAAGTGGTGGTGATTTGAGATTTTGACAAAAACTGGATTGGCTCAGTTCTTTTCCACACTTACATTTTACCATAAACGTTCAGGTGATGGTATGAAAACGCATGCAAATCGATGGGACGTTCGACCTGGAAATGTCAGGGATTATTCTGAAATTGTTAGGATTTTGCAAAATAAGTCTACTATAGATTGAAAAAAAACGGATATTTGGTAAAATACTTGAGTGATGGTATTATTATTCTCTTTCATTCATCAGGAAGAAAGCAGGTTGCACATGTCAACAGATAGAAATGTCAAAGAAGAAAAAGAAACAACAAACAATAAGATGGTACAGGGGACTTTTTGGATGACTTTCGGAAGCATTTTTTCCCGATTGATCGGCGCACTCTATATCATCCCGTGGAATGCTTTGATGGGATCGACTGATGCGGCCAATACAGCCAATGCCCTTTACTCGATAGGTTATACACCTTATCAGCTTTTCCTTTCAATCGGTATAGCAGGCTTCCCGGCAGCGATGTCCAAGCAAGTAGCCCAGTACAATGCCAAAAATCAATACCGTACCGGGATCGACATCTTCAAGAAGAGCATGTTCTTCATGTTTTTGACGGGTGCGGCCAGTGCCGCCTTGATGTACGGATTGGCACCGATGATCGCCGAGAACAGTCCGGCGGCTTCGCCTGAAGACGGGGCGTTGGTGATCCGGGCGTTAGCTCCGGATGGCAACATCGCCACAGCGGTTGCGCACTCCACTTTCGCGGCGTTCGTGGGTGCGATTGTTGCAACCATCATCCTTCTTTTTTATTACAAAAAGAAGATGGCGGAATATCAACCGTTGATCGCCAACAGTGAACCTTCAAGCAACATCCAGACGACTGCGGCCATCAAGAGCATGCTGCAGGAATCGATTCCATTCATCCTGATCGGCTCTGGCATCACTTTCGCCAAGTTGATCGATCAGGTGACGTTCAAACCGATGATGCAAAGCCTGACGAACTACACAGGTAAGGAAATAGAAGATTTATTCGGACTGTTCAGTTTCAACGCCGACAAATTGATCATGATCATCGTTTCGTTGGCGGTCGGCATGGCTACGGCAGCGGTGCCTCTGATTGCCGCCGAGTTCACGAAAGGAAACTTTCGTATACTGCAGAGCCAGGTGAGGGAGATCATCCAGCTTTTCGCATTCATCATGTTGCCGGCAGCTTTTGGGATGATGGTCGTTTCAGAACCGATCTACAACGTGTTCTATCCGCTTCATCCGGTAGGTCCTACACTATTAGCGGTATCGGCTCTGATGAGCATTGTATTGGGACTTTTCACGGTGCTCGGATCGATTTTGCAGTCTTTGAGTCGCCATAAAACAATGATCTCCTATCTACTGGTAGGGCTTGTTGTCAAAGCAATCATGCAGTATCCGATGTTGGCTTTATTCGATACGGCAGGCGCTTTGGTTGCGACGACGATCGGTTTCATCGTGACTGTACTGTTGAGCGGTTGGAAAATCTATCACCTGACCCATTTCGGTCTGGTTGATACATTGCGGAAAACCGGGAAAATTTTGGCAGTGGCCTTGGTCATGACGGCCTGCGCGTTCATCGCCTTGAAAACCAGTATGCTGGTCATCCCAATCGATCGCAAATTGACAGCATTGGTGGTAGTCGCCATCGTAGCGGCAGTCGGAGGCTTCGTTTACTTATTTCTGACCCTGAAATTGCGCATCGCTGATGACATTTTGGGTGCTAAAGCGAACGGCCTGCACTTATGAATAAAAAGTATGACTACAACAAATTTAAACGAAACCGAAAAGCAGCCTTAGTGGGTGCTTTTTGGTTTATAAGGGAGAAAACACATGCGATTGGACAAACTGCTGTCGAATTCCGGATTCGGATCCAGAAAAGAAGTCAAAGTATTATTGAAAAAGAAATGGGTGACGGTGAACGGGAAAGTTGAAACAAAAGCTGAAGCCAAAGTGGACAGCGAAAAGGACACTGTTCTTGTAGGAGGTGAACCGGTCAACTATCAGGAATACATGTACTTGATGATGAACAAACCGCAGGGTGTCCTCAGTGCAACAGAGGATAACCATCAAAAAACGGTCATCGACCTATTGGCATTTGAACTGCATCAGCAAGAGCTCTTTCCTGTCGGTCGTCTCGACAAAGATACGGAAGGTCTGTTGCTGCTGACGAACGACGGCCAATTAGCACACTTCCTGCTGTCGCCGAAACGGCATGTGGACAAGGTCTATTTCGCTGAAGCAGCGGGACGGATGACGGAAGAGGACCAAAAGGCCTTCGCAGAAGGGATCATTCTGGAAGACGGCTACCGTTGTTTGCCAGCCAAACTTGAAATCCTGGGCTACGATGAAGAAAGGGACAGTTCGGAGGTAGAAATAACGATCAAAGAAGGGAAGTTCCATCAGGTGAAACGGATGGTGCTGGCCTGCGGAAAAGAGGTCACTTTCCTGAAACGGTTGACGATGGGGCCTCTTCGTTTGGATGAGCAACTGGCAAAAGGTGATTACCGTCCGTTGCGCGATGAGGAACTTGCGGCATTGCGGGAACATCTGCCGGAGTCGATTAAAAAAGGCTAAGATTTTGTCTTCGGTAGGGCCAAAATACCAAGCTTTTATTTGGATATTTTGCCAAAAGTGATATGATGATAGCATGATATTTTAAGTTAGGATGTGCGTTCATGGAAATCAATTGGAAAAAAGAAGTGGAAATCAGAAAAACGGAACTGTTGGAGGACTTATTCACATTATTGCGGATCGACAGTGTAAGGGATGATTCGAAAATAACTCCTGATGCACCGGTCGGACCAGGCCCTAAAGAAGCTTTGGAAGCTTTCTTGGCTATCGGTGAACGGGACGGTTTCATCACGAAAAATGTCGGCAATCTGGCCGGACATATCGAATTTGGCGAAGGTGAAGAATTGATGGGCGTATTCGGCCACGTCGATGTTGTGCCTACCGGGACCGGCTGGGATACGGATCCTTTTGTCCCCGTGATCATTGATGACCGCATCTACGCCCGCGGATCGAGCGATGATAAAGGGCCTACGATGGCTGCCTACTATGCATTGAAGATCATCCGCGACCTGAAGCTACCGATTTCCAAAAAGGTCCGCGTCATCATCGGTACGGATGAAGAGAGCGGTTGGAAATGCATGGACCACTATCTTGAAAACGAGCGGATACCTGATTTCGGCTTTTCTCCGGATGCAGAGTTCCCGATCATCAATGGTGAAAAAGGCATGCAGACTTTCATGGTCCAATTCAGAGGCGACAACAAAGGCGGAAAGAACGAGTTGTTGAGTTTTGATGCCGGGCTGCGCGAAAACATGGTCCCTCAGGATGCGACTGCCGTATTCATCAGTCCGGAGGCCGACAAAATTGAACAGGCATTCGCTGCTTTCCTAGAAAATAATCCAGTCAAAGGAACGATTTCTGTAGCTGGAGAACAAGTAACAATCGAATTGATCGGTAAAGCCGCTCATGGTATGAATCCGGCTGCCGGCGTGAATGCGGGGCGAATTGACCATGAATGCCGGCATTTTCACCTTTACACCATCAACTGGCGGCGAATTGGCGTTGAACTTCCGTTATCCGCAAGGCGTTTCCGAAGAAGGCATCGAAATTAAGTTGGAAGCTGCCTTGGCTACTTATGGCGTGACGATCGCAAAAGGCGGACACGGAAAATTGCCGCATTACGTGCCGGCTGACGATCCGTTGGTAAAAACGTTGTTGGCTGTCTACGAGAAACACACCGGCTTAAAGGGACATGAACAGTCCATCGGCGGCGGAACTTATGGGCGCTTGTTGGAGCGCGGCGTTGCTTATGGGGCGATGTTCCCTGACAGCATCGACACGATGCACCAAGCCAACGAATTCATCGCTTTGGATGATCTTTTCCGCGCGACCGCGATTTATGCGGATGCCATGTACGAATTGCTGAAATAAACAAACTGTATGATTGTTTCATACCACCAAAAACAGAAATGCTGTTAAATCAGCATTTCTGTTTTTTTGTGAAATTCATCTGATGATGCTTCCTTAACACGATAATAGGTTTTCAAGTAGATGAAATACGATAGAGTAGAATTTTTCAGAAAATGATGAAACGACGCCAATGGTTACAGATTTGCCAATTCCGATTCTATTCCTTAGAATTAAGGGAGGACGCTGATCTTGGAAAGAATCCATAATGAGGGGCGGTCTATAACTAATTTCGGAGAGGAGCTGATCAAAACGGAATACGATTCTTTCATTATCGACAACAAGCGCGAAATGACTGAAGCAGAGGAAATCCATGTTTTTATGAAGGACATAAAAAAAACCAATGAAGCGATCGCTTTTGCAAAGCAAGTTGAACGCACGGACCTAATTGAAGAAAATCAGAAAAAGTTGGCAATTTTGGAGGCTTATGTGCCTAAGATGATGGATGAACGGGAAGTTCGCTTCTTTTTGGCCGAAAACGGTGTAGCCGAAATGTCATTGAAGGATGCGATGAAATTTTCGATGCAAGTGCTGGATGGCAAAGCCGATAAAGCACTCGTATCCAAAATCGTCAAGGAACTTCTGGCAAAATAATGCATCGGATAAGAAAAGGACTGTGCGGCGCTTGCTGCACGGTCCTTTTCTGAACGCCTTTCCAAGTTTTCTCCACCGCGAAGCTTTCAAATGATCAGTTATCAGCGAACAATCAGTCTTTTTTGATCCATTTGTTTCCGGCTTTGTTGGTAGGCGGAAGTCTATGCCCTTCAACGATATGGACCTCTTTGCTGCCGGTAATTTTGCCCCCTCTTGGGCCGACTTCCTTGTAGACGCCAGGAGGAAGGTTGTCCGTACCTGGTTTGTGTAAATCTTTTTGATCGATTCTCATGTTATTGCCCCTTTCTTTCTTGAAGAGCGATGGTGGAGGAAACACTTGGTACAGCTTAAGTATATCGCTGGAAGCGCGAACAATCAAATGCAGACTGTGTTCGGAAGCCGATGTGTAAACATGAACAATATTTCACGATTTACGACTGTCGTAACAAATTGAAACACAATTGTCATATTTCTATCATGCAATGGTATTTTAATTTTGATATACTTCATCTCGTAGTAGAAACAGGAGGAGAAGTATAATTGGGAAAAAAACATATCGCGTTGTTCTCATCAATCTTATTGCTTAGTCCGATTGCAGGTGGATTTACTGCTCAGGCGGCTACATTAGAAGAATTACAACAACAAAAAGATGCTTTGCAATTAGAAACGAATACGATTCAATCGCAGATAGAAGAAAAATCAAATTCATTGAATACTTTGGAATCCGAAAAAGCAAAATTGGAAACAAAAGTGAATGAACTGCAATCGCAATTGGATGAATTGATGAATCGGTTAGCGACTCAAGAGCAAAAATTAGCTGATATCGAATCAAAAATTCTGGAATTGCAAGCTGAAATTGAAGCATTACAAGTGGTCATCGACCAGAGAACCGAAAAATTAAATACACAGGCTCGTTATATCCAAACGGATGCGGGTGTTACGGATATAGCTTCAATGCTGTTGTCTTCAGAGAATTTTTCTGACTTAGTCGGAAAAATCACGGTCGTTTCAAAGATTGTGACTGCCAACAAGGACATCGTGGAACAACAGGAAGCGGATCAGCAAAAAGTCGAAGACAGCAAAGTGGCTGTTGAAGAAGAAAAACTTGCTGCTGAAGCATTGAGACAAGACATTCTGATTTCAAAAAATAATGTCGTAGCCCAAAAAACTGAAATCGACATCCAAATCGCGCAAGTCATTGAGAACTACGAATTGACTGAAGCCGAGAAAAATGGCTTGGAATCAACCAGAGCTGACTTGGCTGCACAAACTGAAACCATCAGCAAAGACATGGTAGCAGAAGAAACAAGGATTGCAGCTGAGAGGGCAGCAGCCGAACAAGCAGCATCTGAAGCGGCGGCAGTTGCAGCAGCAGCTACGGCAGCTAATAATTTGACTGCATCAGCAGCGCCGACTACGACTGCATCCAGCAGTTATACTGTAAACTCTAGTGGTTTCATAAAACCAGCCAGTGGCTACTACTCATCTCCGTTTGGATATCGTCTTTCACCAATCACAGGTGGCTCTGAATTGCATAGAGGGCAAGATATTGCGGGCAGTGGAGCTATTTCTGCTGCACAATCCGGGACTGTAGTAACAGCAACATATCACGCTAGCTTTGGCTACTATGTGGTAATCAACCATGGCACCATCAATGGTGTGACCGTTGAAACACTTTACGCGCATATGCAACCAGGGTTATTGGTCGCACCGGGACAAACAGTCAGTCAAGGTCAACAAATTGGAATAATGGGTACAACCGGCGATTCAACGGGTGTTCATCTCCATTTTGAAGTTCATGAAAATGGTGGATTAGTTGATCCATTGAATTATATCGGTGGCTAATATACTTAAAATTTCGAAGAGATTGGGAGTTCCCCAGTCTCTTTTTTCTATCTTTGGATGAAAAGGGAATAATAAATGCGTTATAATAGGGGATATGTTGAACTGAGGAGTTACAAAATGGAAAAGATAGCATCGATGAAAAATCAAAAAGTAAAACAATGGAAAAAACTGCAGACCACCAAAGGCCGGAAAGAGGCGGGCGCTTATCTGATCGAGGGGACGCATCTTTTGAAAGAGGCCATCAAAGCAAACGCAAGCATCCAGGAAGTTTTGATGACTGAAGCTTTTCACCAACAGTCGGATCTGCCGCTTGGTGAGAGGGACATCATCATCGTTTCCCAGGAAATCCTGGCCAGCCTGGCCCAGACAGAAACGCCGCAAGGAGTCGTCGCGATTGTTCAGTTTCCTGAAGCGGCTCCGATTTTGGATTGCAAGGGCAAATATATCCTTTTGGATCAGGTCCAGGATCCAGGGAATGTCGGCACCATCATCCGGACGGCGGATGCTGCCGGGTATGCCGGGGTGATTTTAGGGGAGGGATCGGTGGATCTTTACAATGATAAAGTGCTGCGTTCCATGCAAGGGAGCCACTTCCATCTGCCTGTATATCGTGGTGATCTGCAAGAGATGATACCTGAATTTAAGAAGAATGGTATCCCGGTCTACGGAACCGAACTGAACGAAGCGGCTGTCGATTACCGGACCGTTTTCCCGACCGATGCGGTAGCGTTGGTGCTCGGTAACGAAGGGAATGGCGTTTCAGGAAAAATATTGGCATTAACGGATCAGAATCTGTATATCCCGATCTTCGGCGAAGCGGAGTCTCTGAATGTCGCAGTTGCGGCAGGCATTCTGCTTTATCACTTCGTCGGCTGAAGAATTGCATGAAAAAAACGCTATTTTTTCAATTAAACGTGAAAAAGTGTTGCCTTTGTGAAATTCCTATCCTATTATAGAAAACAGACATGAACTTTTGTATGCGAGCAAGCGGGCTGCCGAATTCCTAACCAACATCATTCGTGATTCTTTTCCTTTTCGGATGGAAGGAAGCGGCGGCCACAAGCATTTTTCTGAGGAAGTACTTCAGGTAGTGCAGATTGTGGAGCGGGATGCTTATTTTTTGTAAACATTTTGTGACAAAAGGCACATTCCCTTTGACAGGGGAAATGAGGGTGTTTATAATAGGTCAAAGAGGTGAAGGCTGTG
>JASKKA010000011.1 GCA_030153215.1 Trichococcus sp.
TTCATGCGCCTAAAATGATGGCCAGCTTCACGGGTTAGCCCTTCGGAAATTAGATAAATCTGTCCTATTGCGCTCTTCGATGCTCAGTCGGACAGATTTTCTAAATTTCTTTCAGGGCTGAACGAACCCGTTCAGCATTTCTTATTTCTGGACTCATCTGATATCGGAATCTTTATCCCTGAGTTCTTCCAGTATTTGTTGCAATTGGTCGTTCCTCTCTCTGCCGAGTTTCAGAAATTGAAGGATGACATAAATGACAAAAACAATGCCTCCAATATAGAGCGCGAGATTCAAAACCGAGAGAAATCCAAATAGACCCATACGCGTATCCTCCTTAATCCCTGTGCTCAAAAAGTTTCCTGTTGCGGTTAGTTCAAGCTTACAGGAAATGGTGAAGAAGCACAACCGAAGCCCCTTGCGGATAAAGCATGCCGGTAGCTGCGTGTTCTTCTCCGGCGAACGGAGGCTTCGCCGCAGTTCAGGATGCATTCCGATTGCGTTCTCCGACAAGAGTGGCTTCATCGGAGTTCAGGCTGATTATTACCGGCGTCCTCCGGTGGCGGCTCCTTCATCGGAGCTGCGCACACTTTTCCGTCGCCTCTTCCGATGAGCGAGCGGGCGAGCGGAAAAGCCGGCAACTGCGGCTGCACAGGTAAGGCATTCGGAATCATCCCGTTACTCTTCGATGACCGTTATCTGTTTCTCCCGGTTGCCCAGAAACTCGTTCAGGAAGGCCGCTGCCAGGATCAGCACGCCACCCGCCAATTGCATCGGCGACAGGTCCTCTTTCAGAAACAGCGCCGAAACCGCGATCGCCGTCACCGGATCCACATAGCTGAGCACAGCGAATGTCTGGCTCTCAACCGCCTGAGCGCCCGCAAACATCAGCACATATGCGATCCCCGTGTGGATGATGCCCAAAACCAGCAGGCTGATGATGGAGCCCCCCGTCAATTGGCCCAATCCAAAACCTGAAGTCAGAGCGACATATGGTGTCAGGATTCCGGTTGCGATAACGAGCGTCAAAGCAGTCAAAGGGATCCCGCCAAGACCCGCGATTTTTTTGTTGGACATAATCGCTACCGCATAGAAAAATGCTGCAGCCAATCCGAATCCGATCCCGACCGGATGATTGTAATCCCCCGCATTCGGGCTCACGCCGATGATCAGGAACATCCCTAGCATCGCCAACAGGACGCAAGCGATCTTCTTCGCAGTCAATGATTCCTTGAAGACGAACGGCGCCAACAACGTCATGAAAATCGGCTGGAAATAATAGCTCAATGTCGCATTCGAAACCGTCGTATAACGGAACGCCTCAAACAGCAAGATCCAGTTCATGCCGACCGCAAAACCCGACAACAACAGGAATTTTGCGTTTTTTCTGACCAGAGCCAAAGGGATTCTTTCCTTGCGCACCCACAATGTTCCCCAGAGGAACAGACTCCCCAAAGCGCCCCGGAAGAAGGCGACCTGATTGGAAGCCAAATCGATATTTTTGACGAAGATGCTGATTGTCCCGAATATCAGCATCGACAGCATCACTTTCCCTTTTCCTTTCGACACAACCCCACACCTTCCCTTATTTGATCAAAACAGTACACCCATCATATCACAGAGTTGATCGGCCTGGGATGATTTCCACGCAAAAAAATACGGAACGCACAACTGTCTGCGTTCCGTCACATAGTCTCAATTATTTGCCTGCGTTCTGTATAAAGCTTCCCCTAGACGGTTCAGTGCGTCTTCGATGACTTTGGTAGGCGCCGCCAGATTGATGCGTTCGTAGCCTTCACCCTCTTCCCCGAAGATGTAGCCTTCATCGGTAAAGAATTGCGCTTCCTCGCGCATGAACCGTTCCAGTTCTTCCGCCGACAATCCCAGCCCTTTGAAGTTCACCCATTGCAGATACGTCCCCTCAGCCAAGGGTGCGGTTATTTTGGGGAAATTCGCGGCGAAGAAGTCACGCACCAGATGCTGGTTCCTGTCGATAACCGGAATCAGATGATCAAGCCACTGTTCCGCTTCATTGTAGGCGATCCGGCATCCTTCCAAACCCAACGTCCCGACCATGCCGCAGGAGACACTTCCGAGCGCATCAGATAATTTCTTGCGCAAAGCCACATTTTTGATGATGATATTGGAAGTGCACAGCCCAGCCAGATTGAATGTTTTGGAGGGTGAAGTGCAGGTGATCGTCCTTTCCGCCACTGCGTGGGAAAGCGTCTGGAAAACTTTATGTTCGTAACCAGGCATGATCAGATCGTGATGGATTTCATCCGCGATGATGATCATGTCATAGCGAATGACGATATCCGCCAAACGCGCCAACTCTTCTTCCGTCCACACCCTTCCGACCGGATTATGCGGGCTGCAGAAAATGATCAGCTTGTTCTCTTTCTTGCGGCAGAGATGTTCCAGCCCTTTGAAATCGATCGTATAATCGTCCGCACGATTCAAGAGCGGATTCCGAACGACTTTCCGTCCTGCTTTTTCGATGGCCTCAAAGAAAGGATAATAGACCGGCGTCATGACGACGACTCCCTCACCGGGCTGGGTATAAGCCCTGACCGCCGCATAAAGCGCTGAGACAACACCCGGACTGGTCAGGATCCATTCCTTCTCCAGTTCAAAATTGTGCCGACGCTTTTGCCAGTCAATCACTGCTTGGTAGTAGTCTTCAGTAGGAATACTATACCCCAATACGTTGTCTTCCAAATACGCCTGCAGCCCTTTAGTGATTTCAGGTGCAGTCCGGAATTCCATGTCCGCCACCGTAAGCGGCACCACATCATCCGCCACATCCGGCATCCATTGCCGCATCTGATCCCACTTGACAGAACCTTTGCCTTTTCTGCTGATGACCGATTCGAAATCATATATTTTTTTGTTTCCTTCAATCTCCATACCGTACACCATGTTATCTCTCCCTTCCCATTTGCGTAAGATTTAATTACACAAAAGTCGGATCAACACCTCGTTTTCGGGTGCAATTCAATTATGCAACTAACTATAAGGGGTTTTTGGGCTGATGTCTAATTTGCCATAACAAATCAGGTCACAAAACCTCACACGTCGTCAAGCCACAACGCCGAATCCTTATCCAACCGCAGTTGTTCCGCGTCAACATTCCTTACATGTCCATTTGCGCAAAAAAATAAGTCCCGGCAGCGCACATACGGCGCAGCCAGGACTTCGAAAGCATTCTTTCCGCAAGACTTACTTGAATTCAATGAAGAGGTAGAGATCTCCACCGACGAAATCCGGCATGCGTTCCAGGGAATTGACCAAAATCGTCATTCTGATGCGGTCATTTTCAGTGGTTATTGTGGCATCTTCGACTGTCAGGTTCCCTTTATCAAAGCCCGATGTTGTTGATTTCTCAAAAATGGTGTCGTACAGTTCTTCCGTATTGTAGGCAAGCAGTTCTTCACCTGCTGCGTCCTTCAGAACCAGGACGTAATACGAACCATCCAGTCTTTTTTCCAATTGGTATTGTTGACCGTCCGCTTCAAAATCAGTCGTTTCGCCGGTGCTCGTTTCGACTTCGGAGTAGTAGAGATACTGATGGAGCATGACATCGAAACCGGCAATTCCGACGACCGGATTGGCCTCCCAATTCAGGTAGACGAATTCCCCTTCGCCCTGCGGATACTCCGTTTCGGAATAGGTCATGTCAAATCCGTAGGTATCGCTGAAGTCACTGTAGACATTGAAGTCATTCGGCAGATAGGCTACCTCTTTATTGTAGCCCATATTGTCGATGTAGGAAGCGAGCTTGGTGATGACAATCTTATCGCTGAGGGAAACGTCACTTTTCGGCACGATTGCATCATCCACCAACATGTCGTTTTCCATCAGTTTCTTTTCCAAAAAGCTGATTTGGTTGTTCTTGCTGACGGTAAAGGCATCAATCGGCGGAATGATGGAAATTGCCGACAGAACCAGCAGCGCGATGGCGATTAGTCCATTGTGCTTCGGTTTCATGAAACTGAAGATTACGCCGGCTATCGTCGCGAAGATGCCGAACAGGATGACGTAATAGCGGCCATGCGTCACGCCCATCTCCCTGATTTTCAGGAAGGAAGCAATAGTCTGGAAGACGACGATTGGAATCAGGATTTTAGGGAAAATCTTGCGGAACAGGTCGGCGAATTTATTATCGAGATTGCAGGCAAGGATATAGACGATGATGACGATGATCGCATAGGAAACAAGCAGCGGCTCCATCAGGTTGTCTGTCCAGAATTCCCCTGCGATGTTCCGGACAACATAGACCACAAGGATCAGCGTGTAGATGGCTGTCAACGGGATGATGATGTAGGAAATCAGGACCTCCAGGAAGCGCGGCACCATAAATTGGCGGTCCAGCGTTTCCCCTCGCTTCGCCCATGCCTCATCCGGAATCATTTCTTCGCGCTTGCCCGGATAGAGCGGCGTCATCGACAAGAAATAGATCGGCGCGAACAATGATGCGACGATATTCATCAGATGCATCAGAATCTTGTAATCGACATTGAAGAGAAGGTAATCCGTAGCATAAAAAATGGCGCTGATACCGGCTGTCAATACGGCTGAAAAAAGCACTGTCGTAAAGAAGGCTTTCAGAGCCGACAAAAAACTGCGGTGGAAAGGCACTTTGATATTTTTGATCGAAGGTATCCAAATAAATGCGATCATGAGAGCGAACAGTGCCACACCCGTTTTTACACTGATCGCTATATTGTACTGCGTTTGTGGCCCGACCGCGAAGTAATAGCCGGCGGTAAGCAATGCGGATCCGCCCATCAGCAGATAACGGGTATTCAGTTGCGTAAAGAAACGTTCATAAACCATTTGGCCGACGATGCTCAGCATGGCCCCGACCAAGAAAGTGAACAGATACCGGGCATAATCCTCGCGCGGGTTTTCGATCATGAAGCTGTTCAACACTGCGACCGCGATCAAAAAAAGCACGGTCAGTGGATAACGACTGATGGAACGCCCCATTCCTTTGTAGGCTTTCCAAAATGCGTCTTTGATTTTCATTTTTGCCACTCCCTTCAGGCATTCGGATGATCGGATAGCATCCTCTTTTTGAGACCTTCCCCCTTCCTGCACCTATCCTTTGCACCCGCGGCAGTTCTATTTGTTCCTGATGAAACTGTACAGTTTGCTTATCTTAATTATGGATATCCAAGAGCGCCTTTGTCAAATTTTGCGATGCTTTTAAGGTACGCGCACTCAAAAAAACACCTTCTACTAAAACGGTGCAAAGCAGACGGAGTCGCCTAGCCGGAGGAGAGCAAAATACCGCAAGTCGGTTCACTCACCATGTACGGGATTTTTCCTTATGCTGCAAGAATCTGAACAGTTTTCTGATTTTTTTTGACACAAATTGGGCTATCTCTATGTGAGACAGCCCCTCTTGCTTAATCTTTGAACGGACCGGTCTTCGCATCCTTCATCGCCAACTGAATGTAGTCGATCGAGGCATTCAGTTTGGCGGTTTCCCACTCGTCCAACGCGATGTCGAATTGTTTTTCCACACCGTTTCGGCCAATCAGGCAAGGCATACTCAAAGCCACATCCCCGTCATGGCCGTACTGGCCGCGCAAGATCGTACAGACGGGATGAACGCTTTTCTCATCCAACAAAACTGCCTGTGCCAAAGTGATGGCGGACTGCGCAACCCCGGCGTTCGTCCAGCCTTTCCCATTCAGGACATCATAGGCTACCTGTACGACGGCTACTCCGATCGCTTCGGGATCCAACGTCTCCGCTTCCGGGAAATGGGCTGCGAACTCATCATAACGGATGCCATTGATGGCCAAGCGGCTCACCACCGGGAAGGCAGTGAATCCGTGTTCGCCCATCATGTAGCCGGTCACGCTCTTGGGATCCACTCCATACTGTTGCGCAATCACTTTCCGCAGACGGGCCGAGTCCAGCATCGTACCGGTCCCGAAGATCCGGCCTTCCGGATAGTCGAATTCGCTGGCCGCGATATAGGTTACCGTGTCCAACGGATTCGTGATCAGGATGATGATCGCTTCTTTTGTGTATTTGGTGATTCCCGCCATCACTTCACGGATGACCGCCGCATTTTTCCCGGTCAGAGAGGCGCGATCCGGAATGGCATTCGGATTGTTTTCATCCTTCAGGACACTTGGGCCAGCAGCGATGATGATCACATCCGCATCCGCGCAATCGGAGTAGTCCCCGGCATGCACATCCACATTCGACATATAGGTCAAAGCGGTCGCATGCGCCTGGTCCAACGCTTCCCCATGGGCGACATTTTCCAGAATATCGATTGTGGCGATTTCCGCAAAGAGCCTCAATTTCATCGCATCTGCCAACACGTACGAACCTACGTGACCCACACCCACCACAACAAGTTTATTTTTATGCATCTTTTCCCCTCCAGTTCTCATCATACTTTCATCTTAGCATCTTTTCAGCAGTTTATCACAAGTATTTCGCGGAAGAGCGCAAACCATAGCGCCGGCTTGCATTAATCGGTCGGTCCGAGTACTATGGAAGCAACATCACCCAAGAGGAGCATACGTTCAATGGAAAAGTTTGTGGAAGCTTTAAAACAAAAAATTCGCAGCAAAGAGGGTTTGTCCCCCAAGATGCAAGACATATTGGATGCCTGCGTAGTGCTTTTCTCGACGCAAGGATTTTCCAACACCAGCACAAAGGATATCGCAAAAGCGGCCAACGTTGCCGAAGGAACCATCTACAAGCACTTCGGGACCAAGGAAAACTTGCTTTACGCTACGATTTTCCCGATTCTCCGCGATATCATTTCTGCCGAAGCGCTCACCCAAGTGCGGCAGTTCCGCAATTCTGCCGAGAATGCGCCGTTCGAGCGGTTCGTGGAATTCATCGTTCGCAAGGACGTTATGATGCCTGAAGAACATTTTCAATCCGGCAAAATCTTCATCAGCGAAATGATGTATGACAAACAGCGCTGCCAAGAATTCATCACCATGATCCCAAAAGACTTGATAGAAGGCATTTACGCGATTCTCGACGGCTATAAAGAAAAAAATGAAATCGTCGACTGGCCGAATCCCATCATTTGGCAGTTCATCATGAGCGTCCTGTTCGGCAACCACCTGACCCATTACGTCCTTTTCACAGATGCGGAGCGCGATAAAGAAGCCGAGATCGTCTATCTGACCCAGCAGATCGTCAAAGGACTGAAACCCGACAAGCAATAGCATTGACAGCCCGTTCCCGAATCGCTATACTGGACTAATCACACAGTGAGTAAATACTCACTCATCGTCATTCTTCAAAATAATAAGGAGGCATCCCATCACTATGGCTTTTGTCGAACTAAAAAATCTGAATAAATTTTACCCGATCAGCGGCGCGGAAGATTTCCAGGCACTGAAGGACGTCAACCTTTCCTTGGACAAGGGCGAGTTGGTCTCAATCGTCGGCGAATCCGGCAGTGGCAAGTCGACCTTGATGAACCTATTGGGCGGTCTGGACAGCCAGTTCTCTGGCGAAATAACCATTGACGGACAAAACATGAGCACATTCAGGGAAAAGGATTTCGTGAATTACCACAAAGAGAAGATCGGCTTCGTTTTCCAGAGTTTCAACCTAGTTTCCCACCTCAGCGTGCTGGATAACGTCACGTTGGCGATGACGTTGTCGAATGTCGATAAAAAAACACGGATAGCCAGAGCGAGAGAAGTATTGAAACAACTCGGACTTGAAGCCCAGTACAAAAAGAAACCCAGCCAGCTTTCCGGCGGGCAAAAACAGCGTGTGGCCATCGCCCGTGCGTTGGTAAATGATCCGGATATCATCATCGCAGATGAACCTACCGGCGCTTTGGACTCACAGACAACCGATCAGGTACTGGACATCATCCAAGACATCGCCAAAACCGGCAAACTCGTCATCATGGTTACCCACTCGGAAAAGGTCGCGGCCCGTTCCACCCGCGTCGTTACGATCGATGACGGGAAAATCATCGGTGACATCCGTCAAGGAGAGCTCGCACTGCACGACAACGCATTCGGGCTGCAGCAAAAAAGCAAGAGCAAAAATCTCACTTTTTTGGCGGCAATCCGCTTGGCCCTTCTTAATATGAAAGAAAAGTTGGCCCGTAACATCCTGATCGCTCTTGGCGGCAGCATCGGCATCATGAGCATCATTGTGATGCTATCCCTCGGCGAAGGCGTCAATGATTATTTGACCGAAACAATGAACGCCAACGTCAATCCGCTCGTCAGCGAAGTGCGGATGCCAATCGTCATCGAAACGAACAACAGTAGCGAAAACGCCGATTCCTCGATGATGATCATGACTCCCGCCGGCGCTGAGATTCCTGCCGGTTCCGCGCCGTCCGGTCCTCCAGCCGGGGTGACCCAGTCGGATCCGTTCGGAGAAGAGAATCTCGAAGAATTGCGGAACATCCCGCATGTGGCTGAAGTCAATCTCGCCTACTCTTCGCTTACGATCGGCAGCGACAATGTCATCTATGAAGGGGAAAAATATGCCTTCATGAACTTCGGGACAACCTCGGGCATGACCGATTCGAACATCCTGTATGGGGCGTTCCCTGAAGAAGGCGAAATCCTGATTACAGAAGGTGTCGCCAATCAGATGGCCGGAACTGCGGAAGAAGCCATCGGAAAAGAAGTGACCCTGGACGTTACCGTAGACGGTGAATCGCTGGAAAAAAATTATGTCATCAGCGGCATCTATTCAGCCGGCCAGGCTATCGGCGCCTTCGAATCTGTCTACATGTCAGCCGATTCCTTCGAAACCTTGACCGCAGAGAATAATCTGGAAGTGGAACCGAACGTGGTCTACCTGGTTTCCGATGATCCTGACAACACCCAAGCCATCAAAGACGAAGTTGCCGCTTTGGGTTATCGCGGTTCATCAGCGGATGCCCTGGCCTCCACTTTCACCCAGATGCTGGATATCTTCACTTACATCCTTTCCGGAGTCGCTGGCATCTCCTTGTTCGTGTCCGCTATCATGATTTTGACGGTACTCTACATCAGTGTTGTGGAACGTACCCAGGAAATTGGCGTCATCAAAGCGATCGGTGGACGTAAGAAGGACATCCGCCGCATCTTCGTTTCCGAGTCCTTCCTGATTGGTCTGTTCAGCGGCTTGTTGGGCGTAGGCATCGCCTACCTCATCACCATTGTCGGAAATATTATTGTGGAGAATCTGTTTGACACGGCCATCCTGAATATGACACCGGCCTTTGCGGTATTCGGCATCGTCACTAGCGTGATCATCAGCATGGTCGCCGGCCTGATGCCTGCCCAAAAAGCAGCCCGCCTCGACCCGGTAGAAGCCCTAAGACACGATTAAAATCGCAAGAGCCATGACAAATCCCACTCTAGAAATCGAGCACTAAGAGGATATTACGAGAACGGCCGCTTTTTGGCCGTGACGTAATGTCAGCTTAGGCGGAATCCCCTGCAATTCAGAGTTCAACTACAAGAACCCAAAAGAAGCAACCGACTCAAAGTCCGGTTGCTTCTTTTGGTTCATTCTGCAAGTCGGATTTGCGCATAAAAAGCGTTCATCTGATCGGCCAACTCATTTTCCTGCATTTCATGAAAAATGCTCATCACATTATACAGGTAGCGCAACAGCCAATCAAACGCATCCTGCTTCAGAGTAATACCTGCCTGCATTTCCTCCTCAATCTCTTTATGCAATGCATCGACCCAATGATCCCCCAAAACGATGCGCACCCGTTGGAACTGTTCCCGGAAAAGCTGTTCTGTGGAAACTTCTTCTTCCCCAGGTATCCATTTATTGCGGTTGGCGCTACGGTAATACTGGGGGATGAAATGCTTGAAGTAAGGATCGGATTGCTGCAGCAGGAAGAAGGCTGCTTCATATTTCCGTTCAGCAATAAAACTATCCAATAAATAGGAAACCAAAATATCCCGAAAATCAATCGACAGTTTGCGGACAACCAACTCCTTGTAGGTGTCGTTGACAGGCACAATGTCCAACTTGGCGTACAAGGGCTGTCGGCTTGCTCCTACAACCAATTCTTCACGGTCCAACAACTTATGTGCCTCTTCTTTAGCCCTGTCATGCATACCGCGGGAGCGAAAAACGACGAAACGGACCCATTTCAGCAAGGCGCCTTCTTCGGCAGTCAACTGGATATCCGGATTTCCATCCAAAACCGCCGCAAAATTCTCCAATTTCCGGACTGTATCCGCATAGTCATACTGCTCCCACTGGATATAGCTTGCCTCGTCCTTTTCGTAGCGGAAACTGATGAAAATCATCTGCAGCCACAATTTTTTTATGTCGGAATAACTGGCGCGATAACGTAGCTGTTGCTGTAACACTTCTTCCATTTGGGCTTTGATTCTTGCCGACTCCCAACCCGATCCGACCGCTTCAACTTCAAACAGTTGGACGAGTTCAATCGATTTTCTGACGTTATATTTGTTTTCTGTCATTAATTTATTTACAATAGGCCTTAGAAAGAGGTGCGACAACTTCGCTTGATTCCTGAAATAGGGGAAAATAAGATAGTCTTCATTCACTCTTTTCCTCAAAATTCCCGCATGTAAGGGCTGATGCCCTAGAGGACCGATTATCGGCGAAAACTCCTTCAATTCATATTCCCCTTCTATGAATTCCAGGTTCGCATGATTGAAAGGGTATCCAGCCGGAAAATTCTGTTTGTAATAGAAGAGATACCATTCATGCGCTTCCTGTTCATCCAGCAACAACCGATCCACTGAAATGACCTCATCCGCAAACCGCTTCGCGAAACGTTGCGTCTCATGGGATAATCGATAATATTCTTGCGTATGCAGGAAATCATGCAACGTATGTTCGCTAACTGGGACTTTGCACGCCAGTAAATAGTCATAAACCGCGTAATAATACTCAAAAAACAGAGCGTAATCACCTTTCATTTTCCGCACCTCCGGACCGTAATCCCTTACAATTCTAAATCCATTTTACCATATTGCTTGCAAAATGAACGAAGAAAGCTTGTTAACTGGTTAAGCGCGGCTGCCAAGTAATGAAAATTGTTAGATTACCTGAAAGCTGAAACAAACATCCTACATAGTATTTATTGAAATTTACACAAATTTCGTTCAGTTGATATAAAAATGTTCGGTTATTAATGACGTTTTCGCGCGTAGGTGCTATACTATACATGAAATGACGTTCGTCATATCTATGTACAAACATGCCATATTGCCGAAACATTCCCAATGTACAAGGACTTTCCGAAAGTAAGGCCTCGTCGCTCACTATACGCCATCCCTTTTTGAGAGTAGAAATGTCAGCATCCAAAAAAACAAATATTTTTATATCAGTTATATTGTGTTTCTAAATCCAAACGCAGCAACACAACTGCCGCTAAATAGATTTTAAATTGTAAATCACTATAGCTATTTTGACTCAGACTCTATTGTTAATGAACAAAAATAGCTTTTCTGTCGATTTTTTTCGAAAAACTATCTGGTTATCTCGGGAACTAAAATTCATGTTACAGCAACCATTAAATTGCCTGCCAAAAATGGACAGCATCTCCTTTAGCCGGAGACTTTTTGAAATCGGCCTCGTTTGGGAGGAGCAACGTTGATTCCTCACTCCATATGCTTTAATGGCAAAATATTTACCCCCTGTGCCGCATCAGTAAATTGGATTCGTTAACGTCAACATACTTTCTGCAATAAACTTATCATTTTTAGCAACCAGTTTGTACATGTCAGATTAAATTACACACACATTACAAATAAGCCTTTTTATGACAAGGATTAAATTTTTATATTTTTATAAAATATACTAGACAAACCAAAAAAATAGTATATTATTATTGTTATTGGCTCGTTCGGATAATATGGAATTTGAGTCAATTAATTTTCAAATTGTCGAACCGTTGCTATCAGATATATCACGTTAGGAGGATTACTATGTATACCATGTCCAACATAAAAAACCTCTCCTTGAAGATTGTACTCGCTGAAAAGAATACAATCACATCGGCCCAACCTACTAACTACCAAAAATTTCCTTATGTTAAACTTTTCTACGTTACATCTGGGGATGTTTCTTTAATCATGAGAGAAACGACGGAAAAACTCTCAAAAGATCAGCTGATCTTATTGAATCCGAATGTAGAGTACTATTGGGACCTGACAGGAGATAAAGCTGCAGAAATCATCGAAATAGGCATTCACGGACTTGAGTTCTCAAAAATCGGGGATGCAGAGAGCGACTTCTCTTATTACCGCCATAACGACGGTGAAAAAGAAACCGCAACTTTCCTGAATTTATTGCTGGATGAAATGAGCACACGCAACCAAGGCTACGAAGAGGTCAGCAAACGCTTCGTCGAGATCATCCTGATCCACTTGTTGCGTCTGGAAGAATTCTCGATCCGCAATTCACTGAACAAAAAGAACCACAAAGAAATCCAAACGGTCAAGAATTACATGAAAGTGAATTACCACAAGAACATCACTTTGGATGACTTGGTGGATCTGGTCCACATCAATAAGTTCTACCTAATCCGGATCTTCAAGCAGGAAGTCGGCATGTCGCCGATCGACTACTTGATCCATATCCGTATCGACGAAGCGCAAAAAATGTTGCGCAACACCAATATCGCAATCGCCGATATCGCGCACTTGGTCGGCTTCCAGTCACCGTCGCACTTCTCGAAAACATTCCGGGAATTATCGAACTGCACGCCTTCACAATACCGCCGTCAAGGAAACCAATAATACAACAAAAAGAAGAAGCCGTTGCTTATGCGGCTTCTTCTTTTTGTTCCTCCAATGCCCGCAAATACTCTGCCGCCTCGCGCGGTCTGCGGACATGCAGTGGACAATGCTATACTGTAGTTAATAAACCTGAAAGGAACGATACGAATGATACGCAAAGCACAAAAAGAGGACTGCCCGGAACTGTATGATCTGATCCACGAGATTTTCGTTGATATGGAATTGCCGCTGCTTGATCTCTTGGATCCGGATGTCCTGAAAGCCGCGGTAGTCCGGGCGATGCACGAGGACGTCTACCGGTTCAGCTACCGCAACGGCCTCGTCTACGAAGAAGAGGGGGAAATACTCGGCTGTTGCTTCGGCTATCCGGGAGCCTCAGAACCGATCATCGATGCCGCACTCCGGACCGCTTTTGAGGAAATGCAGATCACTGGGCCCAGACTTTTCCCCGACAGCGAAACGTTTGCCGGAGAATGGTATCTGGATTCCATCGTGACGAAGCAGGCAGCGCGCGGAAAAGGTGTCGCCCACCAATTGCTGCAGGCACTGCCGACACTCGCCACAGCCGCGGGCGAAACCGTCATCGGCCTGAATTGCGACAAGGACAATCTGCAGGCAAAAAAACTCTATGAAAAAGTCGGCTTCCGGACCGTTTCCGAGCGGATTTTGAGCAGCCATGTCTATGACCATATGCAATGGGAACCCGAAAGAATTGCCGATATCAAATAAAAAAATCAGCCGCCGTCTGTATAAACACTGCAGCTGATTTTTTATTGTTTCAGGTCAAAAAGAAAGGTGGATCCTTTTCCAGGTATGCTTTCGACCGACAAAACGATGCCATGTCGATTGGCTATCTGCTTGGCGACAGCCAAACCCAGACCGGTGCCTTGCTTGTTACTTTCTTCATTTGATTTGAAGAACTTTTCAAAGATGTACGGTTGATCCTTTTCCGGAATCCCCGGCCCGTTGTCGGTGACAGCCAATCGGCAGCCTTCACCTGAGCCAGTCAAAGTGATCCGGATTTCGCTCTTTTCGGCAGAAAATTTGACGGCATTTTCCATCACGGCGAGCAGCATCTGCCGCAGCCGGGTATAGTCCCCCATCAGCATAAACGCCAGTGGCTCTTTCGAGAAAGTCAGCGTAATCCCCTTTTCCCTGGCGATATAGCGGACTGATCGGATGGCGTTCTCCACGACATCCACAAAATTCAAGGAGCTCATCTCCATTTGATAGTCCGGATTCTGCAGCCGTGACAGTTCCAGCAGATCATTGATCATCCGCTCCAGATGGATGCTTTCGGTCAACATCTGCTGGTGGTATTCATCGATTTTGGAGGGATCCTCGACCACATGATCGTTCAAGGCCTCCAATGAACCGCGGATGACCGTGACCGGCGTGCGCAATTCATGGGAGATGCTCGTGATGAAATCCTTGCGCATCTTATCCAGTTTGGCGCTCTCTTGCGCGGCTTCCGCCAACTTATCCGCCAGAATATCGATATTAGCCGCAAGCGAACCCATTTCATCATCTTGGATGATGCCTGTCTGAGCTTCGTAATGGTTGTCCGCCAACTGCTGTGTCGTTTCTTCCATCCTTTTCAGCGGCTGGATGAAGCGTTTCGCCAACAGGACCGCTATCCCGATGGCTGCGATCAAGGCCACCGCTGCACTGATCCCCAAGGTCGACAGCCCCGAGCGCACGGCAGTCTGCATGTTTGCGATATAGTCGTGCAAAAGGACCGCAGCAATGACCTCCCCTTCTGAGGAGAGCACCGGTGCCCCGACCGTGATGGAGGTATCCTCCAATAATGGGCTGAAGCCTTCGCTGAAGGCGACTTCGCCTTCGAATACCTCATCGACAAGCGCCAGCGCAGCGCCTGGTAGTTCCGCATAGGTGATCTCTTTTTTGCCGGTCCCGACACTGATCGTCTCTGCGGATTGATCGACGATCCACACCTCGCCCATCGCGATATCCTGAATGGCTGTGATATAGGCGTTGTATCCGTTCACATTATTGCGTCCGGTCGCCCCAGTTGCGCCGGATTGCGCGACCAGGGGATTACCTGCCTGCTTTCCGGCATCATTACCATTCACAGTGAGTGCGCCCTCATCTAAAGCGGGACTCCCGCCTTCCAGATAATCCGCGACGCCAGCAGCGATCGCCTCGGCCCGCTCCTGCATACCCGCCCGGTAGATTTCTTCGGTATGCCGGGTGAACAGCAACAGGAATGCCCCTCCGACCACCACGGAGAACAACAGGATGACGGATGCGAAATAGAGGACCAGCTTGCGGGTGATCTTATATTTCATCAGTTTCTACCTCAAATTTATAACCGACTCCCCACACCGTTTTGATGTCCCAAGCCGGATGGGGAATCTGGTCGATTTTTGCCCGCAGGCGTTTGATGTGCGAATCGACTGTCCGATTATCGCCGAAATAGTCGTAGCCCCAGACGCTGTCCAACAAATTGTCGCGGCTGAAAACCTTGTTTTTGTTCGTCGCCAAAATCCAAAGCAGCTCGATCTCTTTTTTCGTGAGATGGACTTGGTGACCGGCGACCTTTACGATAAACTCGTCCAACCGGATCTCCAGATTTTCATGGACGTAAAGTTTATGATGGTCCTTATTGTCCGGTGTCTGATCCAACCGCCGCAGGATCGCCCGGATGCGCGCCATCACTTCGCCCGGCGAAAACGGCTTGACGATGTAGTCGTCCGCTCCGATATCCAAACCCATGATCCGTTCAAAATCTTCCCCTCTGGCGGTCACCATGATGATGGGGACCGAGGAAACTTTCCGGATTTCCCTGCACACTTCGAAGCCATCCTTTTTCGGCATCATCACATCCAACAGAATCAAGTCGAATTTGCCTTTCCCGAATGCCTGCAGTGCCTTCTCGCCATCATAGGCGACAGCCGTTTCGTAGCCATCCTTTTCTGCGTACTCCTTCAGGATGGCCGTGATCTGTTTATTGTCATCCGCAATCAATAGCTTTACCATCGTAATCACTCCTCATGGAAATCATACTGGAAAAATATGGCAAGATTATGTTTTCACCCCGATAATACCATACAAACGTGCCATTAAAAACACGCTTCTGCCATACTTTTTGATTATTCTATGTTCAAGAAATAAATAACAAAAAAACATTCCAGGAGGAAACAAAAATGAACAAGACAAGAATCATGACTATCCTATCCGTTGCAGGCTTATTTGTTGGAGGGGCCGCGCCGGTACTGGCAGCGAGCGACACAGCAGCCCAGAACGGAACCATGAACCAAGAGCAGATCAAGTCAGGCGAATGCACAAACGAAGGCGCAAAAAAACAAGGTAATGAAGAGGCAGCCATGAAACGCGCCCGCGAGAAAAGCGGAACATGCGACGGAACTGGCATGCAAGCCAAGCAGGACGGCAATCAAAATGCCACGGGCGAGACTGACGGCGACGGCAACCAATACGGTGCAGCCGATGCAGAAAATGACGGCAAGAACGGCGTCCGCGATCAATCCTGCCAAGCAGAATAACAGCTCACCATGGCAATACGAAAATACCAGACAGAGGGGCGGTCTCGTTTCGAGACCGCCCCTCTGTCTGGTATTTCTTTGCATTCGCAGAACGGAAACCCGAGAGAGCGCGCATCTGTCGACTAAACGATCACAGGAAACCACAACAAACCTGACCGAGCGTCCTTTTGTCGGGCATCCGCCCAGGACGGTACCGCGGATTGTCGAGAGATCACGCAACTGTAGGTGGTTCTCGCCGCCAAAGTCTTTTTGGCATTTTGTTCAGAGCATCCATTCCTTGTAATTTCAGAAAAACCCCTTCGCGCCGTAGACCATGACTGCAAGCAGCGCCATATATGCCAGGAAAACGAGATCATTCCCGGAAAAGCCGATATCATAATAGTAGGTCCGACCTTCCTTGCCGGAAAACCGTTTCGCTTCCATCGCCACAGCGATGCGATGCGCGCGGCGGATGCTGCCGGAAAGCAGCGGGATGGTGTAGACTTTCATCTTGAAGAGGATGCCCTTCAGCCCCTTCACCCTTTCGCCGCCGCGCACCTTGCGGGCATTGCGGATCGTTTCGAATTCCTCCGTCATGATCGGGATCAAGCGCAGCGCCGCCATGAAGCTGTACGCGTAATTAGGATCCATCCGCAGCTGCTGCATCAACGAATAGAATAAATTGACTGGCCGGGTCGTCAAGGCGAAGGTCAAGCCAAGCACGGCGAAGACCAATGCGCGCAAGCCGATCAGCATGCCCCGCAGGAAACTTTCTTCGGTGATGCGGATCAATCCCCATTCGAACCAAAGCGTTTGTCCGTTCCCGAACAGGATCATGGCGCTGGCTGTCGATACGAAAATCGCACAGAACGGGATCAGCAGCAACAAGATCCGCTTCAGCGGCTGCCCCGTAAACAGCAGGAACAGGAGCAAAAGCCCGCTGCCGATGAATGCCATCAACTCAAGATTACGGACAAACAGCACAACGATGCATGTCAGCAGCGCCACGGCCAATTTCAGGCTGGGATTGACCCGGTGAAGCCAGGTTTCTTTGACCATTTCCCATTCCCTCATCCGCAGAGCCCCCCTTCCAGCCGCAGATCGGCGGAGACTGCGGTCCGCCTGTCCATAGCCGATCCCTTGGTTTCGCGGATTTCGCCGTCAACAACTTGCCAAAATGCCGTCCCGTAATTCCGGGCGATCACTTCATCGTGCGTCACCATCAGGATGACAGCGCCTTTTTTGCGGTAATTCTCCAAAAACCCCAACAAGGCGAAGGTGTTTTTGGAATCCAATCCGAAAGTCGGTTCATCCAAAAGGATTAGCTGCTGGCCTTGGATGATCGTCGCCGCTACGCTCAGACGGCGCTTCTGCCCCATCGAAAGTTGGAAAGGATTTTTCTCCCGCTGTCCGCTCAACTGGAAGAGCTCCAGATATTCCTCCACAAGCCGGTCGATTTCGGCTTGGCCTTTCCCGTCCAGCCGGAGCGAGTAGGCCATCTCTTCATAAACCGTGTTCGCAACGAACTGGTACTCCGGATTCTGGAAGACGAAAGCCATCCGCTCCGCCAGCTTCTTCACTTTTTTGATCGGCCTGCCCTCCAGCTCACAGCGGCCGCTCGTTTTGATGAACTGCATGACCGCATGGAGGAAGGTGCTTTTCCCAGCGCCGTTCTGACCGTGGATAATGACCCATTCGCCAGGGTAGGCCGCCAGCTCGACTCCGCTGATTTTTGTTTCCCCATTGCGGAAGCCTTTGAAATCGCGCAGTTCCAATAGCGGAGACTGCAACCCAAAAGAATCGTGCTCCCTTTGCAACGGCGTTCCTTCCAGATGCCGGTCCCATACGCCCGGAAACCAAATGCCTTGCTCCAACATCTCATCCTTATAGGCCGAGAAGATTTCTGCGTTCGGCCCATCGGCGATGATACGGCCGGCTGCATCGAACAGAACAAGGCGTTCGGCGAATACGAGCACATGATCGATTTTGTGCTCCACGATGACGACCGTTTTGTCCCGGCAGACTTCCTGCAGCACTTCCCAGATCGTCTCCGTCCCTTGCGGATCCAGCATGGCGGAAGGTTCGTCCAAAAAGAGCACCTCCGGATCCAAAAGCAATACCGAGGCGATCGCCAGCCGCTGCTTCATCCCGCCCGACAGGCTCGCGATGGGGATGTGGCTGTCCGCCAATTCCAAGCCCACTTGTCGAAGCGCGCAGTCTATTCGGGCAGCCATCTCCTCGCGCGGAACCGCCAGATTTTCGAGCACGAATGCGAGCTCTTCATCGACGTAAGGCATGCAGAACTGACTGTCCGGATCCTGGAAAACATAGCCCCAGGAAGCAGGCGTAACGATCTTGTCGGCCTTCAGCGGCACTTCGATCGATTGCGGAATCAGCCCGCTCAACACCTGCAGCAGCGTGGATTTGCCGCAGCCGCTCGGTCCCAGCAGTAGCACTTTCTCGCCGGCAGCGACTGAAAAGGATAAATCCCTGAACAACAAATCGGCATCCCCGGGAAATTTCAGCTTCAGTTTCTCGACATAAGCTTGCTGCGCCATTTTCGCCATCCTCCTTAATCCATATCCGCGTAATCTTCACTCGTAAGCGGACGGACAAGGTTCGTCACGCCGGTGTCCTCCAAAACTTCCGCCAGGTAATAAGCCAGCACGCCAGCGAAGAAAATCGAGCCGGCAAAGCGGGCCAACAGGTAAAGCGCCAAGTTCCATGGAGCCAACTCGGCGATCTGGCCGTTCAGCGCATCCACCAGCAGCGATCCCACGCAAGACGCCGAGGCAGCCAGAGCGGCAACCTTCAGATCAAAGCGTTTGTAGCGGAAGGCCATGAACACCAATTCCGCAAACAAGCCCTGCACCACGCCGGAAAGCAGCACGGTCAGACCCCAAGGCGAACCCAACAGGAATTCTCCTGAAGCTGCGGCGATTTCCGCCAACAGCGCCACACCCGGTTTGCGGATGATAAAATAGGCGACGGTTCCGGCGATGAACCACATGCCGTAAAGCAGCTGATCAAGGTGCAGACCCAACGGCTGCACTGCGTAATAGACCGTCCCCCACAGGATATAGACGATCCCGAATGCGATGGCGATGACGATCGTCACCAAAATATCTGTAAGCTTCAATTCTTTTTTCATTTTATCTGTCTCCTCTTTGTGTTTGATGTTGTCTCTTATTTATCCAACGGTACCGGCCACGTTTCCATGCGGTAGGCCATTTCCCAAAAAGCGTATTCGTACTGGCTGCTGATGATGAAATGCTCTTTCATCCTTTCGCGGTCGGCTTCGCTAACGGCTGCGGCGATCTTATCCAGATGCGCGATCTGTTCATCCACCCGGTCCTGAAAATCCTTCCCGCCGTAGGTAGCGATCCATTCCTGATAGATCGGTTCTTCAGGCGAAGCGTCCTGGAAGGCGTCCCCGATTTCGGCATAGAGCCAGTAACACGGAAGCACGGCGGCGATGACGTCTCCCAGATGTCCCGCGTGGCCGGCCCGGTAAAGGTGGGAAGTGTAGGCATAAGCGGTCGGCGCAGGCTTGAAGAGCTCTTTTTCCTCCGCGGTGATGCCCAGCCTTTTCGAAAATTGTTCATGCAGACCGATTTCGGCGCTGTATGTATGCTTCGCAAAGTCGGCAAACTGGTTGGTCGTCGCGATATCCGGTGCTTTGGCTGCGCCGAGCGCCAAAATTTTGGCGAAGCGCGTCAGGTAATAGGAATCCTGCTGGATGTAAAAACGGAAATTCTCCAAAGGCAAGCTACCATCCCCGATCCCTTTGACGAACGGATGCACCATGCTGGCCGCCCAGATAGGTTCGACCGCTTGGCGGATTTCTGCTGAAAATGTCATTGCTTTCCCTCCATATGTTGGGAGCATCCGCCAGATTCCGATCCATCCGGACGGCCGCTCTTGATTTTTGCAAACAAAAAAACCACTCTCTTCCCAACGGAAAAAAGTGGTTGTATGTTCCTTATATAATAGGGACTTACTTAGCCAAAAGAGGCTGCCACTTCCCTACGCTGGTACAAACCAGATCAGGTTCTAAGGGTCTCAAAGTCCTACTTCGATCTCAGCTTTTTGGCGGACAGTCCTCCGCCGGTAAAGCACCCCTAGTGGTTAAAAAGAATATTCGGTTCATTTGTTATGGTTCTAATCGTATCATAATTTTTCAGGAAGTCAACTCACTGTTGTCCTGCTTATCGGTTGATGATGTGCACAACAGAAAAAGCTGCCCCAATGAGGCAGCCTTTTCTGTAAGTGAAATCCACGTGATCAAGTTCGGTGGGTTACGCTCCGTATTTTCCAAACAATGCTTGTCCATCCGCTTCAAAAACCTGCAGTGCCTGCAATGCCAAATCTTTGTTCAGCATACTGTTCAGGACATCCGGAGGGATCGTGGCAGTATGAGCGCCCGATTCCAAAGAATCGATGACTTGTTGGGAATTTTTGAAACTCGCTGCCATGATTTTGGTCTTGTATCCTCTGGCATCGATGAATGTCCGCATGGAACGGATCGCTTTGAATGGATCGATCGCATTGTTCAGCATCCTGTTCACATAGGGTGCCAGATAATCACATCCTGCGGCGGCGGCCAGGATCCCCTGATCGGCAGAATAGATCAGTGTACCGAGGATATCTCTCTCCGGATCATCCTCTTTCACTTTTTTGATTGTTTCCAATCCTGCTTTTGTAACGGGAATCTTTATCGAAAGTCGATGATTTGCATCAAATGTCTTTATTGCTTCATAATCGGCAAACATTTCTTCAGCAGTCGTACCCAGCAATTGCACAAAAAGTTCCGTCGGCTCCAAAGCCAATAAATCTTGTAATTGTTTGAAGCGACTGCCGGAACCGGTCGACAAAATCGTCGGGTTGGTGGTGACTCCTTTCAGAAATCCGCTGTTCAAAAAACTTCCGATTGCTTTGATGTCGTTAGAATCTATGTACATAAGCTTGACGACATCTCCTACAGCTGTGACGCGATAACTTTCATCGCCGATAACCAACGCGTGTCCCAGTTGAATATCTTCCTCTAGCGCATTTTGTTCAATCAGGAAGCAATAAGGCCGCAATGCTTCCGGCGCATCGTCTCCGAACAATACCATCATATCCTCCGCCAAGAATTCCTTCGCGTTGGGTCCGATTTCTGTGACTACCGTTGAATAAATTGACATTTTCTTCACCTTTTCCGATCATTAGTTTTTAGCATATGAGGCCAAGCGGGCTTGGTCTGCTTTTCTTCCTTTTTAATACAATCCGAAGCTTGCTAACCAAGCGACGAATACGCGGGGCACACCGTTCAGGAATCGCGAGTAAAGAACGGATGGGACGCCGACTTCCACTGTTTTGGGTTCTGCTTCCTGTAAGCCTAACCCGACAGGAATGAAATCGCAAGCATTTTGTGTATTGATGGCGAACAAAGCCGGTAAAGCCAAGCTTGGTTCGATATTGCCTTTGCCGATTTCAACACCAATCAATGTTCCGATTACTTGTGCGATGACAGCGCCCGGTCCCAATAGCGGAGAAAGGATAGGCAAGGAACAGATGAATCCGATGACCATCAAGCCCCAGACATTTCCTGCCAACGGAATCATCAGTTTCGCGAACATATTGCCGATTCCGCTGCCTTGGATGATACCGATCAGCATCGCTACAAAAGCCATGAACGGGATGATCGTCTGCAATACTGTCTGCACTGCTTCACGGGCTGATTGCAGCATGATGGCGATACCTTTACCTGCAGCCAAACCGATTTTAGCTACTACGCTGCCTTTTTCGGCATTTTGTTGCGTCAGCTTTTTGTCTGTAGTGTAGGCTGCCTTCTCTTCTGCAAAAGGTTCTGCAACTGCTGCGCTTGCTGTTTCAACATTTGCTGTCTCGCCGGTGACTTGAATCTGATTCAGGCCAACATTTGAAACATAAATTTCTTCGGTAATGTATTTGGCCAAAGGACCGGATTTGCCGGTGGCAACGACATTGATTGTCGGAATCCCTTTTTGAGGATAGATGCCGCAGCGCAATGTCCCTCCGCAGTCGATGATGGCCAGCGCCGTTTCATCGTCCGGAATGGATGTTTTGAAGCCATTTACGGCTTCCATCCCTGTAAGTTCAGCAATTTTGTCGACGATGGCAGGTTTTTCCCCTCCGCCAACGATGTAGATGAATTTATGTTTTTGTTCCGTTGGTGTGATGATCAGTGGTCCGCCCCAACCGCCGGAGCCTTTTTCGATTTTGATGCTGTTATATTTTGTCATAATGAATACCCCTCTCATTGTCATGCATGCTGTTTGTTGTATGCAACATCTTCTTAGTGGCGATTATTGGACTTTCGCGGTTTTGCTCAATTGGATGCCGGATTTTTTGCAGACATAAGCCGTCGTGAAGTCTGTTACATATGCGCCTACAGCATTCATCACAAGCCCGACCAACAGATAGCGGATAGCCAGTGGCGTGGTGCTCAAGCCCAGTGTTTCAACACCTGAAGCGATTCCCAGGAATACGAACAGTTCACCTGCATTGATATGCGGGAAAATACCATTACTTGTATGGTTGTATTGTGCAAGTGCCGCATAAAAACTTGGCTTGTAGAACTCCGGCAAGAATCTTCCTAAGGTGAATGATGCAGGATTCCCCAACATGAACGCTGCCAAGAAAGGCAGAATGCAGTTCCGGACCAAGGAATATTTGGAGAAGCGTTGTGCAAGTCCATTGATTCTTTCCTCACCGATCAGTTTGATCACGACGTTCATGAATACCATCAGCATCAAGACGATCGGCACGATGCCGGTCATCCAGCTCATAAATGTATCTGCACCTAATTGAAATAGTCCGATGAAGCTTTCTGCGCCTTTAACTAAAAAGTCCATATGTAACACTCCTTATTTTATGTATTATTTCCTATTATTTCTTACGCGATTTATCCGAATTTGATGTGTGTGATTTTTTTGGTCAGTTCCTTAAAGGGCGATTCTTTCTCCGGAATGATTTCTCCGTTCATGAACATCCTGTAGTTGGTGACCGCATTCATGATGGTTTTGCGGGTGATCTTGATTTCAGCCAGCACATCCGGATCGTCTTCCTTGATGGCTTCGATGGATCTGCCGTTGAAATTGTTGTACGGTTTGAATCTGGCCAAGATCGTGGTTCCCTGCAGCTTTTTGCCCCTGACGATGACGCCTTCCGCATCCAGTTGGAACATGATGATCGTTCCTGAGGTCAGTTTCCCTGCCCGTTTGCCTATCGCAACCCTGCCGTCCGCCTTCAATTCGTTGTATTCAGTGCCGAAATGCCTGATCTGGAAAAAGCCCAGTGCGCTTTGGATCAAAAAAGCGCCGACAACCAGAATACCCAATGCAAACATATTGTTCATCTATTTTGTACCTCTTTTCTCCAGCATCTCAATCAGTCCTTGGACATCATCCACTTTTTTCAGAACATTGATCAAAGTAGGCTCATTGATGACCTTAAAGACAAAATCATATACTTGCATCAAGATTTTCTCTTGTTGCTCAGAAATGTTCTCGGGTGTCACCAGAAACAACATCAAGGAAAAAGCATCATTGCGGTTGGCCATTGTGATGTTTCCCAAGACGAATACCAACTTGTTGATGTTGGGATCGGTTAAATGCGGGAAAGCTACCTTATTCTCATAAATCATCGTATGCCGTTCTTCTTTTTCGACGAACCGATCGAGGATATCCTCGGACAATCGGTATCTTCTGGACAGGTAGGACATGATTTCTTCCACATAATCAAAGTAGCCCATTTGGCCTTTCAGATTGACAAGGTGATAACTGATGTTTTCGTTCGTCAGGTACTTGATGTTGTATTGATCTTTCTCCACTGCATAGATTTTTTGGGCCAAGTCGTCCGGGCTGACCAGTCTGTCGATCTTGATGACAGGGACTTCGGTGTCCAAAGAGATCTCTTCGGTTGTGAACAGCAGCCGGAATCGCTTCAGCTTTTCTTTCGGAAGGCTGTCGGTGTTCAGGTGAACGATATTCATCTCATTCCCGACTATCTCTTTGATCTGCCTGCTGATCAGCTCAAAGCTGCCTCTCCCAAGATTGGTGATGATGCCGACATCCTTTGTGCTTTTGCCTTTCGGATCGTTCGCTTGCCGTTCGTCCAGCATCAGTGCGTAGTAGACAGCCAGATAGCTGATGTCATCCGCACTGGCACGCAATTGGTACAGGCGATTCAGTTCGGAAAGCGAAATCTTCGCCAGCTCGAAGGCTAAAGGGTATTTGAGTTTGATCTGATCCAGGTAAAGATCTGTGTTTGGGATCCGGAAGACCAGTCTGTTTATCAGGAAAAGCAGATGGTATTTGACTTTATCAAAGAAGGCTTCTTCATCAATCTCGATCATGACCTGATCGCGTACCGTCTTCAGCATGCTGGAAACAACTTGCCTCAGCACCTCTTCGTTTTCGGTATTTTCGCTTCCTTTTACGTAAGCGGAATTCCTTGTGTTGATCGGGAAGGAAAGAAAAGCAATTTCATGGTCATTCAATGAAACCGCAAATTTCTTTTGCAGCAGTTGAACATAGGCGATGATGTTTGCCGAATCCGCCTCGAAGTTTTTGTACATCGGGATTTCGGAATCGATTGTATGCCCGTGCGTCACCCTGTGAGCGCTTACGGCGAAAGCCTTATAAAGCAATCCTTTTGCCTGCTCATCCAGCTTGTAGTCCCGGGCGAGTCCGTCAAGCACTCCTTGAACCTCCTGGTCCGGCAGAAAGGTCATCTGCAGCAACTCGAAGACTTCATAGATGAGGACCAATCGTGTGCCGAATTCGCTGCACTGGAAGGTGATGCCTTTGTTCGGGATGCCGACAACTTTTGCATTGTATTTCTCCAAAAGTTGCTTCAACTTTTTCAGGTCGTTGTTCACCGTGCTCCGGCTTACGCTCATTTCTTCGGAGAGGTCTCCGATATTCAGATATTCCTCTGTCACTATCAGGCGGTACAATAAGTACGCAATCCTGCATTCTACTTTATTAAAATCCTGCTGTGTGTTGTAACGAAGTGTGTTGAATATGTTCGCCCCCTCCTCTCTGACGATGTCTACTTGTGATTCATCCTTGATCCGGATTTTTAGGAATCCTTCGTAGACAGCGTTCAATTCCGAAATGATCGTTTTGATCTGATAGCTGTTTTTTCCCGACGCTTCCTCGAGACTCTGAAAATTTTTGTCTTTATTTGAAAGTAACACTCTCAGCAAAAGCTCTCTATCGCTTGCCGTTGACATCTGACTGCCCCCATACTATCCTCTAGATTTCCCGCCTGTGATGTTGATTGTTGTTCCGGTGATATAATCGGATTTATTGGAGGACAGGAATGCTACCAAGTAGCCGATTTCGTCCAATTTTCCGACGCGTCCCAACGGAATGCTCTTTTCATACCCTGTATCCAACTGTTCAACCGGTATGTTTCTTGTGTAAGCCAATGCTTCATTGTAGGCAGGAGTTGTCAATCCTGTTTTTTCGTTGATCCCCGGTGCGACACCGACGACTTTGATGCCGAATTTACCCAGTTCTTTTGCCCATGAACGCGTATAAGAATTGGTGGCGCCTTTTGTTGCGGAGTAGATGCTTTGACCGACGGACCCTTCCATCCCGGATTCGGAAGAGATGTTAATGATTGTGCCTTCAACTTTGTTCTTCAGCATGTTTCTGACGACAGCTTGTGTAGTGAATACCATTCCCTTTTGATTGACCGCTGTCATTTTGTTGAATGAATCTTCATCGATTTCATATTTTCTTTCATCGCTGTAGACATCCACCAACAAGCGCGGCAAGTTCATGCCTGCATTATTGACCAAAACATCGATTTTGCCAAATTTCTCAACAGCCTTCTCGACCATTGCCTCGACGCTCGCGATGGAAGTCACGTCTGTCTTCACATTCAGTTTACCATAAACGTTCGTTCCCGTTTCAACACTCAAGTCCGCCACGACGACGTTTGCGCCTTGTTGTTTCAGATGATCCGCGATGTGCAATCCGATGCCTGAATTGCCTCCTGTAACGATAACCGTTTTTCCGTCTAATTCCAACCAATTGTTTGTCATAATGTTTTGTATCCCCTTTCAATCTCTATATTCCAGAGTATAGACCAAATAAAAAATAAATTAATACAGACTCCAGCCAGAAAATCGAGCCGGTTTTTTGAACTAATTCAATTGCCGGAATTTGGAGAGAAAGGGATGAAACTGTTTTTTTGCATCAATTTGCAAAAAAAGCGCGCGGTTGTTGGGAAAATCTTATTTCTTCTGTTTTTGATTTTTCGGATCGCAAACCTGTATCCGCTGAAAAATCCGAATTAGTGCAACCATTCCTTCCCTGCAGTGCTATTATCTTTGAACTAATCGGACCTGTGTAAAGGAAAAAAACATACGGATAACTGCGAACGTTCCATTCTCTGAGTGATTCCGTTCGTGACACTTTTTGACGTACTTAATCAAGTACGCTATAATAATGTGAGAAACTTAAAAGGAGGAAATCCTATGTCTATCGTAAATCCAAGTCAGGCACGCAAAGTCTTTTATCAATTACTGAAAGATGTCAACGAAACCCATGAACCCGTCTACATATCAGGTAAAAAGGAAGAAAGCGAAGCGGTTATGGTCAGCAAAAAAGATTGGGACGCTATTCAAGAAACTCTGTACCTTCAATCTTCCGGAGTAGCCGATGTCGTCCAACAACGTGAAAAAGAACATGAATTTGTTGCACTGGAGGATATCGATTGGAATACTATGTAAAAATAGCAAAATCCGCTATGAAAGACCTAAAAAATTTAAAAGCCGCTCATTTAGATCAGAAATTCATCGGGTTAATGGATGTTTTGAAAGAGAATCCCTTTCAAAATCCACCGCCTTATGAGAAATTAGTGGGAAATTTGAGTGATAAATATTCACGACGGTTAAATATCCAACATCGGGTAGTCTATTCTGTCGACGTTGACACAAAAGAAGTCATTATCTGGTCTGCTTGGACGCATTACGAAAGATAGTAGCTGCCGCATCAAGGCAGCTACTATCTTTTTTGTCTGAAGCTTCGCCTGGGATCGGATTAACGGGTAACCAGGTGGTGTCCTCCGGTGAACGCAGGCTTCGCCGGAGTTCCGCTGTTAGTCATCTTTGCCTTCTCCGATGAGCAAAGCTTCGTCGGATGTGCGGCTGATTATTACCGATGTGCTCCGGCGGCCGGCGGCTTACCGGAGCTGGGGCCCGCACCCGGCGCGCTCCTCCGGCAAGCGCAGTCGGCCCCGAACTGCAAACAAAAAAAGAGCAGTGCGGATCCCCCGAAAGGGTTCCGTACTGCTCAAGTCAGTTCATTCAATTGCAACAAATTTTAGTTTTTTTATTCAACCGTCACCGATTTGGCCAAGTTTCTTGGTTTGTCGACATCATAGCCACGGTGAAGCGTGGCGTAGTAAGCCATCAATTGTGTCGGTACGACTGTCATCAGTGGTGCCAGCGCTGGGTGAACAGCAGGCAGGATGATTTGGTCATTTTCGTTGGCCAATCCTTCCATCGCGAAGACGCAAGTGTTTGCGCCACGCGAACGCACTTCTTCGACGTTTCCGCGGGTATGGCTGGCAACGTCCGCTTGGGTGATGATCGCCAATACCGGTGTGCCTTCTTCAATTAATGCGATTGTGCCGTGCTTCAATTCTCCGGCAGCAAAACCTTCTGTTTGGATGTAAGAAATTTCTTTCAGTTTCAAAGCAGCTTCCATTGATACGAAGTAATCCAGACCGCGTCCGATGTAGAAAGCATTGCGGGTGTTCGGCAAGTAGATGTCGGCCAATGCAGCGATGCGCTCTTTGTCATCGATGACCGATTCCATCGCATTTGCGACAATCCCCAACTCATGGACCATGTCGATTCCCATATCATGACCGGTTCTCGCGCCTAACGCATCCGACAAAACAGCCAGGACAGCGATCTGTGCCGTGTAAGCTTTCGTTGAGGCAACTGCGATTTCCGGACCTGCATGCAACAACAACGTGAAGTCCGCTTCACGCGACAAGGTCGAACCAGCTACGTTTGTGATCGTCAAAGCCGGGTAACCCCATTCTTTTACTTTCACCAGTACTTGGCGGCTATCCGCAGTTTCCCCACTTTGGGTAAGGAAGATAAAGAACGGATTGCCTTTCAACAATGGCGGATTATATGAAAATTCGCTGGCGACATGCACTTCTGTCGGGATCTGTGCAATTTTTTCCAGATAATGTTTGCCTACCCAACCGGAATGGTAGCTCGTTCCGCAAGCCACGATGTGGATACGGTCAGCTTTCAACATAGCAGTGACCAATTCATCAGGAACCGTCAAGCGGCCTTCTGCGTTTTGGTACTTTTGGATGATGTTACGCATAACAGCAGGCTGCTCATCGATTTCTTTCAACATGTAGTAAGGGTATGTCCCTTTTTCCAGGTCGCTGGCATCGATTTGGGCTGTGTACGGGTTACGGGTTACGGCTTTTCCGTCCAACTTTTCGATTGCAACGCCATCAGCTGTCAATGTGATCATTTCGCCGTCGTGGATTTCCACATATTGGTTCGTAATTTGAACAGTAGCCATTGCATCGCTGGCAACGACGTTGAAGTCATCGCCCAAACCGATCAACAACGGGCTTTTGTTTTTGGCTGCGTAAAGGACATCCGGCGCTTGCGCATCAACCAACGCGAAAGCGTAAGAGCCTTTCACGATCGACAAAGCACGGCGCAAAGCTTCTTTGCCGTCCAGGTTTTCTTCAGCAGCGATTTTTCCGATCAGCTGCACAACGATTTCTGTATCTGTTTGGCTGACGAAAGTCACACCAGGGAAATACTCATCTTTGATTTCTTTGAAGTTTTCAATGACGCCATTATGGACTAATGTGAAACGTCCATCCGCAGATTGGTGCGGGTGCGCATTTTCTGCGCTTGGCACGCCATGCGTTGCCCATCTTGTGTGACCGATGCCTACATGCGCCTCGATTTGCTTGTCGACGATTGCGCGCAAATCCGCGATGCGGCCTTTTTCCTTGAATACATGCCCTTGGTTTTCAGCGTCTACGACAAAAATACCGGCTGAATCATAACCACGGTACTCCAATTTTTCCAATCCATGCAACAATACCTCTTGTACATTGCCTTGTCCTACATATCCAACTATTCCACACATAAGCGTAAAAATCCCCTTTAATATCGATTTTTTCTGGGTGTGGGGATTGATCTCTGTAAGACCGTTCCGGGCTCTAAAGCCGCAAAAGGGTCTTTTTTGCTTCAATCCTGTAGACTACACGTGCCTTGGGTCATCCGCCGAATCCTTCGATAAACCCAATCCTCGTCACTTCAGGGCCAATGTTCCTGTGCTCCCTGAAGTCTGGCGCTATCCATTTGCTTCTTCCTCTATCCTCCTAGCTTCCTATTTTCCAGAATATATGCATTTTATCCTACAAGCAGTGACCTTGTCAAAACGTTTTTGATTCGGTTTCAATCATAATGCTGGTTTGAAGCATTATTTAAGAAAAACTTACACACGTTATGCCGCTTGATTTCATCAAGATGTCTCAAATGCGGGGGTTACATTCCATTATTTATAAGAACGGTTCCTGCCTAACAAAAAAGCCGTGGAGCACCCCAACTGCAGTGTTCCACGACCATAAAATCATTTACAGGCCCTATCTCTTAGATGCCGATTTCGGCTTTTACGACATTTACGATGCGCATAACGTAATCATGGCATTTTTCATCCGTTTCAGCTTCAGCCATAACGCGCAACAACGGTTCTGTTCCGCTTGGGCGCACCAAAATGCGGCCTTTACCTGCCATTTCTGTTTCAACCTCTTCGATGACAGCTTTCACAGCCGGAATCTCCATTACGCCGTCCTTTTTGGAAACGCGCACATTCACCAATTCTTGCGGGTAAAGCGTCACTTCATCAGCCAATTCGGAAAGTTTTTTGCCTGTCTGTTTCATGACATTCAACAATTGGATGCCTGTCAAAAGGCCATCCCCAGTCGTGTTCATATCCAGGAAAACAACGTGTCCGGATTGCTCGCCGCCCAAATTGTAGCCATTTTTGCGCATCTCTTCCACGACATAACGGTCGCCTACTTGCGTCTTCAAGGCAGTCATGCCTTCCGCTTCAACCGCCAAATGGAAACCTAGGTTGCTCATTACCGTTGAGACGATCGTATTGTGGTTCAATTTGTTGCGGTCCTTCAGGTATTTTCCGCAGATGAACATGATCCGGTCGCCATCGATGATGCGCCCATTTTCGTCCACAGCGATACAGCGGTCGGCGTCGCCGTCGAATGCCAAGCCTACATCCGCCTTTTTCTCGACGACAAATTTACCTAGGACATCCGGATGGGTCGATCCAACACCTTTGTTGATGTTGATGCCGTCCGGATTCGCTCCCATTGTAAAGAAGTCTGTTTCCAAGTCCGCGAATAAACGATTGACTACAGGTGATGCTGCCCCGTTTGCTGCATCCAGGCAGACTGTGATGCCGGAAAGGTCATCCGGGATGGTCGTCTGCAAGTATTGCGCGTATTTAAGGACGCCTTCCGGATATTCATCCACCGTCCCCAATCCGTCTGCTGAAGGTCTCGGCAAATCATCCCCTTCTTGGTCCAAATAGGCTTCGATTTCGTTTTCCTGTTCATCCGATAACTTGAAACCGTCGGATCCGAAGAATTTGATGCCGTTGTCGCCTGCAGGATTGTGCGATGCGGAGATCATGACCCCTGCCACAGCACCTTGAATGCGTGTCAGATAAGCGACGCCGGGTGTCGGGATGACTCCCAATTGTAGCACTTCGATGCCAACTGATAGTAAACCGGCAACCAATGCATACTCCAATAATTGACCGGAAATCCTTGTATCACGCGCAACCAGCACAAGCGGATGCGCGATATCTTTAGCGTGCTGTCTTAAGACATATCCTCCAAAACGGCCTAATTTGAAAGCTAATTCCGGCGTCAATTCGCTGTTCGCAACGCCTCTTACGCCGTCTGTTCCAAAATATTTACCCATTACCTGTAATCTCCTTTAGATTTTTCGTTTATTTTCTTTGCATGGATTTGTTTGATTTTTGATTTCTTATGAACTGCTCTCCGATTGATTCGCTTCGCTGCTCATACTGTCCGAAGCCGATGATGCGACGGCATTGCTTTCATCGGCGGAAGCTGAGGACTCCCCTGCATCATCGCTGGCTGATGAATCTACTTCAGCTTCTGCAGCATCCGACACCCGGATATTGACCTTGATTGTGGTCGGCGTCGCCGTTAAGGTATCATTCGGTACCGGAATCGTGAGCGTTTGGGTGGTGTTGCTAGAGACACCCGTGACACTGACCGGCAGAGTCACTTCATCGATATCGGCAAGCACAGACCGAGCACCCGTTAAGGTCACACTCGAATCTCCATCCACTTCAATCGTGTAAATTTTGCCTTCAAGCGGAACACCGATTTGTTGGATGACTAAAGGCACTTCTTTCCCGTAAAGAGAAATCGGAATCCGGACGGAAACTTCCTGAGGATCAACGGAAACATTCAACTTGTTCCCATTTGTGTCCACTACTTGTACTACAGTATTCATATTCACAGTATTTGTCAAGCCATTTTCAGCTGCGACCGTCACGTAAACACTATCCACACGGCTTATGGTCGAAGCCGGTCCGGTCAGCGTTACGGTTTCCGCACTCAGTTCCGGAACGCCGGCCAGATATTCCGGATCGACCAAAGATTCATCGAACCGGACTTCCACCGGTCTCTCGATGGCAACCCGCTCTTCAATGACGACATTCACACGCGATGGCGTAATCGAATAATCGATTTCATTCGAAAGATTCTCGGCCGTCAATTGAATTGTATGGGTTCCTGGCCCCAGTTCGTCTAGATCCTCTGTGACGATCCGGTAATCTGCGGCAGAAATCGTCTGCACGAGTATGCTCTCTGGACCGTTCAGTGTCAGTACCACCGTTTCCGGCAATCCTGAAATGAAATACGCGTCCGTATCGATATTCACTTGGATCGGGACATTCGAAATGGTTTCCCGCTTGCTGGTGCTGATGGAACTGTTGCTGGTGCTCGTGGACCAGCCGTAGTTCTCTGAGTAGACATAAGCGAACAACAACAGGGAAATCAAGAAGGATACGCCTCTGACGACCCACTTGTTTTCCAAAAACTTATCGTCTTGCGGCTTTCTCATTCAGACCCACCCCATTTCGTATTGTCAAAGAAATCCTGAATGAAATTGGTAGTTTTTTCTTCCTCTTCTTCCACGACCAGTTGTTCCGTCAGGTAGGTGACAAAATCATCACGGCTCATTTCGCGCAACAGGCTCGTTTTGTGGGCTATGCTGACTCCTCCGGTTTCTTCCGAAACGATGATGGTGATGGCATCACTGACTTCACCAAGACCGATTGCGGCACGGTGCCTGGTTCCCAGCTCCTTCGGGATAAAGGAACTTTCCGATAACGGCAGATAACTGGCTGCGGTCGCGATTTTATAATCCTGGATGATGACCGCACCATCATGCAAAGGCGTGTTGGGGATGAAAATATTGATCAGCAGCTGGTTGGTCACTTCTCCGCCGATCCTTATCCCCGTGGCAGCGTACTCATCCAGCAAACCTTGCTGCTCGATGGATATCAGTGCTCCGATTTTTCGCTTTGCCATATATTGGACGGCCTTATCCAACTCCGTCACGAGGCGTTCGCTCATATTGACAGACCGTTTGACTTTCTTTCTGAATCCTGTTTTTCCCAGATGCTCCAAGCCTCTTCTGATTTCCGGCTGAAACACGATAATGACCGCCACGACACCCCATTGGATGACGCGGTTCATGATCCAATCTATCGTCTGCAACTGAAGTGTGACAGCAGCCAGTTTGATCAGCACGATGATGCCGATCCCTTTCAGCAATTGAATGGAACGCGTCCCTTTTAAAATCATGATCAACTTGTAGACCAGATACCATACCAACAGGATATCCACTATATCAAAGGCATTGCTCCAAGTGATCACTTCTCCCCAATCGATTGACACATGCGCACCTCCACGTTCAAAGTTATATCGTCAATTATATCACAAATGATCCGACTGAATGGCATTGTTTCCTTGAGAAAGCGCTTCAGGAGCGTTACAATGGAAGCAGATAGGCAATCGATCCCACATGAAGCATATCGTTTGCAAATCTGGCTCATTTTGCTACACTTAGTTTATAGTTATTACAATAAGATAATCAGTTTAAATTAGGAGGAATTCAAATGAGTATCGATTTTAAAGATCATGGCAAAAAACCTTACGTAGTCAACATCGAAGACGCAACCCTGCAGAATGAAAACTACCGCACAACAATCTGGACCGGCGAAAAATTACAGGTGACGGTGATGACGATCCAACCGAACGATGATATCGGATTGGAAGTCCACCATGGCATCGACCAATTCATCCGTATCGAAGAAGGAGAAGGCTTGTGCGTGATGGGCGATGCAGAAGACGATCTGTACTTCGAACAGAAAGTTTCCGACGATGACGCTGTCTTTGTGCCTGCCGACAAATGGCACAACATCACAAATACTGGGGATAAACCACTGAAGCTGTATACGATCTATGCAGGACCTGACCATGTACCAGGAACTGTCCACCCGACCCACGAAGACGCCGAAAACGATCCGAATGAACATTAAATACGAAAAGCAAAACGAGCCCAGGAAATTAATCCCGGGCTCATTTTTTTATTCATCAGAATCAATCAACCAGTTTCGCTAGTTCTTCTTCAGGCAAGTAAAAAGATACTTTGCCGCATTGTGGGCACACAGCCGCTTCCAAAGCCGCTTTTGTATGTTCGTTCAATGTTTTTTCCTTCGCTAATTCAACAAGATAAACTCCTTGGGAATACAAACCTAATCCTTCAATTAAATCAACGTTGCAATCTGTGCATTTAGCCATCGTGTTTCCCCCTCTTTCTCTTCGATAATTGTCTATTATTTTGGAACAACCGCTTCATCCATCATATCACGTTTTTCCGATGAAACATTTTTCCAAATTATGAACTTTTATCTCATAATCTAGAAAACCAGTCACGTCGGCACAAAAATCGACAAAAAAGCCCGTCCCCCGTTCTGTACGGTAGGGCGAGCTTTATCCTTATTGATGCTGCGGAATCACAATGTTCTGATCTTCCAAATTTTTATCCTGCAGCAATTGACTTGTGTATTTTTTGAGAAAACTCTCACTGTTCTGTTGGATGATTTGATAGCCGGCATGGCTGGTCCATTCATCCAACAAGCTTTCATCCTCGATATAATCCTCACCGGAAAAAAAGCGGACATTCATCCTCCCGACGTAGTCCATGACAGCTGCTTCGTAGGCTTCCTCATACCATTGCTCTTCAAACATCATCTGCAAAGCCAAATTCTCGCCATCGCGCTTGAACAAGTCATGGGCTGTCTGCGTGTACGCAAGCAATTCCGGATCTTTGACCCCTGTCGCTTCCGCCCAGCCCTCTACATCCAAGGATTTGCGCTGGTAAGCTAATTCCTCATCGGACAAGGTTATTTCCCCGATTGCGTTGGGGAATATGGACAGGGCTCCGGTTACGACTTCATAGAAAGGAGTCTGCGTATCTGCTGCCTCAGAAATATCCTGTGCATGGATGTGCCCCGCAAAGCTCGTTTGGATGCCTTTTTCTGCAAAATAGTCGATTGCCTCCTCCGCATTTTCCAAAACAAACCCTCCGCCTAATCTGCCGGTATGGTTCAGAAGCGGATGATGCCCGATCAACTGGACAGCCTGAACGGTTTCATCCTGCAATTCAAAATAGCCATCGAGCCAGGCATATGCCTCATCCTTAATTCTTCCCTCCGTTGTGGGGGCTTTTGTACTCTTTTTTTCGCTGTATATATTGGTGTCGATCATCAAAAAAGGAAATCCCGCTTTCGGCTCCATCACATAGCTCAAGGATTCCGGGTCTTTGCTGATGGCCAGATCATAGCCATAATCCGCAAAGATTTCTTGGAAATCCTCGGGTGTTGCTTGCGCGACGACTGCCATTTCTTCCCCTTCGAATTTCCGGGCCCAGCCGCTGTGGATATCATGGTTTCCTGGTATCACACTGACTTGCGTCCCATTTTTTTCGATTCTTTCAAAAAAGGCAGCCAATTCCACCATGCTTTGGTATTCTCCATTGAAGGTCAGATCTCCGCTGACGATCAGCAGATCCGGCTGTTCTTTCGCCGCTTCCCAAACAAGTGCCTCCATCATTTCCGGCACATGCTTCAAGTCTTTACCGGCGGAAGTCGCTTGCATCCGGGCAAAGGCTTCGCCGTCATCAAACAGATCCGGGGAGAGATAGTGGATATCCGTCACCATCCAAATCTTTAAATTTTCGTCGTTGCCGACCAAAGGGGTAAATGTTTGCATAGCGCGCTCCTCATCTTTTTGATTGTTCAACCCAAAAAGAAAAAGACCAGCCAGCAATACCGTCAGTGCCCTGAATAATTTTTTCATCAATTGATAGCTCCCTATGGATCATTTGGACTCATTATAGTGGTTATGCTTGCTGTTTGTCGAGCTGTTTGCTGACAAAAAAGAAGCGTACCGGAAATCATCGCGATGATTCCGGAACGCTTCTTCATTTTTGACTGGGCTAGCTGGATTCGAACCAACGAATGACAGAGTCAAAGTCTGTTGCCTTACCGCTTGGCGATAGCCCAATGGTGGAGGGAGGCAGATTCGAACTGCCGAACCCGAAGGAGCGGATTTACAGTCCGCCGCGTTTAGCCACTTCGCTATCCCTCCGTTCGCTTTCCTTAAAAAGCTGACCAATATATAATATAACAGCGGCAATTGAATTTCAAGAGATAAATCTGAAATTTTAGTAGTTTTTAATAGCAGTTTTTAATGCCCATCCGTTTACCGGCAATCCAGGACAATTAGCCGCATATGCCTACAGGTTCCCCGAACGGAATATGGAAATCAGCAACCAGATGCTGAACAGACCAGCAATCACGAAGCCTGCTTGCCCCAGGAATTGCCCTCCCGGTGTACCGGACATGATGGCGGACGACAGCAACAATCCGGCAACGATCAGGGAGATAACGACGCGATTGGACATTTTTTTGACGTCCTTCCACTTGTCATCCAGCTGATCGACATCGATCCGCAGCATGGTCCTGCCGCTTGCCGTCTGCTTCAGCAACGACAACAGGCTGCTCGGGATCTCGCTGCTGTCCTTGATGAAGGCATAGCCCCTCAAAGCCAACTTTTCCGCAGAAAATTTTTGCATCAGCGTCGTCAGCGTAAAGCTTTCCTTCAGGTAGTCCTTCGCGATCGAAATCAGGTTCAGTTCAGGGGAAATTTCCAGAAAAACGCCTTCCAGTATCGATAAAGACTTAGCGAGGATCGTCAGATCGCTCGGAATGGCGATATTATGCCGTTTGAACATTCTGATGAAATCGGTAATGAACGTCCCCAGATTCACGTTCAGCATATTGTTCGAAAGGTACATATCGAACAGCATTTCGACATCGGCGTACAGATTGCGTTTGTCCACCCGTCCTTTCGGCGTCCCCAATTCCAGACAGACCTTCACCATCCGATCCAGATCTTTCGAGGCCAATCCCTGGAGAATATCATTCAGCGATTTTTTCGTGGTCTCCGACAAATCCCCCATGATGCCGAAATCGATAAAATAAATTTTGCCTTCTTTGATGATCAGGTTTCCCGGATGGGGATCACCATGGAAAAAGCCGTCGTGGAAAACTTGTTTCAGATAGGCCAACATCAATTTGCGGCTGATATCATCCAAATCATAGCCAAGCAGGTCCAACTGTTCGCGGTTGGTGATTTTGGTGCCTTCGATGTACTCTTCCACCAATACCCGGCGCGTCGTAAGTCCCGAATAGATTTTCGGGACACCGATGCAGGCGATGTTGGCATTGAGGTCCCTGAAGCGTTGCAGGAGCTGCGCTTCGTTGCGGAAATCCAGTTCGATCAAAGTGTTCGCCTTCACTTGCTCCAGTGCTTCTTTGGGATCGACTACCTCCACCAGTTCCTTCGGGATTTTCCCGCTGAGGCGGATCAGGATGTCCAAGTCCCGGATCAACAAATCATCGATGATCGGGCGCTGCACTTTCACGACCACTTCCTCCCCTGTCCGGAGAACCGCCCGATGGACCTGGGCAATCGATGCACTGGCAAGCGGTTTTTCCTCGATGGACAGGAAAGCTTCGCCTAAGGACAGTTTTGTTTCTTCCATAAAGATGCGCTCGACTTCCGCAAACGGAAATTCCGGTGCTTTGTCCTGCAGATGCGCCAGTTCTTCAACAAATGCCTGCGGGAGAATGTCGATGCGGGTGGAGAGGATCTGGCCGATTTTGATGAAGCTCGGCCCTAGTTTCTCGAAAGCAAGACGAAGGTTCTCGGGATCCTGGTCTTTTCGGCTCGGCTTCACCTGATTATGATAAAGGAATTGAAGCCCGTAAGAGGACAGGATCCGGACAATTTCATGCAGCCGTTCGTCTCTTGCCATCCTAACCCCTCCTTCATCTTTTGCGGTTGCTTATTTGTTCAACAATTGATCCAACTTGGCGTTGATCGCATCCATCTTGGCTTCCAGCGCCTGCACATCCTCTTTTTTGGCGAACGGCAGATTATCCAGTTCCGCTTTCGTCGCCGGAACGATTCCTGAAGCTTTGCGGGTCAACTCCGTCTGCAGTTCTTTTCCCTCCTGGACCGTAACGCGCCCTTTTTCGACCATTTCATTGATCAGCTTTTCAGCCTTCTCGATTGAAGTGGAAGTCATGCCGACACCTGCTAAGAAAATCTTCTTTAATTCATCCATTTTAATCTCTCCTTTGATTACCGAAATGGGAAAATCCGAAAAATTTTAGTGCTTATGGAAATGTTCATGCTCTGAATGACTGTGTTCGTGTTCGTCTTCATCTTCATTGTTGCGGCGGATGCTGAATTGTTCGGGCACCGGATCGTATCCGCCTTTGACAAAAGGATGGCATCTGAGGATGCGCGCGATTCCCATCAGACTGCCCTTGATTGCACCATGCTTTTGAATGGCTTGAACCGCATAGTTCGAGCAAGTCGGATAGTACCGGCAGCTTGGCGGGAACAGCGGGGATATCACTTTCTGGTAACCACGTATCAAACCTATAAAAATTTTCTTCATGGCGGCTTCCTTTCTGGCTCTATACTGCTATTTTACCCTTTTTTCCGCAAAAATAAAATAATATAAAACGTACCGCATCGCTATTCTCGGCATTCTGTCTGCCTTCATCATCATCCAGACATTCGTTCCCTTCCTGGGCAACATCCCGATTCCGCCACTGAATCCGACCATCATCCATATCACGGTCATTGTGGCCGCTTTTGTCCTGAGCACGAAGGACGGTATGCTCGTCGGGCTTGTCTGGGGCTTGGCGCGCATGGTCAAAGCCTATACACTGCCGGCTTCCCCTTTGGATCTGCTGCTTTGGACTAATCCGATCATCGCAGTCGTTCCGCGTGTGATGGTAGGGCTTGTGGCAGGCCTCATTTTTCACGCTTTTCTGAAACGCAAACAGGAAAAACGCGGAATGGTCGTCGCTGCCGTTTTGGGATCCTTGACCAATACCGTGCTTGTCTTGGGATTCATCGCCCTTTTCTATGGCAATGAATACGCCACAGCCCTGAATGTCGATCCATCCAACCTGTTGAAGGTATTGGCCGGCATCGTCGCAACGAACGGACTCGGCGAAGCCGTCGCAGCCGGCTTGATTGCTCCATTCATCGCCAAGGCCCTGATGAAAGTCCGCCGGAAATAAGAAAAGCGGAACGGGTTCGTTCAGCCCTAGGTTAAGGATACACTGTGACCTATTCGGTCAAGTACTCTGATGTCACAGTGCGACATCAGAGGGCCTCACTGCGAGACCGGTTGGATGGCCTGATGACAGGACTAAGCGATTGAAATCGCAAGAGTCATGACAATTTAGGAAATCGGTCCGCAACGTGACTGTGCCGGTCAGTTGTATCACGTTTCTAAGTCATCATAGATGACAAGAACCATGACAAGTCGCACAGTATCCTTAGCTCACAGAGACAAGGGGTTCCTTCCTAATTTCCGAAGGGCTTACCCGTGAAGCTAGCCATCTTTTTGAAAGCGCAAAATATTTGTCCATTTTAACGACACCTACGGTGATGCACTTTTGATTTTAACATTCTAAACTTTTTTGCAACAAAAACGATGAGCCTGTCATGGCTCATCGTTTTTGTTTTGGATTTTATTGAAGTACAGGCTGAATGGCTAGCCACCCTTTGATGAGGGTCGGCATATTCAGGAACACCCAAGTCACAATCGATGCTCCGCCGATGCCA
>JASKKA010000012.1 GCA_030153215.1 Trichococcus sp.
AGACACCACTCCCGTTTCGCAAGTGGCTGTCGTCCACAAAAGAGGTGAACGTCAGCCGCTTGCTCCAACGTCCGGATGTCTAGGCGCGAATCATCGCGCTCTTGTATTTTTTGGTTTATGCTTTATAATGTTATTGGAATGGGGTTATAATATACAATTGGATAGTAGTGAGGCTGGGTCAAAACTTTTTTTGCGGGGTACAGGGTGCTTGTTTCGGATTGTGTGCCGTGCAGTTTTTCGGTTTTGGGGCGCGACTTGGGGGAGTTCTCTCAGGTTCTGCTTGAAAAGTGACGTTGTTGCTTTTTCCCATCCTCATATTTTTTTAATGAGGAGACATTATGCTAAATAAATTCAAACCGACATGGATGGTTGAGTCCATTTATCACATTACTCCGGAACAAATTGAAAAGAATGGCATCAAAGGCGTTCTGACCGATTTGGACAATACCTTGATTGCCTGGAACAATCCGGAGGGGACACAGGAATTGAAAGATTGGATCGCCTTGATGAAAAAAAATGCGATACCTGTCGTCATCATTTCCAACAACAGCGATAAGCGTATCAAGATAATCGCGGATAAGCTGCAATTGGCTTATGTGCCAAGGTCGATGAAGCCTTCCCGCCGTGGGTACATCAAGGCGGCTGAGCAGCTTCAGCTTCCGTTGGATCAATGCCTGATGGTTGGGGATCAATTGCTTACGGATGTTTTTGGCGCAAATCGAGCGGGAGTCAAGAGTGTGTGGGTAATGCCGATCATCAATTCGGACGGGTGGAATACGCGCATAAATCGATTCTTTGAAAGAAAATTGCTGAAACGTTTGTTGAAAAATGATCCAGGAATGATATGGAGGAAATCACTTGACTAAAGAAGAATTAACAGAAGATCTCTATTGCATCGGCTGCGGGGCTAAAATCCAGACCGATGATCCGACCGAACGAGGGTATACCCCGGCGGCCGCTCTGCAAAAGGGATTGGATTCCGGGCAAGTATACTGCCAACGCTGTTTCAGATTGCGCCATTACAATCAGATGGAAAAAGTTTCCGTCACGGATGATGAATTTTTGGCGATGCTGAACACCATCTCGATGGAAGATGCTTTGATCGTCAACGTTATCGATCTGTTCGATGTATACGGCAGCATGATCCCCGGTTTGCATCGCTTTGCGGGCAATAATAAAGTGTTGGTTGTCGGAAATAAAGTGGATGTTTTGCCGAAGTCGGTCAAACTATCCCGAGTGAAGCAATGGCTGACGGAGCAGGTGCAGTCAGTAGGCTTGCGCCCGGTTGATGTCATGCTTGTGAGCGGCAAGAAAGCAACTTCCATCGATGATCTGTTGGAAACCATCGAAGAACACCGGGACGGCAAAGATGTTTATGTCGTGGGTGTTACGAACGTGGGTAAATCCACTGTCATGAACCAAATCATCCGTGCGGCTACAGGCAACAAGGAAGATGTCATCACGACTTCCCAGTTCCCGGGCACAACGTTGGATCAGATCCGTATTCCTTTGGATGATGGGCATTTCCTCATCGATACACCGGGGATTATCCATCACCATCAAATGGCGCATGTTCTGAGCCCGAAAGAATTGAAACTTGTAGCTCCGCAACACGAAATCAAACCGATCACTTATCAATTGAATCCGGAGCAGACGCTTTTCTTGGGTGGCGCATCGCGTTTTGATTTCATCAGTGGGGAAAAATCATCCTTCACTTGCTATTTCGCAAACGACTTGAAAATTCACCGCACCAAATTGGAAAAAGCGGATGAATTCTATGCAAAACATCTGGGGACCATTCTTCAGCCGCCGTCTGCGGAAGACGCGGAAAATTTCCCGCCGTTGGTCAGACGTGAATTCAATGTCAAAGTACCGTCCGATATCGTATTTTCCGGATTGGGATGGATCACTGTCCGCAAACCAGGTAAAGTCGCAGCATGGGTCCCGCAAGGCGTGGACACAGTAATGCGCAAACCGATCATTTAAGTAGAAAAGCGGTACAAGCCCGCTCTGCCTCGAAAGAAATTTAGGAAATCTGCCCCTGAATGAGCATCGTAGAGCGCAATGGGTCAGATTTATCTAATTTCCGAGAGGCAGGCTTGGATCGCTAGCCATCATATGAGGTGCAGAATTACTTTGGGAATAAATAAAACACCAACGGTGATGCACTTTTGAAAAAAATATATTTTCTTAGAATAATAAGACTGAGGTGTCGAATGGAATTAAGAGGCAAACAAAAACAATATCTGAAAAAAGAAGCACACCATATGAATCCGCTCTTCCAAGTGGGTAAGGGTGGGTTGAACGAAGAGATGCTTTACCAAATCGGGGAAGCACTGGAGAAAAGGGAATTGCTGAAAATCGCTCTTCTGCAGAACACGGATGAGGAAACGGATGCTGTAGCTGCAGTCATCGAAGAAAAACTGCGAGCGACCGTCGTCCAACAGATCGGACGCACACTTGTATTGTTCAAACCATCATCTAAAGAAAAAAATCGTCATTATTCGACTGTCGTTGAAAAAATCTAAAGGCAGGCCAATTCCTATTTTATTGAGGTGAGAAAAAATTGATCACAACTTTAAATTTGATCGGACAAACGGATTACATGATCATCGAAGAAACCGAGGTTGAGACACAGATTGCTTTCCAGGACCGGAAACGCATCGGCATCATGGGTGGAACCTTCAGTCCACCCCATTTGGGCCATCTGATCGTTGCGCAGCAGGTTGGGGAACAGCTCGGTTTGGATAAAATCTATTTCATGCCCGATGCTGAACCGCCTCATGTCGATGAAAAAGAATCGATTTCGGCGAAGCATCGTGAGCGGATGGTGCGATTGTCCATTTCAGGCAATCCTTTGTTCGATATCGAAACGATCGAGTTGGAGCGCGGCGGCAAAAGCTATACGATCGATACGATGAAATTATTGACGGCCATGCATCCGGACACCGATTATTATTTCATCATCGGCGGGGATATGGTGGAATACTTGCCGAAGTGGAAAGACATCGATGCATTGGTGCAACTTGTGCAGTTCGTTGGCGTTGCTCGGCCAGGATATGGAAGGGAAAGCGTTTATCCGATCATCTGGGTCGACGCACCGTTGATCGACATCAGTTCAACGGAAATCCGTAAGATGGTCAAAACGGGCCGTTCGATCCGGTATTTGGTTCAAGAGGATGTCAAAGATTACATTTTGGAAGTCGCGTTGGCGAAAAAATATGGTGCATCTTTGGAAGCGTGCTCGTTGGCCGCTCTCCTGCACGACTTTGCAAAAGAGCATGATGCAAAAAGTATGAAGAAAATCGTCCTGTCCCAAGCGTTGGACAGCGAGATGACCGGTTACGGCAGCGAAATCATGCATGGGCCTGTCGGTGCTTATTATGCTGAAAAGGTATTCGGAATCATGGATAGGGCTATCCTTGACGCGATCCGTCAGCATACAATCGGCGGTGAGGTGATGACCCTGATCGGAAAAGTCCTATTCATAGCGGATTACATCGAACCGGGCCGTACGTTCACGGGCGTGGATGAAGCCAGAAGACTGGCGGAAATCAGTCTGGACGAGGCAGCTTATTTTAAAATAGAAAAAACAATCATTCATCTGGTGAAGAAGGAACTGCCGATTTATCCCGGCACGATCCATGTCTACAACAGTTGGATCCAAAGAAAAGTGGGGAAATAAGAATGAAAATGACAAGTGAAGAATTATTGGAAGTAGTGGTTAAAGCTGCGGATGACAAATTGGCTCAGGACATCATGGCATTGGATGTACGCGGTTTGACATCGATCGGGGATTACTTTGTCGTCATGAACGGCCGTAATGAGAAACAAGTTGCTGCAATCGTTGAATCTATTGTGGAGAACGTGCACAAAAACAAAGGCGAAATCAAAAACGTTGAAGGCAAAGATTCGGGCAAGTGGACATTGATTGACCTGAATGACGTTATCGTGCATGTATTCAATCATGAGGAACGCGGTTATTACAACATCGAAAAATTATGGAGTGATGCGCCAATGGTCGACATCTCGGGGATGGTCTCTGAGCAATGAGCTATGACATCTTTGCCCATTACTATGATGAAATAATGGACCAGTCTGTCTACGACAGCTGGCTTCTTTATGTTGAAAAATACACAGCCGGCCAATCTGGCCTGAACATCATGGAACTGGCTTGCGGGACAGGGAAGATTGCAGTGGATTTGGCGAAAAATGGCCATCAGGTAACAGGGGTCGATCTCTCCGACGAAATGCTTTCGCTTGCCTACAACCGGATGCAGGAAGAAGGCGTTACGCTTTCCTTAGCGGTAGGGGACATGCGTTCCCTGGAGCCGATGGGGGATTTTGACGTCGTGACGTGCTTCTCTGATTCGCTTTGCTACATGTCTGATGAAGCTGAAGTGGCGGAAGTCTTTCAAAGCGTCATGCGGAATCTCGCTCCCGGCGGTGTTTTTTTGTTCGACGTCCACTCGATGCATCAAGTGAATGACGTTTTTCCTGGATATCAATACATCTATCAGGATGAAGCGGGAGCCTTCCTCTGGGAAAGTTTTGCCGGCGATGCTGCGAACAGTGTCGAGCATGATTTGACTTTCTTCGTGGGATCCCAGAGTAATCCGGAATTGTTTGAACGCCATTCGGAATACCATCGCGAACGAACGTATCCGCTGGAAGTCTACAAGCGGCTCATTAAAGAAGCCGGATTCACCGATGTGACGGCTACTGCCGAATTTGGTGAAGCTGACGTGCGCGATGACAGTCCGCGCTGGTTTTTTGCCTGCAAAAAAGCTTAAGCAAGCCAAGGCAAAAAAACTGCGCAACCATACAATGAAACCAAAGGGAGCGTTTCGATGAAAGCTTGTGGAGTAATCGCAGAATATAATCCTTTCCATAACGGTCACCGCTACCAACTGTCGGAAGCCAGGCGGATGACCAAGAGCGATGTCATGGTTGTCGCAATGAGCGGCAATTTTGTCCAAAGAGGCGCGCCCGCTTTGTTGGATAAATGGACGCGTGCGGAAATCGCGTTGCGGAACGGTGCCGACATCGTCGTGGAAATGCCGATTTTGGGGAGTGTGCAGTCCGCGGATCTGTTCGCAAGAGCAGGCATCCGCTTATTGCAGGCGATGCAGTGCGATGCCTTTGTGTTCGGTGCTGAAGAAGGGACGGCGGAAGATTTCATTTCGCACAGTCGTTTCTTGCGCGAACACGAAGCGGAAATCGATCGGATTTTTCAGACGTACCGAAATGATGGCAGAACCTATGCTGCGCAACAGTGATGCTTTCGGTCAAGAATTTGCAAGCGGGACCGCCATTCGCGAATGGTCACTCCACCACGGGAAAGAAACCGAAAGGGAGGACATGGGCAGGTTTGTGCCGCAAGCGACGTTAGAGGCGCTGGAGAGGCTTCCTCTGCTTGATTGGGCTGCATACTGGAGGATGCTGCAATATCAGCTCATGCTGCTTTCACATGCGGAACTCCGGAACATCTATCAAGTTGAAGAAGGCATCGAATACAGGTTGAAAAAAGAGGCCGAGGATGCAGCCGATTTTATGGCCTTCATACGGCGCACGAAGAACAAGCGCTGGACGTGGGCCCGGCTGCAGCGGGTCTGTACATATGTTTTGTTGGGGATAACCAAAGCAGAAGCGACTACTTTCCAGGAAAAAGCGGACACCATCCGGTTGCTCGGGTTTACGGAAGCCGGAAGACGCTATCTGAACAGCTTGAAAAAAAACACGGAGTCCCCAATCGTCACGAAATTGCGTGAGCCATATACGGCGGACTTGCAACTGGAAATCAGGAGTGACCGCATCTACCGTTTGGGAGGCCTTCCGGTTTTGGAGGAGCAGAATTTCACCCGGTCACCCGTTTACATCCGAAATGATCTGCATAATCTGAAATAAGATGTTTCCGAAATTTATTGAAAACTTTAATGAAAAAACGCAAGAAGCGTTTGACGGGCTACAACCAAAGAAATATAATAGATAGGTTAATAGATGCTATAGCCTTTAACATTCGGCTTTAGGCACTAAGGAGGACAATCGAATGAGCGAAGAAGCCAACTCCGTCAGTTTCGTTCCCGTAATCGTAGGGGGGAACAGAGGAGCCTATAGTTTGGCGAGAGCTTTCTATGAAGCGTACCAAGTTAAAACGAATCTCATCAGCCCGATGATTATAGGGCCTATCGGCAATTCCCGCATCATCAAGCATTACATTCAACCGGGAATCGATGACCTGGATCTTTTTTTTGAAACCATCCATCAGATTGGTCGGGACTATCCGAATATGAAAAAAATCATCTTCGGGGCAGACGATCGCTATGCGGAACTGCTGATCCGCACGAAAGACCGATTCGGTAGTGATTGGATCATTCCGTATGTGGATGAACCAGTTTTCCTACGGGCGACCAACAAGGAAAGTTTTTACGCCATTTGTGAAAAAGCAGGCGTTCCCTATCCGAAGACTGTAGTCATGGATGAATTTTCCCTTGATTTGCCGTTTGAATTTCCGATCATCATCAAGCCATCGAATGCCATCATGTACCAGGGGTTACATTTTGAAGGCAAAGAAAAAGTCTTCATCGGACGCGATGAGAAGGATCTTGAACGCATCTACCATTTAGTGCGTGACAATGGCTATACGGACAACCTGATCCTGCAGGAGTACGTTCCCGGCGATGACACCTATCTTGGCGTCGTGACGGTGTACACATCGCCACGTGACAAGGAAATCAAGCTGATTGCATTCGGCCATATCCTCTTGGAAGACCATACGCCATCCGCCATCGGAAACCATCTGACGATTTGGGCCAGGGAGGAGCAGAAGATTGTTGCTTCTGTCCGAAAGTTGATTGCTGAAACCGAGTTTTATGGTTTTTCCAATTTTGATGTGAAGTACGATAAGCGCAAAGATGACTATGTTTTCTTTGAACTGAACGGTCGGCTTGGCGTAAGCAACTACTACGTTACTGCCAGCGGAAATAATGTCGCGAAATACTATGTTGAAGACTTCATCGCCAAGAAAAAACTTGGGTTGACGATCAACACGAATGAAGCTTTGTTCACGATGACACCAAAAAAACTATTGCTGAAATACATCGAGTCTGATGTTTTAAGAAAAAAAGTAAAAGAGTTATACAAGGACGGGAAAGTCGTGCACCCATTGGATGCGCCTTTTGAAGTCAGCCCAAAAAGAAAATTTTATGTGTTGGCTTCCAAATTTAATTATTACAAAAAATTCAAAGAGTATCCGCCAGAGGAATGAACTGAAACAAACGGGAAACGAGGGATGAGAAAGTATGAAAAAATTTTTTGGTATTCTTGGAGGAATGGGAACGCTGGCGACGACCAATTTTCTTGTTGAAATGAATAAGCGTCATTTCCCCGAAAACGACCAGGATTATTTCAATTACGTTCTGATGAATCACGCTGATATTCCCGATCGTACGGAATTCATTTTGGATCCGACCAAACCGAATCCGGTGGAAGCAGTGATAGAAGATGTTCATATGTTGAATCTTCTGCAGCCAGAATTCATCATCATGCCCTGCAATACTATCCATTATTTCTTCGATGATATTCAAAAGGAAACGGATATTCCGATTTTGAATATGGTTGATCTTACAGTCGGCTATATTGCGGAACATTATGAGGGCGCAAAAAAAGTCGGATTATTTGCCACTGAAGGAACGCATCAGAGCCGCATCTACGAAAATCGGCTTATTGAAAAAGGCTATCAAGTAGTATTGCCGGACAGAGCTTTACAAGACAAAATCAATAAAATGATTTATTATTACATCAAAGAGAGATCGCATTTATTTTTCCCTTTGTACTACGAAATTTTGGAAGACTTCAAAAATTGCGGTGCGGACATTGTGTTATTGGGATGCACGGAAGTTTCGTTGATGAACAGCGAAGATAAAGAACGACGTTATCCGGTTGTCGATGCGGAAAAGGTACTTTTGGACAAAACGATTTCGTTGGCCAAAGAGTTAAAAGCGTAAAAAAACGTTTTCCTTTTTTGGATGTAAAGGAAAATACATTGACAAAGTTTTTTTTCACTAGTATAATTCAATTTGTTATTTTAGGGGTGATGGAAATGAAGTGGCCATTAAAAGAATTACAAGAACATCGTGGTGAACCGTACTATTTTTCTCGGATGATAGACCGGGAAAGTTCATTGATGCAAAGAAATAATGAAATCAAAGCAGTGTCGCCGATTAAGGCGGAAGGTTTCTTATTATACGAAAATCATTCTGTGCTTGCCAATTTCCGAATCGATTTAACGATTACCCTGCCTTCGTCAAGGTCGTTGGAATTAGTTGAGGTACCCTTGCAATTAGCAATCGAAGAAGTGTACACTGAAAGTGAATCACTCTATCTCGAGCAGGATAAGCCTGCGGAAGTCGTGTTGCCGCTTGAAGGTGATGAAGTGAATCTGGTCCCCGCTATCGAGGACAACATTCTGCTGAATCTGCCTCTACAAGTCTTCACGCCGGAAGAGATGGTGTCCGATGAAATGCCTAGTGGCGCTGAATGGGAAGTTGTTTCCGAAGAATCTTTCGCAAGAAAGAAACAAGAGGAAAAAACCGATCAGATCGATCCGCGATTGGCTGGTCTGAAGGCCCTGTTAGAAGACGAAGAAAAAACAGAGTGAAATTTTTGACGCTGATTTTTTAAACAAATACAGCGATTAATACAGGGAGGTGTAAGGAAATGGCAGTACCTAAAAGAAGAACATCTAAAGCAAGAAAAGCAAAAAGACGTACGCACTTCAAGTTATCGATTCCAGGCTTGAACGCATGCCCTAACTGTGGCGAATTGAAAAAGAGCCACCACGTTTGCGCATCATGCGGACAATATGATGGAGAAGTAGTTATCGAAAAACAAAGCTAATCATGAAATACCATCCGCATTTCCAGTCAGCAGAATGAATTTTCTGTTGGCTTTTTTTGTTCCCATTTTTCAAGGAGGCATAATTTGCTTGGATGAGGTAAAATATATGCATGCGGTAAGAATTCCATATTTTAGCAAAGGAGCGTCGGGATGCAAAACTTCCACTATTTTGAAATCCTTTTGTATGTTTTTCCGGTTTTAGAAATCATTCTGATAAATCAATTTTTTCGACCGTATCTCAGGTACAAACAAATTATCCGATTGTCGATTGCGGACGTCGTGTTGCCGTTTTTGCTGGTGGGCATCCACCTGTTGAGTGTCTACAGCCTGACTTATTCGCTGCTGCCTCATTTTTTACTGGCTGCCTGCATCGTCGGTCTGGTGCAGACGCTGTATTTCGACAAACGTAAAAAAAACCATGAGCCGAAGCGGTTTTATCGTTATTTCATTAAAATACTATTTTTGATGGCACTGCTTTTTTATTACTCTTTAGTGCTGTTGCGCGTTTATTTCCTTATAAGAGGATAGTCCGAAAATTGAAGAACGAGGTGATACGAAATCATGAAAGTATTATTGTACTCTGAAGGCATGAAATACATCGGGAAATCCGGTTTAGGCAGAGCGATCGAGCATCAGAAAAAAGCTCTCACACTGGAAGGAATCTCTTTTACGACAGATTACAGAGATGATTTTGATCTGATGCACATCAATACCTACTTCGGGCAATCTTATCGTCTGCTGCATAAAGTCAAAAAGCAGGGGAAACCGATCGTTTATCATGCCCACTCCACAAAGGAGGATTTCCAGAATTCCTTTATTTTCTCCAATGCTGCTGCACCGTTGTTCAGCAAGTGGATTCTGCACTGCTACAGTCATGGCGACGTGGTCTTGACGCCTACTCCATATTCCAAGCAATTGCTGCAGAAAGCAGGTTTAGAACAACCGATCATACCGATTTCGAACGGAATTGATTTGTCGTTTTACAAAGCGACTGCGGAGATGGGGGCGTCTTTTCGGCAAAAGTACGGGTACAAGGAAACGGACAAAGTCATCATGTCTGTCGGCCTTTACATCAAACGCAAAGGGATTCTTGATTTTGTCGCCTTGGCCAAAGCGATGCCTGCTTATCAGTTTATCTGGTTCGGATACTTAAACCTTCACCAAGTTCCGCATGAAATTCGGGAAGCTGTGGAAACAAAATTACCCAATCTACAATTTGCCGGTTATGTGGCCCCTGATGAACTCAGAAATGCATACTGTGGTGCGGACTTGTTTTTTTTCCCAACTTACGAAGAAACGGAAGGAATCGTTCTTCTGGAGGCGCTCGCTATGGGACAGGAGATCCTGATCCGGGATATACCGATCTATGAGGGTGATTTGGTCGATGGCAAACATGTCTACAAAGGTAAGACGAATGACGATTTCCAAAGGCTGATCAACGGCATCCTGGAAGGGGATTTGCCTTCTCTGAAAGCCGCAGGACAGGAGCGTATCCGTCAGAAGGATCTCCGTTGCATTGGTTCTGAATTGAGGAGTGCCTATGAAACAGCCATTCAGCTGCACAAGGCGGATGGTGGGGGAATGTCGGTTCCAGGGACAAAATGATAGATGACAACTAAAAACAAATTGATTTCGAAAAATAATCGAAATCAATTTGTTTTTTTTATGAATTGTTCGGGAAAATGTGGTAGAAAGTGGGGCGATGTGGTAGACTGAAAACATATTTGAAGGTGGGGGCGAGTGTCTTTATGTTGATGGGCGAATTCAAACACAATATAGACGCTAAAGGCAGATTGATCATGCCCGCAAAATTTCGTGAGGCATTAGGCGATACATTCATCGTCACCCGTGGATTGGACGGCTGTTTGTTCGGCTATCCGTTAAGCCAATGGGAGCTGCTCCAAGAGAAATTGAAACAGCTGCCCCTTGCAAAAAAAGATGCGCGTGCTTTTACCCGTTTCTTCTATTCAGCCGCTATGGAAGCTGAATTGGATAAACAAGGGCGCATCAATATCCCTCAAACATTATTGGATTATGCGAAAATTGAAAAAGAATGTCGTATTGTCGGAGTAGCCGACCGTATTGAAATATGGAGCAACGAGAAGTGGGAAGCATTTGCTGATGAAGCTGCCGAAAACTTCGAGGATATTGCTGAAACGATGATCGACTTTGGATTGTAGGTGCAAAAATGGAAAAATTTGAACATTATAGCGTGTTGTTAAACGAGTCCATCGATGGTTTGAACATCAAACCAGATGGCGTCTATGTCGATTGCACTTTAGGTGGTGCCGGACACAGCAGTGTGATTTTATCAAAACTAAACGAAAATGGGCATCTGTATGCCTTTGACCAAGACCGGATCGCTATCGAAAATGCTGAAGCGATGTTGGCGACTTATATCGAAAAAGGCATGGTGACACTCATCAAGGCTAATTTTCGGAATATCAAAGAAGAACTGGAAACCCTTGGTGTTTATGGCGTAGACGGCATCCTGTACGATTTGGGAGTGTCTTCCCCGCAATTGGACCAAGCTGAAAGAGGGTTCAGTTACCGGTATGATGCCCCACTCGATATGCGTATGGACCAAGAACAGGAATTGACGGCCCGCGTCATTGTGAATGAGTGGCCTTTTGGTGAATTAGTGAAGATTTTTTATCGTTATGGCGAAGAAAAATTCTCAAAACAGATTGCCCGCAAAATAGAAAAAATCAGAGAAACCCAACCGATCGAGACGACCGGCGAATTGGTCGAAATCATCAAAGACTGCATCCCTGCGCCTGCCAGAAGAAAGGGTGGGCATCCGGCCAAACGCATTTTTCAAGCTTTGCGAATCGCCGTCAATGATGAATTGTCCGCTATTGAAGATTCGATAGAAGATGGCTTGAAAATGTTGAACGTCGGAGGACGCATGAGCGTCATTTCCTTCCAATCCTTGGAGGACCGGATCGTTAAAGTCCTTTTCAAAGAAGCCAGCTCGAAAGAGGATACATTACCTTTGCTGCCTATTCTTCCCGAGGAATATGAAGCGGACTACAAGCTGATCAGTCGAAAACCAATCCTGCCCAATGAAGCGGAATTGAGTGAAAATTCACGCTCCCAAAGTGCAAAATTGCGTATCATCGAAAGAATCAAGAAGTAACAGGAGCGCATCAGCTCTGTAACGAAAGATCATCAGTCGGAACCAATCAATTGTGCAGTAGCTGTATAATTGACTGCGGGGGAGGAGAGGATTAAGTGGCATTACCTGAATATAGGGCGGCGATTGCAGAACCGAAGCTGCCAAAAGAATTGACAGAACCTAGAAAAGGCCAGCCTGATCCGAAAGGCTATAGAGCCGTTAGAGATAAATATATAAAAATTGAAAAATTTGCCATCACCATCACTTTGTTAAGTGCTTTGATCGTAGTATTGTTGTCTCTGGCTACACAAGTGACCCTCTCCAATCAGAATAGAGCGTTGCAGGACTTACAAAATGATAGCGTTGCGATCAGTCTGGAAAATCAAAATTTGGAACAGGAAGTCCAGGAACTTTCAAGATATGACCGCATCATTGAGATAGCGAAAGAACTTGGTCTGGAAATGAATGAAGCAAACGTTAGGAATGTTACGCGATGAAAAAAACAGCTAATCCTCAAAAAAACCGAAAAAAAATGACTCGTATCATGGTTGGGTTGACAGGTTTACTATTTCTTGTATTTATTTTTCGTTTTTCTATGATCATGATCACCAAGAAGGTAAATGGCGAGAATCTAAGCGAGCATGTTAATAACTTATATACCAGAAGTAGTATCCTTGCCGCAAAAAGAGGTACCATCTATGACATAGGTGGTAATCCTATTGCCTTGGATGCTACTTCTTATTCGTTGGTGGCGGTTTTGACCGATGAATGGAGTGAGGATACGGAAAATCCGAACCATATCGTCGACAAGGAAAAAACAGCTGAAGTTCTGGCACAATACATCAGCATGAGCGAAAGCGAGATTCTGACTATCCTGAACCAAGCCGATCTGAAGCAGGTCGAATTCGGAAGCGCAGGGACTAACCTGAACTATGCTACAAAATCCAGCATTGAAGCGGAAAACCTTCCGGGGATCACGTTCGAGGAAACACCTTCCAGGCTTTATCCGAATGGGATTTTTGCTTCCCATCTCGTCGGCTTTGCGCAAAGTTCAGCCAGCGAGGAAGAAGCAGATACAAACGAAGAAAAGAAACTGGTTGGGATGATGGGGATCGAATCCCTGTACGATGATGATTTGGACGGCAGTGATGGTGAAGTCACCTATCAAGAAGACTCCAATGGCTACCTGATTCCAGGCACTCAGATTCAGGAAAAGGAACCTGTTGAAGGCGATAATCTTTATCTGACGCTGGACAGTCGCTTGCAGATCTATCTGGAAAGCCTGATGTCGCAAGTGTATGCAGAAGCTGATCCGGAGTCGATGACAGCTATGTTGGTCGATCCGGAAACCGGCGCCATACTTGCGGCTTCTCAACGACCCACCTTCAACGCTACCACCAAAGAAGGCATAGATGCGCAATGGCAGAATCTGTTGGTCGAGGATACCTATGAACCGGGTTCCACTTTCAAAATTTTGACTTTGGCGGCAGCTGTGAACGAGGGTGTATTCAGTCCTTTTGCGACCTATACTTCCGGAAGCGTGGAAGTGGAAGGCGGCACCATCCGTGATTACAATAAGGAAGGTTGGGGCAATATCACCTATCTTGAAGGATTATCCCGCTCGAGTAACGTGGCTTTCGTAAAGCTGGTGCAAGCGATGGGTTACGACGTTTGGGAATCCTATATGAAAGCTTTCGGCATCGGCCAATCGACCGATTCGGGACTTGAAAATGAAGCAACGGGGAATTATAGCTATACGTATCCATTGGAAAAGGCGAATACGGCATTCGGACAAGGGGTAACCGTTACGCCTTTCCAATTGATGCAGGCTTTTACGTCAATCGCAAATGAAGGCACCATGATGAAACTGAACTACCTGGATCGAACGGAAGATCCGAATACGGGGGAGGTCACCGCTATCGACCCGCATGAAGTGGGATCTCCGATTACGGCGGAAACCGCCCAGACGGTGCTGACCTATCTGAAAGAAGTCGTCTACAACGAGAATGGATCCGGTCAAGCGTACCAGATCGAGGGTACAGAGATCGCTGCCAAAACCGGTACGGCGGAAGTGGTGAATTCCAAAACAGGCGGATATTACACTGGCTATTCCAATTATCTTTACTCGGTAGTCGGATTCGCTCCGGCGGATGATCCCAGCTACATCCTGTATTTGACAATGAAACGGCCTGCAAACTTGGACAGTCTGAATGGCTCAAAGTATCTGTCGGAAATATTCAACCCATTCATGACAAGGGCAATCGAATATGACAACCTGAATACAGAAATCACCGGGGACGTCAATCAAGCCTCGATGCCGGAAGTGACAAATTTGTCCAAAGATGAGGCTTTGGCGGCCCTGACTGCTGTCGGCTACAATGATACAGCAATCATCGGCAGCGGTAGCCGGATCGTCCAACAATACCCATACGCCGGGACACAGACAATCACGAACCAGAAGACGATCCTCATGACGGAAGGTGCGATGACGATGCCTGACGTCTACGGGTGGTCAAAAGATGATGTCCTGAAAGTAGCAGAAATCGCAGGCATCAACTTCACTTTTGAAGGCGAAGGCTATGTCGTATTCCAGAGCCTGGAGACGGGTTCCATCCTGAACGCTGCTACTGAAGTCCAGATCATTCTGGAGTAAGCGTTCAGAAGCAACACTCACAAAATCAATCAAAAAAAGTTAAGCACCTATTAGGAGGAAATCATATGCATTGGACAGAAATGCTGTTGCCTTTATCGATCAGCTTTGCCATTACAATCAGCATGATGCCAATTTTCATCGGCTATTTTAAAGTGAAACAATTCGGACAGATCACAAGGGAAGAAGGCCCGAAATGGCATCAAGTCAAAAGCGGCACACCGACGATGGGAGGGGTCGTCTTCATAATAGCTGCGATCCTTACCGTTATCGGGACAGCAATCTGGAAGGATGTCCTCACCGTAAAACTGGCTATGTTGCTTTTTGTGCTGTTGTTTTTTGCAGCAATCGGCTTTTTGGATGATTTCCTGAAAATATTCAAAAAACAAAACGAAGGGCTGACTTCCAAGCAGAAGTTCATTTCGCAATTGGTGGGATCCTTCGTCTTCGTCGCACTGTTCTTCTTGTCGGGTTCGGATCCTTTGATCACGATCCCATTCTTTGGACAGATCCACAACTGGTTGGTGTTCGCTGTATTTACGATCATCTGGATCACGGGTTTTTCGAACGCTGTGAATCTGACCGATGGATTGGACGGATTGGTTGCCGGCACAGCAGGCATCGCCTATACTGCGTACGGCATATTGGCATACCGCCAAGGACAATTGGAAGTATTGCTGTTTTGCATTGCGATCGTGGGCGGCCTGATCGGTTTCTTCTTTTTCAATAAAAAACCAGCTAAGATCTTTATGGGCGACGTCGGCTCGTTGGCATTGGGTGCAGGACTCGCCGTCGTTTCGCTGGCGTTGCATCTGGAATGGTCCTTGTTGCTGATCGGCCTTGTTTTCGTCATCGAAACGGCCAGCGTCATGCTGCAGGTAGGGTCCTTCAAATTGCGGGGCAAACGCATCTTCAAAATGTCACCGATCCATCATCATTTCGAAATGAGCGGGTGGAGCGAATGGCGCGTCGTCCTGACTTTCTGGGCTGTCGGTCTGGTTTCTGCAATCTTAGCCTTGTGGCTGCTTGTCTAAGCGAAAGGAGAAAAAGACATGAAAACAAATAATCGATTCGAAAACAAAAAAGTATTGGTGCTGGGCTTGGCGCTCAGCGGGATGAATGCGGCCAAACTGCTCCTGGAACTCGGCGCAATGGTCACAGTCAATGACGCAAAGGAATTGAACGACAATCCGGATGCGAAGGAGTTGATTTCATCCGGCATCAAAGTGATTGCTGGATCCCATCCGATTGAGCTGTTGGATGAATCTTTCTCGTTCATGGTCAAGAATCCGGGCATCCCTTACAACAATCCGATGGTTAAACGTGCTCTTGAATTGGGAATTCCTGTGCTGACGGAGGTCGAACTGGCAGCAGAAATTCTCGAAGGCCGACTGATCGGTGTGACCGGAACGAACGGAAAAACCACTACCACGACAATGATCACGGATCTTTTGAATGCAGGCAGAAAAATAGGGAAAGCCTACAAAGCCGGCAATATCGGCGTGCCTGCATCGGCAGTGGCGCGTGTGGCAACTGCAGACGATGATGTCGTGATGGAGCTGTCGAGCTTCCAATTGATGGGTATCGAAGCGATGCGGCCTGCCATCGCAGTCATCACGAATATCACGGAAGCCCATCTGGATTATCATGGGGACCGCAGGGAATACGTCAAAGCGAAGTGGCGCATAACCGAGAATCAAACCGCGGATGATTATCTTGTTTTGAATTGGGATCAAGAAGAACTGCGTGAGATGTCCCAACTCTCAAAAGCGCAAATCGTTCCTTTTTCCCGCACACAGGTTCTCGAAGATGGCGCCTATGCATCAGAAGGTTCTCTGTATTTTAAGGGCGAAAAAGTGATGGCTATTTCTGATTTGAGGGTTCCGGGTGAGCACAACATCGAAAACGCTTTGGCCGCAATCGCTGTAGCGAAACTATCAGGTGTAGCCAATGAGGCCATCATTTCAGCTTTCCATTTCTTTTACGGCGTCGAGCACCGGATCCAATTCGTAGCCGAACTGAACGGAAGAAAGTTCTACAATGATTCGAAAGCAACGAATATCCTTGCAACCAAAACAGCCCTAAGCAGCTTCCGGACTCCGGTTGTCTTGCTGGCAGGCGGATTGGACCGGGGGAATACCTTCGATGAACTCATTCCCTTTCTTGAAAACGTGAAGACTTTGATTGTCTTCGGGGAGACTGCCGAGAAATTGAAGGACGCAGGCGAAAAAGCCGGCATCGAAGAAATCGTGGTGACTGATAATGTTGCCACTGCCGTTCCGATCAGCTATCAGTACAGCGAAGAAGGGGACACGGTCCTGTTGTCTCCGGCCTGCGCGAGCTGGGATCAGTACAAAAATTTTGAAGTGCGCGGTAAAACATTCACGGATGCTGTCCATTCCTTGGTCAAAGCCACGAGTGAGGAGGAGGGTTCTTTCTAGAGAACCTGTACGCTTATGAAAATAGTATTATCCGGCGGGGGAACGGGCGGGCACATCTACCCGGCGTTAGCCCTGATGAACCGAATCAAAGAAAAATATCCGGACAGTGAATTCCTTTACGTAGGGACGGACCGCGGTTTGGAAAGCACAATCGTACCGAAAGCTGGTGTGGCCTTTAAATCCGTCAAGATCCAAGGACTGCGCCGGAGTTTATCGCTTCAGAACCTGAAGACGGTCTACCTGATGATCAAGAGCATTTCGGACTCGAAGAAAATCATCAAGGCCTTCCAACCGGATGTCGTCATCGGGACGGGTGGTTATGTTTGCGCGCCTGTCCTCTATGCAGCCTCCAAACTGGGCATACCGACCATCATCCATGAGCAAAATTCAGTCGCAGGAGTCACAAATAAATTTTTGAGCCGGGTTGTGGACCGCATCTGCATTTGTTTTGAGGATGCCCGTAGTGACTTCTCCGCCTATCCGGATAAAATTGTGTTCACGGGGAATCCCCGAGCGCAGGAAGTAGCCTCCTTGAAAGAGTGTGCCGACCTGAAGGAATACGGATTGAAGGAAGGCGTTCCGACCGTTTTGATTTTTGGAGGTAGCCGGGGAGCCAAGAAACTGAATGAATCTTTCGTAGTGGCCTATCCGCTCTTCAAAGACAAACCATATCAAGTGCTGCTGGCTACCGGAGACGTCCACTTCAATGCAGTGGAGCAAGAAATCAGCGCACTGACGGATCGATTGGACAATGTCCGGATTGTGCCGTACATCCATGATATGCCGAAATTATTCAAGCGTACCGACTTGATTGTATCGCGCAGCGGCGCAACCACGTTGACGGAAGTGATGGCTTTGGGTTTGCCGAGCATTCTGATTCCGAGCCCTTATGTCACAAACAACCATCAGCAAAAAAATGCCGAAAGCCTAGTGAAAAATGGGGCTGCAGAAATGATCCTCGAGAAAGACCTTTTGGCACAATCCTTGTTTGAAGCTATCGATAAGCTGATGATCAATGAAACGGTACGCAAAGAAATGGCTCTTCAAGCCAAACAGATGGGTATAACAGATGCATCAGACCGCATCATCGATGTCATCCTGGCTTTGAAGAATTGAGAAAGGGAGGGAGGCCAGATGGCTTTCAAAAAAATCCGGCAGAAGCTGAAGAGTAAGGGTTCGTCGGAAAGGACTCCCTGGCAGCGTGCAACTGCTGAGTTGGAAAAGCAAAACAAAGCTGAGAAAAAGCAAAAGACTTCAAAAAAATCCGGCAGGAAGCATTTGTCGGGAGAAAAAAAAGCGAAAATAAAAAAAAGTAAACACCTTCCCGAAGCCACTGGAACAGACAAACGTCAAAGGTACTTTGGATGGTACGGTATTTTCTCGGTTGGGTTGGTCCTCAGCGGTTTTCTGATCTCCCCCTACGGGAAAGTCAAGGACATCTATGTGGAAGGGGCCGAAGATGTTCCGGAACAAAGCATCATCGATGCCAGCCACATCACCGGGAAACTGACCGCCTTGGGAGTCGTCTGGAATGACGAAAAGATCGATGCTTACATCACTAATACTTTGTCCCAAGTCAAAACAGCGGAAGTGACGTTGCGCGGCATGAACGATGTCACGATCCATGTGACGGAACACGAAACCATTGCCTATGTTTATTCGGGCGGCAGCTATTATAATGTCATGGAGAACGGCACTGTGGCGGACACGGAATTGAAGGTTCCGATCGGGAATAACCCGATCATCACAAGCTTTGAAATGAATCAGAATCTGGAGGACCTGCTCGAACAATATATGCAGTTGACGGACAGTGTCCAGAACAGCATCTCGGAAATCAAATATACCGGAACGGAAGAAAATCCATACACAATCACGGTATATATGAACGATGGTAATGAGGTGAAGGCGAGCTTGCCATCCTTCGCTGAGAAAATCTTGTACTATCCTGACATCGTAAGCCAATTGGGAGAGACGAAAGGGACCATCGATCTAGAAGTGGGCGTCTACTTTACACCCTTCACGCAAACAACAGAAGAGGATGCATCTGCTTCGGCAGATTCCGCCATTCCATCCGAATGAGTGGAAAAGAGATCAGGATTGACTTGCAGTCAATCCTTGAACAATGATTGCGATCATTGTTGAGGGATTGAATAACTTTTGCCAAACTTTTGCCAAACTGCTATCTGACAGAATTATTTGTAAAAATCTTCGTAAATGAAGAATTATTATGATAAAATGAAGAGGTATAGCTTTCTGTCATCGCGTATAAGTAACCGATAGTTTTTTTCGGAACAATGCGGATGTTTACACAAGCCATTATGTCAAACGGAGGTTTCAATAAAACCATGAAGAATTCAGGAATATACGTCAGTCTAGATATTGGAACCACTTCAATAAAAGTTGTAGTCGCAGAATATGTGAAAGATCAAATGAACATTATTGGAGTCGGGAATGAAATTTCCAAAGGCCTTAGCCGTGGCGTCATCGTTGATATCGATGAAACGGTCGAATCGATCCGCAGTGCAGTCAGTCAAGCTGAAAGAAAAGCGAACATTCAGATATCAAACGTCATCGTAGGCATACCAAGCAACCAAATCAGTATCGAACCTTGCCACGGAATGTATGCAGTCGCAAGCGAAAACAAGGAAATCACAGATAAGGATGTCCAGAACGTCTTCGCTGCTGCAAAAGTCCGTTCTGTTCCGCCCGAGAGAGAAATCATTTCCGTCATCCCTGAAGAGTTCATCGTAGATGGATTCGATGGTATCAGAGATCCGAGAGGCATGATTGGCGTACGTCTTGAATTGTACGCAAGCATGATCACAGGTCCAAAAACAATCATCCATAACATCAAACGTTGTGTAGAGAAAGCTGGTCTTCAAATCGAAGATATGGTCGTACAGCCATTGGCCATTTCAAGCGTAGCCATGAACAAAGGCGAGCGGGATTTCGGGACCATTCTTATCGACATGGGTGGCGGCCAAACAAGTGCCTCTGTCATGCACGACGATCAATTGAAATTTGCATTTGTTGATCCCGAGGGTGGCGACCTTGTGACGAAGGACATTTCCATCATTTTGAACACGACACTGGAAAATGCGGAGCGCGTAAAACGCGAATACGGATATGCCATTTCCGAAGATACGTCCGATGAGGAATTTTTCCCTGTCGAAACAATCGGTAAAGAAGAACCAGTAAAAGTCGATGAAAGATATCTGTCCGAAATCATCGAAGCGCGTTTTGTGCAGATTTTTGAAAACATCAAACGTGCCTTGGATAAAGTGGAAGCACGCGATCTTCCAGGTGGTATCATTCTGACCGGGGGCGCAGCGGCATTACCGGGCGTCGTCGATCTGGCGAAAGAAATCTTCGAAATCAACGTCAAGCTGTATATCCCAGAACAGATGGGGATGCGCAATCCGATCTATGCAACGAGCATCGGCCTGATCAAGTATGTAGCTGGGTTGGATGATATTTACCGTGTCGCCAAAGGAAAAGTACAGGCGACAGGCAAAGTGATCCCTTTGCAGTCCAAAACTGTGAAACAACCGGCAGTCATAGAAGAACCTGTCTATGAAACGGAGACTTATGCCGATGAGGAAAATTACGAAGAAAGTTTAGTCGGAAAATTAAAACGTTGGTTCAACAATTTATTTGAATAATCACGCTGTATATAAAATGAATGGTATGAAATAGGAGGAAATGAAATGGAATTGGAATTCGATTCAAGCATGAATGATGGAGCAAAAATTAAAGTTATCGGTGTCGGTGGGGCGGGTAGCAATGCCGTAAACCGTATGATCGAAGAAGGCGTACAAGGTGTGGAATTCATCGTCGCCAACACAGATACGCAAGCCTTAAATGCATCAAGAGCGGAAACAAGAATCCAACTCGGACCTAAATTGACGAAAGGGTTGGGTGCAGGCTCGATTCCTGAAGTAGGCCGCAAAGCTGCTGAAGAGAGCGAACAACAAATTTCTGAAGCCTTGGCTGGAGCAGATATGATTTTTGTCACATGCGGAATGGGTGGCGGTACCGGTACGGGTGCAGCTCCTATCGTAGCCAGAATCGCGAAGGACCTGGGCGCACTGACTGTCGGTGTTGTAACGCGTCCATTCACTTTTGAAGGTCCGAAAAGAGGCCGTTATGCAGCCGAAGGAATCGCTGAATTAAAAGCGAACGTTGATACATTGGTCATCATCTCAAACAATCGCCTATTGGAAATCGTGGACAAAAAGACTCCTATGCTGGAAGCCTTCCGTGAAGCAGATAATGTCTTGCGCCAAGGGGTTCAAGGGATCTCTGACCTGATCACAGCTCCAGGATACGTCAACTTGGACTTCGCTGATGTGAAAACAGTCATGAAAGATCAAGGTTCTGCCTTGATGGGTATCGGTATCGCCTCCGGCGAAAACCGTACGGCTGAAGCAACCAAAAAAGCCATTTCTTCACCATTGTTGGAAGTTTCCATCGATGGCGCTGAACAGATCCTGTTGAACATCACGGGTGGTTCGGACTTGACGTTGTTCGAAGCGCAAGACGCGAGTGATATCGTAGCACAAGCTTCAACATCTGAAGTCAATATCATCTTCGGTACATCCATCAACGAAAACTTAGGCGATGAAGTTATTGTTACCGTAATCGCTACAGGAATCGACGACAAAAAAAAAGATGAAAAAAAAACCGCTAATCGCGGAGGAAGTGCTTTTAAGGGACGTAAAGAAGTAGGGAACACACCTGTTTCATACCCAGAAAAACAACTCCCGACTGAAAGAGCAGAAGAAAAACCAGCCAAAGATCTATTCGGCGATTGGGATATCCGTAGAGACACAAGCGTGAGGGAACAGGCGCCAAAATCGGCCCAGCCTGAGCCAGAAGAATACTCTGTGAAACAAACAGAAGATAATTATCCACGTTATCACGAAAATAAAGAAGACAGAAATGGTGGAGAGGATTCATTGGACACACCACCTTTCTTCCGCAAGAGACGCAGATAAGTATGACTATTGAACAAAATTGCCGGAAAGTTGAGTCAACTGTGGAAGCAGCCTGCCTTACAGCCGGACGCAAACGCGAGGAAGTGACGGTTGTCGCCGTCACGAAGACAAAACCTGTAGAGCAAGTGGAAGAACTATATCGCTTGGGCTACCGTCATTTTGCAGAAAATCGCCCTGAAGGTCTGATCGAAAAGCAGACAGCTCTTCCACAAGAAGACATCTACTGGCATTATATCGGTACTTTACAGACAAGGAAAGTGAAGCAGGTGATCAATCGTATCGCCTACTTCCACGCATTGGATCGCATGTCATTGGCAAAGGAAATCAATGAGCGGGCGGAAAAGCCTGTTTCTTGCTTCGTGCAGGTCAATGTTACAGGGGAAAGCTCGAAACATGGGCTTTCCGCATCCGAGGCAATACCTTTCATCAAGAGTCTGGAGGGCTTCCCAAATATCACTGTTGTCGGCTTGATGACGATGGCACCCATTGATGCAACAGACGTGGAGTTGCGCCGATGTTTCAAGGATCTAAAAATAATACAAGAGCAAGTAGCGGCGTTGAACTTGGCTTACGCCCCCTGTACGGAAACGAGCATGGGCATGAGCCAGGATTATCCGATAGCGATTGCCGAAGGTGCGACCTTCGTACGTGTCGGATCGGCATTCTTTGCTGAAACAGAAGCATAGACGAAGAAGAAGTGAGGGGTCTTATGGGTCTGAAAGATTTATTCCGAAAGTACTTTGTAATTGAAGACGAGGATGACGGATACGAGGAAGTAGATGAACCATCGACTGTCGTTCCAGTCCGTAGGTCCGAGCGCAATGAAGAAGGGGCCCCATCTCAAAGGAGCACCCAAAAGAGATCGACGAAAGCAAAGGTAATTCCTATGAATCAACAAACAATGACCGAAAAGGCAAGTATCCATGTTGTGGAGCCGAGAGTCTATTCCGAAGTGGAAAAGATAGCCGATAATCTGTTGAAGAATCAAGCTGTACTGCTTAATTTCAAAAGGATAGATGCGGAACAAGCAAAGCGGATCGTGGACTTTCTCACCGGAACGGTATATGCGATCGGGGGAGAAATCCAACGCGTTGGTGATGAAATCTTTTTATGCACCCCTGCTTCAGTCGGAGTCGAAGGCGCACTGGCCGAAACACTTGAAGAAGAGCGTTCGTTTTACTAGAAAGGAAGCAAAATGACACAAATATTGATTTGGCTTTTACAGATTATTCGTTGGGGCATATCCGCGTATTCAACGGTATTGCTGGTATATGCATTGATGAGTTGGTTACCGGGAGCCAGAAGTTCCAAATTTGGGTACTTTATCTCCAGTATTGTGGAGCCTTACCTGGATATATTCAGAAGATTGATCCCATCTGTGGGTATGGTGAGCTTCAGTGTAGTGGCGGGGATCCTATTCCTGAATTTGGTGGAGTATGGAGCACAAGTCGTGATCCTGTTCCTGATCAGATTGCTGAATTGACGGACATTTTTTCATCAAACGAAAAAGTGAGGGATTCGTATGCAAGAAGTTTATCAACATTTCCGCAAGGAAGAGCAGCCATTTATAGATAGTGCCCAATCTTGGATTACGCAAGCAGAGGAAACCTATACACCGTATTTGACGGATTTCTTGGATCCAAGACAGCAGTATATTCTTGAAATGCTGGTTGGAAAAAAAGGTGAAGTCCATCTCCAATTTTATGGAGGCTATGAAGCAGCCGAACGTAAACGGGCAATCATTTGCCCCGAGTATTTCAGTCCGAATCAAAGCGACTTTGAAATCGAACTTACTGAGGTTGTGTATCCTTCAAAATTTGCCAGTCTTACCCATGGGAAAATACTGGGGACGCTGATCGGGACTGGCATGAAAAGGGAACTTTTCGGGGATATCCTGTCTGACGGGACGCGCTGGCAGTTTTTATTGGCGTCGAATATAGCAAGCTACGTGCATTCGCAAATCGCCAAGATAGGCAAGGTCAGTGTCCGCCTAGAGAGTCGGACGTATACTGATCTGATCATGCCTATCGATGATTGGACGATTGTGCATGATACTGTCAGTTCTCTGCGCTTGGATACTGTGATTGCTGCCATCTACAACGTATCCAGGCAACGCGCAAAAGAACTGGTGAGCAGTGGGAAAGTAAAGTTGAACTGGTCGGTATTTGAACGTCCCGATTTTGAATTGGGACTGTTGGATATCGTGTCCATCCGCGGTTATGGCCGGATCCAGATTAAGGCCATAGAAGGGAAATCCAAGAAAGACAAATGGCGCGTAGAATTTGGCGTATTGTACAAATAAGAATGACAAGAACGAAAGGTGTGTATAAGATGAGTTTGACTCCATTAGATATCCAACACAAGGAATTCCCTGTCAAAATAAAAGGGTACGATAAAGAACAAGTCAATGACTTTTTGGATAATGTCACAAAAGAATTTGAAGAAATCATCAGACAAAATAAAGATCTGCAAAAGCAACTGAAATTTGCCGAAGAAAAGCTTCAGTATTTCAGCAACCTGCAGGATGCTTTGAACAAGTCGATCGTTGTGGCGCAGGATGCTGCCGACAGACTGAAAGAAAATGCACGCAAAGAAGCTGAAATCATTCTGTTTGAAGCCGAAAAAAGTGCGGATCGTTTATTGCATGAAGCAGCAGGAAAAGCGACAAAAATCAATGAAGAAACCGACGGCGTCCGCAAGGAAAGCCGCAACTTCAAACAGAAACTGCAACTTTTGGTTGAGTCGCAATTGAACCTCATCATGAATGATGAATGGAAAGCGAATTGGTAAACGGTGAAAGGCCAATAAGTCCCTCTTTTTTTAGGATCCTCCATGAGAATCTTTTTGAACAAACATAAGTAGAAAAGGTCGCCTGAACAGCGTTAACGGTTTGAATGAGGAAGCATGATAGCCTGTTCCGGCCGTTGTCGCTTTAAATTTGGGTGGTACCACGAAGACTTCGTCCCTTTTGGAGACGAAGTTTTTTTTTGTAGAAAAAAATAATCAAAAGGGAGCTTCCGACAATGAAAATGAAAGATACGCTGCACCTGGGGAAAACAGCTTTTCCTATGAAAGCCAACCTGCCTGTCCGTGAATTGGAATGGCAAAAGGAATGGGAAGAAAAAGATATTTATGTAAAACGACAAGAAAAAAACGCGGATAAACCGACTTTTGTGCTTCACGATGGCCCTCCGTACGCCAACGGTGCTGTCCATATGGGACATGCCTTGAACAAAATCAGCAAGGACATCATCGTCCGCTCGAAATCCATGTCTGGCTTCCGCGCGCCTTTTGTCCCTGGTTGGGATACGCATGGTTTACCGATCGAACAAGCCTTAACGAATACAGGTGTGAACCGCAAAGCGATGAGCTTGGCTGATTTCCGTAAATTGTGTGAAGATTATGCTTGGAAACAGATCGACGGACAAAGAACCGTCTTCAAACGCTTGGGCATCGCTGGTGACTGGGAAAACCCATATGTGACGCTGTTGCCGAAATATGAAGAAGCTGAAATCCGTGTATTCGGAAAAATGGCAGAAAAAGGCTACATCTACAAAGGCTTGAAGCCAATCTATTGGTCGCCATCGAGTGAATCCTCGCTTGCGGAAGCCGAAATCGAATATAAAGATGTAAAATCTCCTTCAATCTACGTGGCTTTCCAAGTCAAAGACGGCAAAGGCCTTCTTGCTAACGATACTGCCTTCATCATCTGGACGACAACACCGTGGACTTTGCCGGCAAACTTAGGCATTTCCGCAAATGCTGCCTTCGATTATGTGGTTGTTTCCGCTGACGGAAGAAAATTTGTTGTCGCAAAAGAATTGTTGGGCACAGTCAAGGAAGCCATCGGATGGGAATCTGTGGAAGTCCTGCAAGAACTGAAGGGATCAGATTTGGAGTACATGACCGTTCAGCATCCGTTTTATGATCGTGAGTCCTTGGTCATGGTGGGCGACCATGTCACACTTGAAGCGGGTACCGGGTTAGTCCATACCGCTCCAGGACATGGTGAAGATGACTACCTTGTCAGCAAAAAATATGGTCTAGACGTATTATCTCCGGTCGACAACAAAGGTTGCTATACGGCTGAAGCGCCTGGTTTCGAGGGCATGTTCTACGACAAAGCCAATAAACCGATCACCGACCTGTTGGCGGAAAAAGGCGCTTTGCTGAAACTGGATTTCTTCGTCCACAGCTATCCGCATGACTGGCGCACAAAGAAACCGGTCATCTATCGCGCAACGCCGCAATGGTTCGCATCCATCGATAAATTCCGTCAAGACATTCTGGACGAAATCGAAAATGTAGTGTGGCTGCACCCATCCGGCAAAGTCCGCTTGTTCAACATGATCCGCGACCGCGGCGATTGGGTCATTTCCCGTCAACGTGTCTGGGGCGTTCCGTTGCCGATCTTCTATGCGGAAAATGGAGAACCTGTCATCACGCCGGAAACGATCGACCACGCTGCGAAATTGATCGGCGAATTCGGATCGAACGTCTGGTTCGAAAGAGAAGCGAAAGACCTGCTGCCTGAAGGGTTCACGCATCCTGGCAGCCCGAACGGGGAATTTACCAAACTAGCGTTGCGATCAACGGTGTTGCACCATACAAAACAGTTCTTTCCCAAGGATTTGTTTTGGATGGGGAAGGCCGCAAGATGAGCAAATCACTGGGCAATACAGTTCTGCCGGAAAAAGTCGTCAAGAATATGGGTGCTGACATCATCCGTTTATGGGTGTCCAGTGTCGACTACGAATCCGATGTCAGAATCAGTGACGACATCCTGAAGCAGGTTTCCGAAACGTACCGCAAGATCCGCAATACCATGCGCTTCCTGATCGGCAACACGGAAGATTTCCAACCGAAAGAACATGCAGTAGCTTACGAGGAGCTGCGCAGTGTCGATCAGTACATGATGGCGCGCTTGGATCAAGTAGTTGAAACCTGTGTGACCGCTTATAAAGAGTACGAGTTCTCGACCATCTACCAAACAATCATGAACTTCTGTACAGTTGATTTATCGGCGTTCTATCTTGACTTTGCGAAAGATGTCGTATATATCGAAAAAGAGGATAATCTAGAAAGACGCGCCATGCAGACCGTATTCTATGAAGTATTGGTTAAGTTGGCTAAACTCTTGACGCCGATCATCCCACACACAACAGAAGAAATCTGGAGTTTCCTGAAAGAAGAGGAACAATACGCACAACTGGCTGAATTGCCGGAAATCAGCGTGCGTCAAGGCCAAGCAGAGGTTTTAGGCCAATGGGAAAAATTCATGGACATCCGCGACGCGGCATTGAAAGCATTGGAAGTTGCGCGTAATGAAAAGACGATCGGAAAATCGTTTGAAGCACATCTGTCCTTGTTCGTTGATGAAGAAACAAAAGCATTATTCGCGTCGCTTGATGCGAATCTGGAACAATTATTCATCGTTTCGCAGCTTGACATCCATGAATTATCTGCTGCTCCAGCTGAAGCGATGAGATTCGACAATCTTGCCATTCTGGTGGAACACGCACATGGTGAAACCTGTGAAAGATGCCGTGCCATCAAGGAAGAGGTCGGAACCATCAAGGATGCTACGACCCTTTGCGGACGTTGTGCAGATATCGTCAGATGCGAATATCCGGAAGCGCTCGTGCAGGAAGAAGCCTGATCTTTCAACCCGGAAAAAAATAGTTGGAAATGTAAAAAACAAGTAAAGAGCACGCAAGAGGACGTCTTCTGACGCCATTCTTGCGTGCTTGTTTTGATTTTGGACCGAAAGTGCAGAGATTTTCCATTGTTTGATCATTTTTTTAAAGAAAGCGCATAACTTCTTCTTGAAATTGGAAGAGAGATTCGTTATAATTATATTAGTAACTTGTACTAATATGATAGTATTTATTTGTATTAGCATTTTACCAATGAAAATTTTGGAGGTATTACACGATTATGGAACAAGGCAAAGTAAAATGGTTTA
>JASKKA010000068.1 GCA_030153215.1 Trichococcus sp.
CACTTGATAGCCAGGGATGGCCACCGCCTTCAGGATCGTGCGGCGGATTTCCATTTTCGAGTTTTCGTCGAGGAAAGCGTAATTCCCTTGATAATTCATACTGTTCCTCCTTTGATCTTACGGATGCCGTCCAACAACGACTGGAAGGTCACGTAATGCGGTAATTTCAGATGCGAAATGAAACCTGTCGATTCGACGGAATCCACATGCAGCAGGACAAATTCCTCATCCGAAGTCGGATGGTTTTCGGCCGGATGCTCCAACGAATAATCGAGAATACTCATCGCGATCGCCTTCGTTTCGTTCTGGCCGAACGTCAGCCCATAACCGATCGAAAAGCTCATCTTTGTATTCCCGGATTCATCCGCCACATCGATCGGGATGAAGGACTCGACTTCGGTCACCGTGATCGATCCGATGTAGTAGGCATCTTCTTCATCTTCCGGATGGCGTGGGTCGGCGACATGGAGCGGCAGCTGGCCGACGCGCAGTTCGCCGATATTCGGATGGTTTGCCACGCCATAACCGCGGATTTCCGCGTAGCCCAATGACGTGACCGCTCCCGTCTGGCCGCGCGTCAACGATTGCAGGCGTTGGCTCCGGGAAGTCGGGAACTGGATGCTGCGCTTGGTGATGTCGTCCGGTTCACCTCTTCTTCGCTTTCAGTCAAGAGATCGAAATCAAGAAAACGCTGCGTAAAGTCATTGGCGACTCCCAACAGCTGCCCTCCCGGGATGTCCTTGAAGGATGCCGAAATGCGCCTTTCCACAAACATCCCCTTTGTACTCGATGTTGTCGTGTAATAAAGTCGGGAGAGCGTGGAACGGTGCGCACGCATAAGAAAAACCGCCTCTTCCATGCTGCCGCCCGCCTGTTTGATGGCCAAGGCAGCCAACTGTTCATCATAGAGACTGCTCTCCGACATCACCTGATCGACCAACGGACGCATACCCGCAAGGATATCTTTCACATCCAAAACCCTGCCGCCTTTGATGCGCGCATAGGCCAATCCCAGATTAGATTGCGCAATGGCTTCCTGTCCGCCTTTTACCGCCACATAACCCATCTAGCGCACCCCTTCCATAACCGTCGTCCGCGGCAAACCGATGCAGGATCCGCCCAGGTCGACGATGAAACAGTCAATGCCGAGGGGAAATTCAGTGACCGCTTCATTGCGTGCCGTAATCCAATGATTGGCGTCCGTGATATCCACCCATTGGCACTCCTTTACGCCCGGACCGGTCAACACATAGCTTGCATCCATAGAGATGGTTTCCGTCTCCAAAATCACGGTCGCATTGTGGTTCGGGTCCAACAGCGTGCCTTTCTTTGCTTGGCGGAAAACCGCAGCCGTTTCCGTCTGACTGGTTGTTTTCGGGATAATGATGTAATCCGCTTCTGCCATTTCCGCTGACCGGGCCAGTGTCCGGATTTCGATCTCTTCGATGGTTTCCTTGTCATCCCCTACAAGATGGAAAGTCACTTCCCTGTCCAGAAGGGTCATCAGGATATCCATTGTTTCATCCAATAACATCGTTCTGTAGGCGAATGAGGTTTCCAAAGCCACAATCTTCCCAGGACGGGACAAACTCTCCAAAATCTTCCGGAATACTCTCTGTGTGTCCTTCACTTTGTTATGCATGTTGTCCTCCTATTGGTTCATCGTCTCAAAATTCACTTTGGTTCGGGCCAGCTCTCTTTGTCTGCTTGAAAGGTCTGTTTCATGGCCTTTGACCAGGCCGATGCCGAGTTTTCCCGCAACACGTACTTTGGTTTCCGTGACCAGCACTTCCCCCAGGTAGAACAGCGAATTCTGCGCAGACTCCCTGACTTTGATCATCGTCAACGCCTCGGTCGGTTCAGAAATCATTTCAATAGGATATTTTTCTTTGATGATCTCCGCCATCGTGATGGCAGTAGCTTTGCCGTAGTCGATCAGTATCCGTGTCCTTCTTGTTTTATTCAACCGGAACACCCCTTTCGAAAATCAGTGTAACTTGTCGCCAAGTTCGAAACCATGAATTTCCGGTTAAGCTTGTGTAAACACTGTAAGTATTTTGTAAACGAAAAAAAATTTTTTTGCAGACAAAAACACCGCCGTGCCAACTGTTATGCGCCGGCACGGCGGTGGTTCTCTTAAAAATTGATTTTGTACTTGAATCGGTCGCTGCGGTAGACGATTTTTGTCAATTCAAGCAGTTTCCTGCTCGTTTTGTCGAGGCAGTTGCTTTCCAAGATCAGCAACGGCACCAGTTCGCCGCATTCCAGCAAATCCTGTTCTTCCGTATGCGGGAAGGAGACGCTCAACTCCGAGCCGCTGCTTATGAATGTGCGGTAACCTTTCGAGGAGTAGTAGCTGAACATCGAGTCGATGTACTTTCCTTCAGCCTTGATATCCGGGAACATCGCTGTCGAAACGTAAGAATAATGCAGGGCAGCAGGCACATCATGGACAATCCGCAAGCGGCAGATTTCATAAAGTTCGCCTTCACCGCACAGCTGCCGCAAGCGTTCATCCCCGCTCCCATCACCTATCAATTTGCAGTGAACGTTGAGCGAGCGGTAAGGGATGTTTTGCCGGCTCATCTTTTCGGAAAAACTGACATCGCCGCGCAGAGTCAAGTCGATGGCCGGACGTTTTAGGCGCGAAAAATGTCCCAGACCTTGCTTTGAAATTATGTAGCCCATTGCTTCTAACGTTTCATATACTTTTCTGACACTGTTGCGGGTCGTTCCAAAAAAAATCGCCAACTCATTTTCACTAGGCAATTTTTTATCTTCCGGAAAACCGTGGTGGATGATTTTGTCCAACAGATAATCCCGGATTTCGCTCTCGATTGTACGCAGTTTGCATCACTCTTTCTCTTGAATTCATTTCATTGTAGTCGTATTTTGTTTCTTCGCGAAGAGCACATAACCGATCGCCACCCCCATCAGCACAATGCAGGCGATGACGGTCGTAATGATGCCCGTGTATTGGCCGTTGAATCCAGCCTCGGACATATGCTTGATCAAAATGCCCGCATAAGCCCAAATAATCACGAGTCCGTAGGCGATATCACGGTTGCGGATCATCGTGACGGCTCCGATCGCAAGTCCGATCAGGATGATCAAAATCGTCCAGACTGACTCAGAGATTCCGAAGCCATTCCACCCGATGTCGACCAGCAGTGTCGTGATGTTCGCGATGGTCGCCACTGTGATCCAGCCGAAATAGACGCTGAACGGCAGACGGATGGACACCTTTTCCATCTGATCGAATTTTTCCTTTTTAATCGTTTCATTGATGTAGATCAGGCTCAGCAGAAGCACCAGCATCAGGATCACCGACAAACCGATCATGCGGTAATGCCAACTGAAGATCCAAGCGGCGTTGACTACTGAACTGGCCGAAAAGACGATACCGATTTTCCTCAACAGCTCTGTCTTTACCTTGCTCTTGTCGCCTTGGAACAGTCCGAATTGGTAGAGCGTATATCCCAACAACAGCAAATAGATGACCCCCCAGATCGAAAAAGTCAAGCCGGCGGGCGCAAACAAGTTCGGATAGGCATCCGATACCGCCCCTGTGTCGATGCCGTTGATCGGCAGGATATTTGCCATCGCATTGACGGCGATCATGATCAGGTACGTCACGGCAACTGTGATTTTGAGCGGTTTATCCAGTTGTTTCGTTTCTGCTTTTGTATCCATTTTTGTTTCCATTGTTATTTCCTCCTTTTACCTTGTTCCCGATAATAAAAATGATTGCTTATTGATAGCCTGACGAAAAGTGTTTTACAAAATAAAAAGGGTATTTCCCTAAGTCAATAGTACCCAAAACCGCGTGCCTATGCAAATATTGGGACAGTTCGGAAGCTGAATTTATTTTCTTACTTATAGCCCCAATTTTTTGACATTTATCCAACTTAAGCGTACTTTAAAGGTGACAAATTCTTTGTTCAAACTTGCTGTTCATCATCTGAAAATGTTTGACCTTTCCCAAATTTCCCAATCTCACTCGCTCCTACCTCTTTGAATGAAAGGACGAAAAAAATGAACAATAAGAAAATATTCTATGGATCAGCCACATTGTTGAGCCTGTTGCTGTTGGTCGGTTGTGCAGCGGATGAAGATGCCGCTTCAAGCGGCTCTTCCGAAGCCATCTCATCCGAAGTGCTGGACAGCAGTTCCGAGCAAGATGAATCCATGATGGAAGACAGCGAAGAAAATGAAATGGAAGAAGACGAATCGATTGAAGCGACAAACGGGTATGGTGCGGTCGGCGCCTTGGCGGACAATGATTTGACGATGGAAGAGATGTTCACGTACGCCATCCAGGATGAACACTTGGCCCATGGAGAATATGCCTACACGTTGGAGACTTTCGGAGACCAAGTCCCGTTCAACAACATCGTCTCCTCGGAAGCCCAGCACATTGACGAAATGACGATCCTGTTCGAAAAGTATGGCTTGCCGGTTCCGGCTGATGAATCTGCCGATCATCTCCAACGGCCAGCAGATATCAAGGAAGCTTTGGAGAACTGCGCTATCATTAACTCAAGTAATATTACAGCTGTAAAAAAAGCGAGGATGCATTCTCGCTTTTTTTTGATTGCGAGTCCAAATTGTTGAATGTTTCTCGACATTCAATAATCTCGGCTTAATCGGGAATCAAATTGTCGGATCTACCTCACCTATTCGACAGATTTGGCCACCAGACTGAGCATTTTTTCTGAATTCTGATCGCTTATCGCATCCCATTTCCCCTCGCCTCTTATTTGCCAATACACTTAATAGTTAATGACATTGTCATTTCGGGGCACCCTCTTTTGCTGTGTACGACTGCGATACTCATTGGACTGATGAAAGCGCGATAATCAAAATTCAGTTCCGGTGAAGCGAGCACTTACCGGAGGAAATCATCGATATTCGGCACCAACTTCGACGACGTTGCACTCATCGGAGTACATCAGCGGAATTGTTGGCTTAACTCCGGTGTAGCCTCGTTCATCGGAGTTAGGTACCTCTCCACCCAAAAAAAGCTGTCTTGACACCTGTAAAGTTACGTGATATAGTCATTTTCATTAAACTATCACAAAAAAGGGGTCGCAACAATGGATGAACTTACGGAAAGAATATTGCAGCTGAAAGCAGAAA
>JASKKA010000013.1 GCA_030153215.1 Trichococcus sp.
CAATGGCTTCAAAGCATTGGTAATACTGGATTATTGAGTAATTCGCTGTCTATAAAGGTTTTTAAAATTTTTTATGCATTTGATATTGCAATTAAGCATTTTTATATATCGGGAATGGGCGGTTGGATTCTGCAGGCATAGTGCTTCAACATGAAAAGGCACGGAAGAAGTCACTTCTCCCGCGCTTGTGAAATACTGTCTGTTTTCAGCGACGATATTTATCATAATCGTTGCGGCTGACACTCGAAACTTCCAAAATAGCTTTGATCACGACGGCAACCACTGCACCGAGAACGGCTCCAATCGGCCCGAACAATAGGATACAGACGACAGTCGCCAGAAATGTGTACAGTGGACGGATTCCGAGCTCCTTTCCGGTGATGAACGGTTCGGCGATCTGTCGGACGACCACCAAAATGATGTACAGCAGTCCGATTTGCCAAGCCAAGGTTGTGTTCCCAAGCAACAGATGGATAACCGCCCAAGGAATCATCACCATACCACTCCCCAGAATCGGAATCAGGTCGAATACTGCAATCCCAAGTGCCTTCAGGAACCAGAAATCGATACCGAAGTACAGAAACCCGGCGCATAAAAGGACAAAGCTGATGGCGGCAAGCTTGACTGCCGATATGAGATAGCCCTTCAAGCCCTTTCCGGTTGCGTTGATGATTTCCTTGATATAATAGCTGATCGTCTCCAATGCGATCCCTCGCTTTCTCTTGATGTATTCAGTATACACGCCTGTGCACCTGCCCGGCATCGGCCATTGGACGGATTCTTTCCCGTTGCAGGCAAGAGGCTTTAAGGCGGATGCCATCAGGAATGTTCTATGCTAAAATGATATAGGAAACAGACACTGATTACACGTGAAAACACTTGGGAAAAGGAGCAGAAAATGGAATCCAAATATCTTCAAAAATTTTACGATAAAAGCCCAACGGAAAGGATCGCTGCTTTGCAGTCGGCCGGCATCCTGGATGCAGAGGCTGCTGCAACTTTGCAGAAAGGGTTAACGTTGCCCCAGGAAATAGCCGACAACATGATCGAAAACCAACTGAGTACGTACGACTTGCCCTACGGTGTCGCCTTGAACTTTTTGATTGACGGAAAAGACTATGCCGTCCCGATGGCCATTGAAGAGCCTTCTGTCATCGCTGCGGCCAGCGCCGGCGCGAAAATCATCGCCATGGCGGGCGGATTCCGTACGACGATCGAGAAACGGATCATGATCGGCCAGGTTGCCTTAAAAAATGTCCCCGACAGCAGTGTTGCACAACAACTGATCGAGTCTCATCAGCAAGAGATCCTGCAGGCGGCCAATGCTGCCCACCCTTCCATCGTGAAGCGCGGCGGTGGAGCCCGCCGCGTCAGCGTCAGGATTCTGCCTGCCGATGATGTTGAAGGGATCCCTGCATTTCTTGTCGTCCATCTCCATGTCGAGACGCTAGAGGCGATGGGGGCCAACATCATCAATACAATGATGGAAGGGGTCATCCCTTACTTGGAGCGTTTGACCGGCGGCGAAGCTTTGATGGGCATCCTGACCAATTACGCGACCGATTGCCTGGCGACCGCCGAATGCCGGATACCTTCAAGTCTGTTGGGAAGAGGGACCCTTTCTGGTGATGAAGTGCGTGACCGGCTGATCGAAGCCTACCAGTTTGCCTACATCGATCCTTATCGCGCCGTCACCAACAACAAGGGCATCATGAACGGCATCGATGCCATCGTGCTGGCATCCGGAAACGATTGGCGTGCCATTTCCGCCGGGGCCCACGCCTATGCCTCCCGCAACGGACAGTACCGTTCGCTGACAACCTGGAAAAAAGCGGAAAACGGAGATCTGCTCGGAAGTCTGACTCTACCGTTGCCGGTAGGAGCTGTGGGTGGATCGATCAACTTCCACCCTGCCGCTAAAATGACGAAAGAAATCCTCGGCTACCGCTCAGCCTCCGAACTGGAATCCATCATCGTTTCAGTAGGCCTAGCCCAAAATTTTTCCGCCATCAAAGCTTTGGTGACGGAAGGAATTCAAAAGGGGCATATGGGCCTGCATTCGCGTTCACTGGCAATCAGCGCGGGTGCTACCGGCGATGAAATCGAACAGCTGTCGGAACGTTTGAAGAGCGAAAAAAATATGAATCTCGCGACGGCACAGGCACTTTTGGCGCAAATCCGTCTGGATGAACCGCACGTCTGACAGCTCTCCAGACGCCAACTCCGGGGAAGTCGTGCTTCCCCGGAGTTGGCGAAACCGATTTAGTTGTTTCCTCCGGGGAGCGCGTGCTCACCGGAGTTGACGATACAAAACCTCTTTTTTATCCGACGAAAACGCCCTCGCCGGAGATTACGAACCCGGTACCTTCCAATTAGAAAAACGGCACGCCGTCCACCAGTTACCTGGCTGACGGCGTGCTGTTTTTTCATCGCATTCATTATCTGTTTTTGTTCAGATAGATTCGTTTGTTGTAGTCCATTCCTTCGACACAGATGGTTGCAGGATCTGCGTCCACATCCAGTTCGATGCTTGAACCATCGACCGGCAAAACATTCGAAAAAATCTCTTCATATTCTGAGACGCTCACTTCTGTCCGTGCCGCGAACATTTTTCCATGCTCCGCGGCTGCCAAGGCTTCTTTGAAACCTTCTTGCAGCGTGGCCGAAAAAAATTCTCCGACCGCTCCGGATCCGTAACTGAAGAGACCGATTTTGTCGCCTGTCTTTAGGTCATCGGAAAGCTCCAACAAGGACAACAGACTCAGATACAGAGAACCCGTATAAATATTTCCGACTATTTTGTTGTAAACAGTGCTGGTTTGGTAATGCGCCGACAGTCGTTCGCGGTCCGCTTCGGTACCTTGATCGAGAACTTCGCGCAGAGCTTTCATGCCCATCTTCGTGTACGGCAGATGGAAACAGATTGCTTCGAAATCCGCCAAAGTAGCGCCGTATTTCGCCTTGAATTCTTCCCAGGCATTCACAAAGAAAGAGATGTACTGCTCATTTGAATATTTTCCATCAACAAAAGCCGTTTCCGAATAGATGGGTCTCCAAAAATCCATCACATCGGCCGTCAAATAGCTGCTTTCATTCTCCAGCGCGAGGATGCGCGGTTCCGCACTGATGATCATGGCCACTGCACCGGCTCCTTGCGTCACTTCACCGGCCGTACCGATTCCGTAGCGGGAAATGTCCGAACCGAGCACCAATACGCGGCTTGCCGGATTCAAAGCGACATGGCCTTTCGCCAATTGGATGCCGGCAGTCGCCCCGTAGCACGCCTGTTTCAATTCAATGCAACGGGCATGTTCCTGGATGCCCAAAAGATCATGTACGTAGACGGCTCCTGATTTTGAATTGTCGATCCCAGATTCCGTTCCGAAAATGACCAAATCGATTTTTTCCAAATCTTCTTCATCGACGATCCGTAAAGCGGCATTCGCGGCGAGCGTAACGGCATCCTGCGTGATCGGCGCGACAGCCATTTTTTCTTGCCCGATGCCGATAGTGTACTTAGCCGGCTCCACTCCTCTGGCCTCCGCCAATTTTTCCATATCCACAAAGAAGTGCGGCGCATAAAAGCCAATCTTATCTATCCCAATCTTCACGACAACTACCCCTTACTGTTTATATATAACATATTTGATGCCTCACATCCCAAATGATAGACCAGACCGCTCAAAAAAACAACCTTGGACCAACCAAATTAAAGATATCTTACAAAACCCTTATCCAAAGATTGCGTTCCGATTGTATTTCTTTAGTAATTCTTATATGATAAAGTGCACTGAGTATCGTAAAATAGAGAATACCCCCGTCTGTATGAACAGACCTATACAAGTAAACATCAGAAGGAGACATTAAATGGAAGAAGTCGTAATTGTCAGTGCTGCCAGAACCCCCATCGGTTCATTCGGAGGCAGCCTCAAAAATTGTACTGCAGTGGATTTGGGAAGAACGGCAACTGAAGCTGCGTTGAATCGGGCCGGCTTATCGCCTGAACAAGTGGATTCCGTCATTTTCGGAAACGTCCTTCAGGCAGGCGTCGGCCAGAACACAGCGCGACAAATTGCAGTCGCTGCCGGGATTCCTTATGAAAAAACAGCCATGACAATCAACGAAGTCTGCGGGTCCGGATTGAAAGCAATCATCCTGGCGAGCCAAGCCATCCGTCTCGGCGATGCCAGCGCAGTTGTCGTCGGAGGCACCGAAAGCATGTCGCAGGCTCCCTATCTTTTGCCGAATCAGCGTTGGGGCAGCAAACTCGGTGACATTAACGCCGTCGACAGCCTTGTGCACGACGGCCTTACGGATGCTTTTGATCAACAGCATATGGGCATCACGGCCGAAACGGTGGCAGAAAGATTCCAAGTGAGTCGCGAAGAGCAGGACGCTTTCGCGCTGCATTCGCAACAGAAAGCAGCCAGTGCGCAAGCAGCGGGTTCCTTTAAGGAAGAAATCGCGCCCGTCATCCTAACCGACCGCAAGAACCAGCAGACGGTCGTGGCCGAAGATGAATATATCCGTAAAGATGCCACGTTGGAGAGCTTGAGCAAATTAAGGCCAGCCTTCCAAAAGAACGGCACTGTGACCGCCGGAAACGCATCCGGAATCAATGATGGAGCGGCCGCTTTGGTGCTGATGGCGAAGTCGGAGGCCGAAGCGAAAGGCATCCCTTATCTGGCCACAATCAAAGGCTATGCCGAAACCGGCATCGACCCGGCCATCATGGGCTATGCACCCTACTACGCCATCAAGCAAGTATTGGAAAAAACCGGGATGCATGCGGAAGACATCGACCTCTTCGAATTGAATGAAGCTTTCGCCTCCCAGAGCATCGCCGTAATCAGGGATTTGGGCTTGCCTGAGGAAAAAATCAACATCAGCGGTGGCGCCATCGCCTTGGGGCATCCAATCGGCGCGTCCGGATCAAGGATTTTGGTGACCTTGCTGCATGCCTTGGGGCGGACCGATGCAAAAATCGGCCTGGCATCCCTTTGCATCGGGGGCGGCATGGGCATCGCCATGATTGTCGAGAGAGCTTATAAACGTGAAGCTTTTCGCATAGGTTATTGAGTTTTCAGTAAAAATGTGGCATACTCTTTATGAGAAATTTTTAATTTAAAAATGAGAATAATGTAGAGGAGACGGAATCCGTGACGACCTATCATAGCACACGAAATGCAGAAAAAACATTGACGGCTTCACAAGCAATATTACAAGGGATAGCGCCAGACGGCGGATTGTATGTACCCGATCACATTCCGGCTTTGGAAATCCCATTGGATCGCCTGGCTGACATGACTTACCAAGAATTAGCCCATGAAGTAATGAAAAAGTTTTTTGACGACTTCACTGAAGAAGAATTGAAACATTGCGTCAACGCAGCTTATGATGACAAGTTTGACGACACCAGCATTGTCCCACTGGTGAAAGCCGGCGGACACCACTACCTGGAACTTTTCCACGGCCCGACCATCGCTTTCAAAGACATGGCCCTTTCCATCCTGCCGCACCTGATGACGACTTCCGCCAAAAAGAACGGCAGCACAAAAGAAATCGTGATCCTGACAGCAACTTCCGGCGATACCGGCAAAGCGGCGCTTGACGGTTTTGCGGACGTGCCGAACACACGCATCATCGTTTTCTACCCTAAGAACGGCGTCAGCGCCATTCAGGAAAAACAGATGGTGACGCAAAAAGGCGCCAATACTTCTGTCGTTGCCATCGACGGAAACTTCGATGATGCACAAACGAACGTCAAAAACATGTTTGGTAATGCAGATTTGGCTGCACGCTTGGATGCAGCTGGCTTCCAGTTTTCCTCAGCCAACTCCATCAACATCGGACGCCTGATCCCGCAAGTGGTCTATTACGTCTACGCTTACGGCCAAATGGTGAAACAAGGCGCCATCGCTGCCGGCGAACCGATGAACGTCGTAGTTCCTACCGGTAACTTCGGGAACATCCTGGCTGCCTACTTCGCGAAACAGATGGGCTTACCGATCCAAAAACTGATCATCGCTTCAAACGAAAACAAAGTCCTGGTCGACTTCTTCGAGACCGGCGCGTACGACCGCAACCGCGACTTCATTTTGACGACATCTCCATCCATGGATATCCTGGTTTCCAGCAACCTGGAACGCTTGTTGTACCTGATGGCCGATGAGAGCGCGGAAGCAGTCCAAACTTTCATGAACGACTTGAAGGAGATCGGTCGCTATGAAGTGACGGAAGCGATGCAGGAAAAAGCGAAGGACTTCTACGCAGACTACGCGAAAGAAGAAGAAGTAACAGCACAGATTGCAGCATTGTACCATGCTGACGGTTATGTTATCGATCCGCATACAGCTGTGGCAGCGCATGTTGCCAACACTTATGTAGCCGAAACTGACGATCACACACCAATCGTCATCGCATCGACTGCCAGCCCTTATAAATTCCCGCAGGCTGTTTTGGACGCCATCGATCCTGAGTTCTCTGACGCTTCCATGGAAGAAATGTTAGATCGCCTGAAAGAATTGAGCGGCGTCGCTTTCCCTCCAGCAATCGACGAATTATTGCATGCAGAAGTGCGCCACAACACCGTTGTCGCTTCCGATGAAATGCAGCAGAGCGTCGAAACTATTTTAGGATTGAATTGATTTTTGAATGCTTAAACGCCTAGCCGGCAGTCCGGAATATTTCCGGACTGCCGGCTTTTTTGCGCGTACTGGCTGCCTTGTCCGGTGTTCTGCATTCGTCTGTCTGCGAACAGCCGACTGATTGCGTTTCTCTCGACTGTTCTGCATTCGCCTGTCTGCGAACAGCCGATTGATTGCGTTTCTCTCGACTGTTCCGCGTTTGTTTGTCTGCGAACAGCCGATACCAGCAACAAATCACAGAGATTCGGTTAAGACACCTGAACCAACTAGGAATTTTCTGGTGATTTTTGGTAAAATGGAGTCAGAAAGAAACAGAATCGAGGCGCCAAATGAACATACTTATAGACGGGGATGCTTGCCCCGTAAAAGACATCGTCATCGAAGAAGCCGTCAAACGCGAAATACCGGTCACGATCGTCACAAGCTTTGCCCACTTCTCCAACGCGCCGCTCCCGCCCGGAGTGAAGACGGTATACGTCGATTCCGGTGCGGATGCAGCTGATTTCAAGATTATCCAGCTCGCGCACCGGGGTGATCTGCTGGTCACGCAGGACTACGGTTTGGCCTCCCTCGCCTTGCCGAAGGGACTGACTGTTCTCCATCACAAAGGCTTCGCCTACGACAACAGCAATATGGAGCGTCTGCTTGAGGACCGCTACATGAGCGCGATGGTCCGCAAAAGCGGCAAGCGCACAAAAGGCCCGAAGCCTTTCACGGATGCTGACCGGCACAAATTCAGAAAACTGCTCATTTCAAAACTGCAAGAAACCTAATGGAACCCTAATAGAACCAAGAAAGAGGTGCGTAAGAATGCGCAACGAAATCATTATCGAAGATGTGAAACATATCGTCGCGGACAAGCTGAGGAACGAAGCTACCGGGCATGATTGGTGGCACACGCTGCGAGTCTACAACACGTCCATGGACATCGCTGAAGCGGAAGGAAATGGCGATCGCCTCATCATCGGCTTGGCAGCTCTTTTGCATGATGTCGCCGACCATAAATTCGGCTATACCGGCGACGACCGCGAAACGATCATCACCGACATCCTACGGCCTTTCGAGTTGAACGATTCCGTCATCGAGCAGGTCATCTACATCGTGAACAATCTTTCCTTCAAGCAAGGGAAAAACAAGCATGTTCTGGAAACGCTCGAAGGCCGGATCGTGCAGGATGCCGACCGCTTGGATGCGATCGGCGCAATCGGCATCGCCCGCGCATTTGCATACGGCGGGCACAAGGACCGGCCGCTTTATGATCCCGAGCACAGCGAAGAGACGGACAGCGATACAATCAGCCACTTCCACGAAAAACTGCTCCTGCTGAAGGACGGCATGCATACGGAAGCCGGCAAACAAAAAGCGCTCGCCCGCCATGAAAGGATGGAACAGTTCCTGAAGGACTTCCATTCTGAGTGGGAAGGCCACTGACAACACGCGAAAAGACTGGTTCGAATCGGGACATTTATCCTGATTCGAACCAGTCTTTTTGTGGTTTTGTGGAATTGTTGTCTGGTTGTTTAGTGTATGGTTCGGATTCGTCCCGAGATTCCCCGTGAAAGCTGGTTTAACGGGGAATCTCGCGCTGTCCGTGTACGTTATTCCCCGCCAAAGGCCTTTCGGCGGGTTTTCTGACTGTGATTTGAACTGAGTTTCCCCGTAAAAATGGTTTTGGCGGGTTATTTAAACATAAATCCGATTCCCATATAAAATCAAAGTGCCATTTCATAGATTTTCCGGCTGACATCCAGTGTCTGGTCAGCGCGTTCCGACAGGCGATCGCGCTTGTGGACTTCCAGCTGCTCGACCATATAGTCGATATCCGTTGCTTTGATACCTATTTCGTTGAACCGCGTCGGCATTTCCAGCGAACGGAAGAACTCCTCGGTTTTGCGGATGCCAAAATCGATCCGCGCCTCTTCGTCGCCTTCCGTGGCGCCCCATACGCGCTCTGCGTACTGCAGCAGCTTCTCCCATTTTTCCTTTTTGCGTACCTTCATGGTCGCAGGCAGGATAACCGACAGCGTACGGGCGTGATCGGTGCCGTTCAAGGCGGTGATTTCGTAGCCCAAGGCATGGCTGGACCAATCGCCCGGCACCCCGGAAGCCGTGAAACCATTAAAACCGTTCGTCACCGTCCACATGAAGTTCGCGCGCGTGTTGTAATCTATTTCCTCATCCATCAGCACGTCCTGTCCGATTTCGATGAAAGTATGCAGGATGCCTTCGGACCAGCGATCCTGCAGTTTCGCGCCTACCGGATAAGTCAGGTAGTTCTCCATGACATGGACAAACGAATCTGAGAGGCCATTCGCCAACTGCCTTTTCGGCAAAGTGTATGTCAACTCGGGCTCCAGAATCGAAAAGGTCGGGAAAAGATTCTCGTTTTTGATGCTCACCTTTGCCTGCAATTCCTCGAAGCTGACGACGGTGATCGGGTTCATTTCCGAAGAAGTTGCCGGAATCGTCAACACCGTCCCGAATGGCATGGCCTTTTCGACAGGCAAGCCTTTGCCCACACCGCTCGCGAAGATATCGATCGGATCGCCTTCAAACAAGCTGGCGGCCGCGATGAATTTCGTGCCGTCGATGACCGATCCACCGCCCACCGCAATCAGAAAGGTGTATCCTTCCGTTTTGATCTTCTCGACGGCGCCCATCAGATACTCAAAGACCGGATTAGCCGGGATGCCGCCGAACTCCCCCCATTCCCTGTCGCCCAGAGCCTCCACGACCCTATCGAAGGTGCCGGAGCGTTTGGCGCTGCCGCCTCCGTAGGTGATCAATACTTTTGCATCTTTCGGCACAAACCTATCGATTTTTTTGACCTGATCCCGTCCGAACGCTATCCGGACAGGGTTATAAAATTCAAAATCCATAATTTCAGCTGACGGTGACATAAAATTCCCCCATTGGTTTCAGATAATTATGCTAACTTAGTGCACAAGGCCTCGATCGCATTTTCAAAGATGGCAAGGCCGGCTTCCAACTGTTCATCCGTCGTGACCAAAGGAGCCAGGAACCGGACCACATTTCCGTGGGTGCCTGCATTTTCGATGATCAGGCCATTCTGGACGCAATGCTGGATCAGCGCGTTCACCAATTCCGGAGCAGGTTCCTTCGTCAGTCGATCTTTGATGAACTCAACGCCGATCATGCCGCCCAAACCGCGCACATCGCCGATTTCTTTGTATTGCTGTTGCCATTCCTCAACGCGGGCAGTGTATGCCGCACCCAATTTCAAGGAACGTTCGCAGAGCTTTTCGTCTTCGATGACTTGGATCGTCGCCAGCGCCGCGGCACACGATACCGAATTGCCGCCGAAAGTGCCGCCGATCAGACCGCCTGCCATCCCTTTGAAGATTTCATCCCGGGCAACGATGGCACTGAGCGGGAAGCCGCCTGCGATCGATTTTGCCGTACACAGGATATCCGGTGCGCAGCCGGCCTCTTCGTAGTAGGAAGAGGCGAACAGTTTGCCCGTGCGCCCGAACCCGGTCTGCACTTCATCCGTCATCATCATGATGCCATTTTCATCGCAGATTTGGCGGACAGCTTTGACCCATTCGATTGGAGCCGGGATGAAACCGCCCTCGCCCTGCACCGGCTCGAACACGATGGCCGCGACTTGGCTGGCCGGCGTCAACTCATCAAAGGCGCGTTTGATGCGGTCGATGTAATGGGCAACTGCCTCTTCATCCGTGCTGTAGGCCGGTTTGCGGTAAAGATTTGGATAATCCACGCGGAATATCCCATCCGGGAACGGCCCCAAGCCGATCGAGTTGGCCTTTTTCGCGGTCATATGCGTCGTCAACAGTGTCCGTCCATGGAATGCCCCGGAGAATACGATGACATTCGGCCGTTTCGTGTAGGCTCTCGCTACCTTTACACCGTTTTCGATTGCTTCCGCTCCGCTGTTCGCAAAGAACGTCCGCTTTTTGAATCCCTTCACCGGCACGATATCGTTCATTTTTTCGGCCAAAGTGATATACTTTTCGCTCGTAAGGATATTGATCATTGCATGGGTATAATCGTTCTCCTGCATCTTCACGGCTTCCACGACTTTCGGGTGGCGATGGCCGATATTCAAAACACCCACGCCGCCGACCCAATCCAAGAAGCGGTTGCCGTCAACGTCCTCGATGATGGCGCCCTCAGCCTTCCCGATCGCAATCGGATAGACGCATGTCAAAGAAGAAGGGATCGCTTCCGATCTACGAGCCAGGATGGCTGCTGCTTTTTCCCCCGGCAATGTTTCCGTGATGATTTCCGGCAGTTGATATCTCAATTCTGTTTCTGTTAGTGATGTTGTTCCTGTCATGGCGCTCGCTCCCTTTTTCATGCATTCTTGTACTATCTTTTGTAACTTCGATGGTTTGATTATATAGATTTATCAATCAAACAGAAAACATTTCATGACACCGGATAGGACCTTTTCTGTTATGCAATGTCAGCTTCATTCACATTGATTTGGGAACAAGGTTGCAACAAAAGCCATTATTCTTGATTCCTATGGGATTCCATTCAAAAAAACCTTCCGTTATCTTCAAGGAAGGTTTCCTGACATGCATCTCGATTTATTTTTTGTTTTCATTCCATTTGAAGGATATTGTCCAATGGATTGGGGCGTAAATGTAAGGAATCCAGAAGCGAACCGGCCTCAACTTTTTGTTTTCCGCTCGACAAAATGTCCGAAGCTGAAACGGACCGCATTTTTCTGGTCGCCGAATTGGATGCCTTCCTTCACGACCACTTTTTCTTCCAACAGTTCCTGAAGCAATGCATCCATTTCCGCATCCGTCTTATCCGGGAAGCGGCAATAGAGATGGAAGCCGCCCTTGGCTGGTTCAAAGCTTATTTCCGACCCATATCTGTCCCTGAGCCACGTCTGCAGGGCTTCAGCGCGTTCCCGCAACGCCGCGACGATGACGGGAAGATGGGCAGCCATTTCGCTCGCCAGATAATGCTCCGCCAGCAGCTGCGGCAGGAAACTCAAGCCGGAATCGATCTGATCCCGGATATCGGCCAATTCCCGGACAATGGCGGCAGGCCCGACCATCCAGCCGATCCGGATATGCTGGCCGGCAAATTTGGACAAGGAACCCAAGTAGAGGACTTGTTGCCGTTTATCCAGGCTTTTCAACGGACGGTTATCAACCGTTTCATCAAAAGCAAAGTTGCCGTATGCATCATCCTCCACGATCGGGATGCGTTTCAGCAAACAGTAATCAAGGATGGCCTGTTTCCGCTCGGAGCTCATGACCGTGCCTGTCGGATTCTGGAAAATCGGATTCAGAAAAATCATCTTCAGCGGGTACTGTAGAGAGGCTTCCTGAAGTCCATTGACAGTCATTCCCTCACCATCCATCGGAATCGGAATGATCCGCAGACCGGCAGCCTGAAAAAGCCGCAAAGAATAGAAATAGGAAGGGGCTTCGATGCCGATCGCATCGCCCGGCTTCAACAGCCCTTGCGTAATCAAAAACAATGATTGCTGGGTTCCCGAAGTGATGAAGATTTCCTCCAGCGGGACTGTCATTCCGTACGCGGTCTCGAGGTGTTTTTGGACACTTTCCCTCGTCGCTTTGATTCCTCGGTTCTCCTTGATGAAGGTCGCTTCGCCATGAAGCATTTCACCAAGCGAAATATCCGGGATCTTCAGTTCCGGCAGGAGGTCCTTGGGCAGATCCCCGTTACCCAAATCGAGGATTTCGCGCGAACGGTGCTGCGCCAACAGCTGTTTGACGTTCCTTTGGTAAGGGGTGTCCACCGAAAGATTGTCCGGTGTCAGGGACGTCCGCCAATTGATCGTCGGCCGTGTCTGCATCCCCCACTTGTTCGGGTTCACGAACGTGCCGCTGCCCCTTTTGCGGATGAGGATCCCCTGCGTCGTCAGCTCTTCCAGCGCGCGGATGACGGTCGAACGGTTGACCTGCAGTTCCTCCGCCAGCTTTCGTTCCGCCGGCAAGGCCCGGCCTGGGACCAAATCGCCGGCTTTGATTTTTTCTTCGATCAGTTGCATCAGCTGTTGATAGAGCGGCATGCCCCTATCCTGATCCAGTCTCCATTCCGCCATTCCTTCACTCTCCCTAGTTTTCATTCATTATACACCAAATTGGTTGGTCCGGAAACAGTCCAATTGGATGTAGGTGTTTCTGCAAATAGGGATTATGATTTAACCATTCTTTAACCATTTTATCATTCAAACCTAGGAGGATCATTTATGACAACAAAAATCATCGGTTCGGAAAAAGTGAAACGCGGGATGGCCCAAATGCAGAAAGGTGGCGTCATCATGGATGTCGTGAACGCGGAGCAGGCAAGGATTGCTGAAGCGGCTGGTGCCGTAGCGGTCATGGCATTGGAGCGCGTGCCTTCGGACATCCGTGCAGCCGGCGGGGTCGCGCGGATGGCGGACCCCACCATCGTCGAGGCAGTGATGAACGCGGTGAGCATTCCGGTCATGGCGAAAGCCCGCATCGGCCACATCACCGAAGCGCGCATCCTGGAAGCGATGGGCGTCGACTATATCGACGAAAGCGAAGTGCTGACTCCTGCCGATGAGGAATTCCACCTTTTGAAATCGGACTATACCGTTCCTTTCGTCTGCGGCTGCCGCGACCTGGGCGAAGCCTTGCGCCGCATCGGTGAAGGCGCCTCGATGCTGCGTACGAAAGGCGAGCCTGGGACCGGCAACATCGTGGAAGCCGTCCGCCATATGCGCAAAGTCAACGGCCAAATCCGCCAGTTGATCACAAAATCGGACGATGAACTGATGACGTTCGCCAAAGAAATCAGCGCCCCTTACGAACTGGTCAAGGAAATCAAACTGCTGGGCAAACTGCCGGTCGTGAACTTTGCTGCAGGCGGTGTCGCAACCCCGGCTGATGCAGCCCTGATGATGAGCTTGGGAGCGGATGGTGTCTTCGTCGGATCCGGCATCTTCAAAGCCGAAAATCCGGAAAAATTCGCCCGCGCAATTGTCCGCGCGACAACCAACTATGAAGACTATGCCTTGCTGGCTGAACTTTCCAAAGGCTTGGGCGAACCGATGAAAGGCATCGACATCAGCACGCTCCACGCCTCAGAACGCATGCAGGAAAGAGGCTGGTAAGCATGACGAAAAAAATCGGCGTATTGGCCTTGCAGGGTGCCGTAACAGAGCACCTACAGGCACTGAACAAGTTGGGAGTCACCGCCACTGCCGTGAAATCGCCCGCCGATCTGGAAGGACTGGACGGGCTGATCATCCCCGGCGGCGAATCGACTGCCATCGGTCGGCTGATCCGCGAACAACATCTTGAGGAACCATTTCGGAAATTTTATGGTGCCGGCAAAGCGATTTTCGGAACCTGCGCCGGACTGATTCTCTGCAGTACCGACAGCAGTCATGCACCTGATGAATTGCGGCTCGGCTTCATCGACATCGCAGTCGAACGGAACGGCTTCGGACGCCAAGTCGACAGCTTTGAGGCCTTGCTAGCATTTGTGGGCCTCGCGGAACCGGTGGAAGCCGTCTTCATCCGCGCGCCCTATATCCGCTCAGTCAGTGAGGGCGTGCGGGTTTTGGCCAGCATCGACGGCAAGATCGTGGCGGCCGAAAACGACCGCGTACTGGTCACGGCTTTCCATCCGGAATTGACGGACGATCTTACGGTGTTCGAGTACTTTTTGAAGAAAGTCGGATAAGTCCGGGTTATCGGACAATTCTATCCTTATCGCGGCCGAACTTGTCCGATTACATACCGGTATCAGACAAGTTCGACCCTTACTGGGACCAGGATGTCCGATTTCCCCAAAGTATCGGACAATCGCGGCCAGCAAGCACACAAAGTTGTCGGATAAACAAGCATTATCGGACAACTCCCGTCCAGACAGCACTAAAAAATCCCCTGCCCACGCTTTTGCGTGAAACAGGGGATTTTGAATTTATTTAGTCCAAATCTTCGCCGTTGCTGGCGATGGCTTTTTGGTACCAGTAGAAGGAATCCTTCTTCAGTCGGTCCAACGTTCCGGAACCGTCGTTGTGGCGGTCCACATGGATGTAGCCGTAACGCTTGGCCATCTCGCCGGTACCGGCGGAAACAAGGTCGATGCAGCCCCAAGAGGTATAGGCGACCAGATCCACGCCGTCCAAGATAATCGCATCGCGCATCGCTTTGACGTGGTCGCGGAGGTAGGAGATGCGGTAATCGTCGTGGATTTTGCCGTCGACGATCTCATCCACCGCGCCCAATCCGTTTTCGACCACCATCAGCGGCAGTTGGTAACGGGAATGGAATGTGTTCAGGGCAACGCGCAGACCCAACGGATCGACTTGCCAGCCCCACTCGGATTCAGCCAAATACGGGTTCTTCTCGCCCATCAAAGCATTGCCTTCGCCCGGCACGCCGGATTGCGCAAAGCTGGCCGCGCTGGAAGCGTAGTAGCTGAAGGAAATGAAATCGACCGTATGTGCGGCCAAGATTTCTTCGTCGCCTTGCTCAAACGTGACGTTGATGCCTTTGGTGGCGAAATAAGCCAGTTTGCTCGGCGGGTAATACCCGCGGGCATGGACATCCGAGAAGAACAGTTTTTCTTCTTCTTTTCGTTGCGCAGCCCAGACGTCTTCCGGTTTTGCCGACAACGGATAGACCGGCGCATAGGCGATCATGCAGCCGATGCGGTTGTCGGGATCGATTGCCCGCGCGGCCTTCGTTGCCAAAGCGCTGGCGACGAACTGATGATGCAAAGCTTGGTACATGATTTCTTCCTGGTTTTCACCCGCTTCAGCTTTTGAACCGATCGAGATCTGCGGCAGGAAAGTCGCCATATTGATTTCATTGAAAGTCAGCCAATAGTTGACTTTCCCTTGATAGCGCTCAAATAAAGTAGTAGCATATCCTTCAAAAAAGCCGATCAGCTTGCGGTTTTTCCAGCCGCCGTAGTGGTCGACCAGATATTGCGGCATTTCAAAATGGGAGATCGTCACCAATGGCTCGATGCCGTATTTCGCCAACTCATCGAAGACGTCATCGTAAAAGGCCAAACCGGCTTCATTCGGTTCCAGTTCATCGCCATTCGGAAAAATACGCGTCCAAGCGATCGACATCCGGAACATCCGGAAGCCCATTTCTGCGAACAAAGCGATATCTTCCTTGTAGCGGTGATAGAAATCGATGCCGATGTGCGAAGGGTAATAATCGCCTACTCCGGCGAAGCGTTCAGCAAAATCGCGTGAGCAGGTCAGTTGGTCGATGACCGATGGACCTTTCCCATCAGCGTCCCAACCTCCTTCAAATTGGTTGGCGGCTGTGGCACCGCCCCAGAAGAAACCTTCCGGAAATCCTTTACCTGCTGACATGACAATTCCTCCTATTTCTTTACCAAAGATGCGCCGTTTGTTGCGATGACTTCTTTGTACCAGTTGAATGATTTTTTCTTGTAACGGTTCAGTGTGCCGGATCCGTCATCGTGGCGGTCGACATAGATAAAGCCATAGCGTTTTTTCAACTCGGCAGTCGAAGCGCTGACCAAGTCGATGCAGCCCCATGTTGTGTAGCCCATCAGGTCCACGCCATCCGCGATCGCTTCAGCAACCTGCACCAAGTGATCGTTCAGGTAGTTGATGCGGTAGTCGTCGTTGACGGTCGGTTGTCCGTCTTCACCGGTCACCAATTCATCGACTGCTCCCAGGCCGTTTTCTACGATGAACAATGGTTTTTGATATCGATCCCAGAAGTCATTCAAGACGATGCGCAAGCCCTTCGGATCGATCTGCCAGCCCCATTCAGAAGCCTCAAGGTATGGATTCATCACCCCTCCGAGGATATTTCCTGTCCCTTTTACTTTCTTGGACTCGTCTGCTGTTTGTGTGGAACTCATATAGTAGCTGAAGGAGATGAAATCGACTGTGTTCTTCAGGATTTCTTCATCTTCCGGCGTGATGTCCAACTCAATGCCGTTTTCACGGAAATAGCGTTTCATGTAACCAGGGTATGCGCCGCGAACATGTACATCCGAGAAGAAATAGTTTTGGCGTTCCGCTTCCATCGCGGCGATGACATCGTCTGGATGCGCAGTCAACGGATAGGTCGGCATCGCCAAGACCATGCAGCCGATTTGGAAGTCCGGATTGATTTCGTGGCCGATTTTTGTCGCCAAAGCGCTGGCCACCAATTCATGATGGACTGCTTGATACAGATCTTTCTTCGACAATTTTTCAGGAGCCGTCGCGATCCCGCCGCTCATGAATGGCGCATGGATGATCGAGTTGATTTCATTGAACGTCAACCAGTACTTGACTTTGTCTTTGTAGCGCGTGAAGACCGTGCGCACGTAGTTTTCGTAGAAGCCGATCATTTTGCGGTTTACCCAACCGTCATATTCACGGGATAGGTGTAGCGGCGTTTCGTAGTGGGACAAGGTAATCAGAGGCTCGATGCCGTATTTTGCCAATTCGTCGAACAAGTCATCATAGAACTGCAAGCCAGCTTCGTTCGGCTCCGCTTCGTCGCCATTCGGGAAGATACGTGTCCATGCAATAGAAGTACGGTAGGTTTTGAAGCCCATTTCCGCAAACAAGGCGATATCTTCTTTATAACGGTGGTAGAAGTCGATCCCTTCCAATTTCATGTTATCCGGTGTCGGACCATCAGTGATCGGTCCGAAGCCGCCTTGAGGGGTTACATCCTGAACGGATAAACCTTTCCCATCAACATTATAAGCACCTTCGTATTGGTTGGCAGCTGTTGCGCCACCCCATAAAAAACCTTTTGGAAATACTGTTTGCATGTGATCGCTCCTATTCTTTTTCTGTAACTTTTTTATGAATCAGGCTGGTTCATTGTGGGACAGCCCTGAATGATGAAAACTTATCCCAAATGGGTTCGGGCGCCTGAGACCACAAACCAAATTCCCGAATATCTGGTTATTATTCGGGAGGCTGGCTTGCGATCTAGGTTTTTTCCCCGGATATCTGGTTTTTATCCGAGAATATTTCTTGCGGTTAAGATTGATTTCCCGAATACTTGGGATCATTCACTACAATTGTTTGTGATCGATTCCGATTTCACGGATAGATTACGTTTACGCGATGACCGTCATCAGGTAATCTCCCTCAGTCAAGGTCGCTTCTTTCGTCGTGATGACATCTAGATAATCATTGCTGTTTGTGACGATGATTGGTGTGATGATTTCGTAGCCTGCTTTTTGGATGAAATCGATGTCGAATTCCAATAGCAATTGGCCGGCGACAACTTTATCACCTTGTTGCACATGGCTCGTGAAGCCTTCTCCATTCAGTTGAACTGTGTCCATTCCAACGTGGATCAGGATTTCCGTTCCATTTTCAGTCGTCAAACCGATCGCATGTTGTGTCGGGAACAAAAGCGTTACAGTTGCATTTGCGGGAGCATAAACTTCACCGACAGTCGGACGGATTGCGATTCCTTTACCAAGTGCACCCGTTGCGAAAGCTTCATCCGGTACATCTGACAGGACAACCATTTCGCCGATCATTGGGCTAGCGACCAAATCTTTTTCAGCAGCTGCGCTCAAGTCTTTTTTCATTGCTTCAATAACTACAGCGTTTGTGTTCAAAGTTGTTGCTTCATTTGTTTCAGTTGCTACAGTTTCAGTTTCTCCGTAAAGAACTGGGATTTTTGAGAAGAAGACAAGCAGGAATCCTGCAGCAAGCCCTACGCCGCAGACGATGAGTGAAGCCCAGAAGTTGAAACTCATTGCTCCGTCAGCATCCAAGTAGCTAGGGAATGAGAAGACTCCCAAGCCGCCCATACGGTAGCTTGTCAGTTTGAAGATACCTGCCACGATACCGGAGATGGCACCGGCTACACAGCTCAATTGGAACGGACGTTTCATTGGTAAAGTGATCCCGTAGATAGCTGGTTCTCGCCAAGTTGTTGATTGCGATCGGAACCAAGCCCCAATGCAAACCGAACATGACGAATACTTGCCAACCGCCACCCAATACAGCACCTGCGACAATCGGGCTCAAATTGTAAACCCATGATACACCAGCTCCAAGCAATGTTGCAGCCCATGTGGAAAGCGGTCCGACAAACAAGATAGTCAATGGAACAACGATCAACAAAGTTGTGAAAGGCACCATGAACAATTTCACAACATCCGGAATGACTTTCTTCAAGACATTTTCAACTTTGGAACCAAGGAAAACAGCCAACAGGATCGGCACAACCGATGAAGCGTAGCTCATCATGATGACCGGTAAACCCAAGAAGGTCATATAAATCGGCGATTCAAAAATGCTGCCGGCGAACAATGTGTACAATGGATCAATTCCTGCAGGATTGACCATGCCCGGATAGACCATTGCAGCTGCGACTGCCATCGCCGTAAAACTGTTCATTTTGAAGTGTTTGCTGGCAGTATAAGCCAAGAAAATCGGCAGGAAGTTGAAGAAGCCGTCACCTGCTGCTTGAATCAGGACATAGGCCCCATCAGTAGTCGACATACCCGCGGCCACCAAAAGCGCTGCCACACCTTTCAGCATCCCTGTCGCTGCCAACGGTCCCAGGATTGGTTGGAAGATCTTCGAAATCATATCAATGAACTGGTTGAACAAGCTGCCTTTCGGTCCCTCGTCTTCAGCAGCGACTTCACCGCCACCGTTCAATCCGCCGACCGCGTTTACAGCTGCGTAGACATCCGGTACGTGGTTACCGATGACGACTTGGTATTGGCCGCCGCTTTTGATGACCGTTACGATACCTTCGCGTTTTTTCAGGTACTCCGTGTCCGCTTTGCTTTCGTCAACCAATTTGAAACGTAGACGCGTGATGCAATGCGCCAGGCTGCGGACGTTTTCTTTGCCGCCCACATGAGCCAAAATGTCTTTTGCTAATTCTTCATACTTCATGTTATATCCCTCTTTTTCCATAATTTTTTATAAAAAAAACCTAAATAGATAGCACGGGAATTTATTCCCTGCTGTCTACTTAGGTTTTGCCTGCTTTACCAGTAACAATCCTCTTGAGAGCATCATAGGTATTCACTTTGGTTGCACGACCCGATGGATATGGATCGTGAGGTAAACAATTTCGTCGGTGCCGACCTGAAAATGATGGGCACTTCCGACATAGGTTGCAATTTTGTTCGCACAAGTGTATGCATTCGGATAGTTTGCTTTCACCTGTTCCAACAAGAAGGTGTCCGGAGCCGTCTGGAAAACTTCTCCCATGACGACCCGTTGTGCAAAATACTGCAGATGGGTGTAGAAACGGTTATTGGATATCGATTCTTCATCGAAGGCGACACCAAAATGTAATACTCCCGTCGATAGAACTTCTTCACTTCGAAGGCCAAAGGATTGGTCAAGCTGATCCCTTCCTTTGTCCGCTGGATGGCATAATGGATATGGTCGGCAAGCGTCAGGTAGACATTTGCCTGGAAGCTATGATTCAGCCGCGTTTCGGCTTCTTGGATAATCTTAAAAATGGCATCTGATTCTTCTTGCGGTAAATCTTGATAAATGGCCTTTAATTGATCTGCCGAATCATTTTCCTGGATGACGAATGTTTTCTCGATCAACGACTTATCGATCGCATCGCCTGTTCTTTTCTGAAACCCGATCCCTTTGCCCATCACAATGATTTCGGATGCATCTTCGGCCTCTGCCAAGACCACGTTGTTGTTGTAGACTTTTCCGATTTTCATTGATTCTCCCGATTCCCCCTTCCATTAAAAAAAACCTAAACTAACACCAAATGATGTGCACATCATCTCGTATCAATTTAGGTTTTGCCTGCACAACCAGTAACAATCCTCTTTCGACATTCTGACTTTCGATGACAAAAGAGGCTACCTCATTAGAAGGCAGCCTCTGCTTTACGCACGTTCTTTGATTGTCATCATTTTTTGGAAAACGAAGCGTTCATTCAATCGGTTCACAAAATGCTGGGTCACCGTACCGGTGAAGAGCATGGCAAACACGGTGCCGATGCCGACTCCGGCGATGCCTTCCAGGAACAACACGGAGACGACAAGACTCAACACAACACAGGTGACATCGAAACCTGTTTTCATCTGCTTCACGCTCAGTAAAAGAAAACGATCCGCAGCGGTATGTTTGTGGCGATGCCCGAAAAAAGCAATTCAAAGAAATCCAGCAGATAGCCGAACAGCAACGCCAGCAGAATCGAAAAAACATATCCCAAAAACTTTCGCGTAAATAGAGCCATAATCAACACAAGCACTACTTGGAAGAGAAAATTCCAGCTGCCGATTGTGACACGCGCAAACAGTTCGTTCAACACCACCGGCACGGAAGTAATAGTCGACACCCCCAATTCACTCTTGATCATCAACGATACGGCAATGGCATTGCACAGCACGCCCATTGCCAAAGCAAGTTCACTTGCCAACACTTTCTTCTCCATATCTTCCTCCTTATCTATCTTTTACATTTTTTACTTCTTGATGACAAGCCCAAGCATCACAACAAAGGCCAGCGCCTGTTCCTCGCTGACGATCGCACCCTTCAGATCCTCTAGCGTGATGCTGATGCGCTCGAATCGGCAACTGCTGATGTCGATTGCCTTCAAAGGCGTGCCCGTGAAATTGATTCCGGACAGCTCGCACTCCAAAAAATCGACTTTTTTCAGTTTGCATGTGTAAAAATCAGCTTCATCCAGACGGCAGTTTTCGTAACGGACATTCTTCTGCTTGCTGAAGCCCAGCGCGGCCATCTGCAGGTTGCACTCACTGAAGCGAACATCCTCAAATACGCCTTCGGTCATCGAAGTGCCGATGAGCCGGCAATTAATGAAACGGACCCGCTTCATGGTTACTTCATCCAGCTGCACATTGGCGAAATCACAACTTTCGAAAGTGACATCCCGCAAGTACATTTGCGTCACTGCCGCTTCGCTGAAAGTCACGTTCTGGAATCTGACTTCGGCAAACTCCACTCCCCGTCTGTCGCCAATGTCGATGGTGGTGTTTTTGAAGAGAGCATGTTCTATGTACGGTTCATCCGGATCGAAACAGTCTCCGAAATTTTTTTCAGGCAAATCTTTTGGTATTGCGGGTTCCATGATTTTAGCGGGCACTTGCTTCATTCCTTCCGATGTTTTTCTTTCTTTTAGTATACAGCAATACACTTCGCTTAGATATGCTTGCTTTGATAATCTGCGCTTTCGTCCGGAGTGTTATAATGGAAGCAAGGAAACAGGTTAAGGGGGAATTGATATGGATCATGCGTATGCTAAAGTGTTTCGGGGGACGGCCTTCACCAGCAGGTCGCCGCAGGAAGTGAGTGTCTGGGAAGATTGTCTGTTTTGCCTCGATGAAGAAGGCTTGATCCGGCGCATCCTGAAGCCGCAGGATCCTGATTACGCAAAGGTCTTGGAGTCCTACAGCGGAACGGACTCCTTCCTTGCGCTTGCTGAAGGACAGTATTTCCTGCCGGGGTTCATCGATCTGCATATCCATGCACCGCAATGGGCACAGGCCGGCACTGCGATGGACATCCCTTTGCATGATTGGCTGGATACGTATACTTTTCCGCTGGAATCGAAATTCTCCGATCTGGCTTTCGCGCGCAAGGTATACGAAAATCTTGTCGTGACGCTGCTGGCTAACGGAACGACAACCGGTCTTTATTTTGCGACCATCCATAAGGAAGCCAGCTACCTGTTGGCGCAGATTTGCGCCGAAAAAGGCCAACGCGGACTGGTCGGGAAAGTTGTTATGGACGATAGGGAACAAAATCCGGCATATTACCGGGACGAAAGCACGGAAGCTGCCTTGGCGGATACGGAAAGTTTCATCCAGCTGGTCCAGAAATTGAGCAAAACGACGAAACAAGGCGTTTATCCGGTCGTGACGCCCCGCTTCATTCCAAGTTGCACCGACGCGGCGTTGAAGGGTCTTGGCGAGTTGGCGAAAAAATACGATACATACATCCAATCCCACTGTAGCGAAAGTGATTGGGAGCACAACTATGTCCATGAACGGATGCACAACAGCGACACATCCGCTCTGCACGAAAAAGGTTTGTTGAGCGACAAATCGGTCATGGCGCATGCCGTCTTCCTTTCGGACGAGGATGCTGATTTGTTCGCCGAAACCGGAACCGCGATTGCGCATTGTCCGATTTCGAATGTCTTTTTCTCGAACGGTGTCCTGCCGGCTGCACGTTTCACTGCACTGGGAATCGATATCGGGCTGGGAACGGACATTTCCGGTGGCTTCTCGCCAAGCCTGTTCGATAACATCAGACAAGCCGTCATATCTTCGCGCATGCTGGAGGAAGGCGTTGATCCTTCACTTCCGGCTGCGGAACGCGGCCTTCCGCATTCGCGCATTTCCGCCAATGAAGCCTTCTACTATGCGACTGCCGGCGGAGGGCAGAGCTTGAGCCTTCCGATTGGGCGCTTGCAAGAAAACTATGTGTGGGACGTCCAAGTAATCGACGTCAACACACCGACCGCCAAACTACCGCTGTTCGATGACGGGATCTCGAAGGAAGATCTGTTGCACAAGATTCTCTATTTGAGCCGTCCGGAGAACATCCGCGAGGTCTGGGTCCAGGGCGTATGCGTCCATAAACGGACATAGGCAAAGCTGTATGAAAACCCGGATTTGATGATTATCCGGGTTTATTTGTGCTCGGTTACTCCGGTTGTCGGATTCTTTCGGATTATCCGACAACTGCCCCATCATTTGTGATCCGGTTGTCGGATTCTTTCGGGTTATCCGACAACTTCCCATCTTTTGCGAGCGGGTTGTCGGATTCTTTCGGGTTATCCGACAACTGCCTCGTCGTTTGTGATCTGGTTGTCGGATTCTTGCGGGTTATCCGACAACTGCCCCATCATTTGTGATCCGGTTGTCGGATTCTTTCGGGTTATCCGACAACTGCCCCATCATTTGTGACCCGGTTGTCGGATTCTTTCGGGTTATCCGACAACTGCCCCATCATTTGTGATCCGGTTGTCGGATTCTTTCGGGTTATCCGACAACTGCCCCATCATTTGTGATCCGGTTGTCGGATTCTTTCGGGTTATCCGACAAGCTCCGTATCGTTTATCGCTGCGGTTTTTAAATCAGTAGCTATGATACGGGTCCCTCAACTCCTTAAGTAAGCTCGGCCTCAGGCGAATAAAATGCCTATCTAACCTATCCATGTTAGAATGAAAATAAGTAACTATTGGAGGATGATATATATGAACCAAAAACTCGTTGAGATTTGCCTGCGTGTCAGAGATATTGACGCTACTTTAGACTTCTATACTGATCTATTTGATTTTGAAGTTGCCAGCCACAGAAAATTCCCTGAAAATAAGTTTGATTTAATTTATCTGAATTCTCCCGGTTCTTCTGTGCAAATTGAACTCACCTATAATTATGATGCCGAGCCCTATAATGTCGGAAATGGCTTCAGTCATTTAGGTGTGACTGTCAGTGATTTAGAAAAAATGCATGAAATTTGTAAAGCTTCTGCTTACGAGACAGGTGAGTTAAAAGGCCTTTCAGGCGGCACACCGACCTATTTCTTTGTGACCGATCCTGATGGCTATCGAATTGAAGTAAAGCGCGCAAAATAATTTTTCCGAAAATTTCACCAAATGAGAGCATATCGTTTTTTCAATATGCTTTCATTTGTTCAAAAAGAAACACGTAAGCAGCCAAGTGGATGCTTGCGTGTTTCTTTTCATTCAAGCTGCTCAAGCAGCGTATTCTTAAGCTTTTTCTTTCAAAATGATGTTCAATACCAACGCAACGATTGTTCCTGCGGAGATACCGGATGAGAACAATCCGCTCAAGATACCTGGCAATTGCGCTACGGTATCCGGCACAAAGGAAACACCCAGACCGACACCCAATGCAGAAGCAACAATGATCATATTGCGGTTGTTGAATTCAACGCGTGACAGTGATTGCACACCGGCAGCAGCAACCGTACCGAACATCAAGATGCCGGCACCACCCAATACAGGTTGTGGCATGATGGAGATCAACGTAGCAAATTTAGGGAATAAGCTCATGACGATCATGATGATACCACCCATGATGGCTACTTTACGGGAAGCATTGCGGGTCAACGGAATCAATCCGGCATTTTGGCTGAAGGTTGCGGCAGGACCGGAACCCACGAAAGGTGCGATGAACGAGCCGAACCCATCCGCACGGACACCGGCAGCGATTCTTTCATCCGTCAGTTTCGTTTCCGTAACAGCACCCAATGTCTGCATTACTCCAACTGTTTCAATGACTGTTACAAGATAGCCGGATACGAAAGGAATCGCGTATTCAAGCTTGAAATCAGGTACGCCGAACTTGAAGAATTGCGGGAATGCAAACCAGTCAGCAGCAACGACTTGGCCGAAGTCGACCATACCCAACGGAATGCAGACAACATATCCGATTGCTGCACCGATCAAAACTGCGGCGGGCGCAATTCTGCTTGGTCCATAATGATTGATCAAAGCGATAATCAGGAACACAAGCACTGCGATACCGATGTTTATCGGACTACCGAAATCCTCGGATCCAAAACCGCCGCCTGCCCAGCCCATCGCTACGGACATCAGCGTCATCCCCATCAAAGAGATTACCGATCCGGTAACAACCGGCGGGAAAAATTTCAATAACGGTTTTACGAAATAACTTAAACCTACTTCAAGCAGAGCACCCAACATCGTACCACCGAAATAGGCAGTGATGCCGCCCGCGCCGATGACGGATGCAGCCGGTGCCACAAAAGCGAAGTCCGTTCCCATGATCGTCGGCAAGCCTGCTCCGACTCGGAACCATTTCGGCCCGAAACCTTTTGATTGAATGATTGAAACGATACCTGAAGCCAAAAGCGCCGCGCTGACCATATAGGCAGTATCTTCTACCCCGAAACCTGCGATTCCGGCAATGATGAGCGGTACCGCCACTAAACCACCAAAAGCGGTGATGACGTTCTGAAATCCTAAAACGACTGTCGTGCCTAAATCCGGTTTGTCTTCCACACCGTAAGTCAGACCTGTATGTACTTTCTCTTCCATGTTTCTCCTCCTGATAACGAACATTAATGATTGCAAAACATAATATAATTCGCATATTCAACGACAAATAAAATTATATCGATATCACATACAATTGTAAAGTGTAAATAACGAATTATAAGGGCTTACATTATGAGAATCTTCACATTTACCTGGTTATTTCAATCGAAAAACGAACATTTTTGACGTATTTTTTAATTTCGTACTGAAATTACGAATGATGGCAGAAAAAGCCTTATCTGATTTGTCTGTGGGTTGGACCATTTTTTGTTATACTATATCCATACGAAATTACAAAATCAATGGAACAAATGAACGGAGCATGAACTATGCAATCAGAGAAATCATGCGGAGCCATTGCTAAAAAATAAGGAGTGAAATTTTGACGAAATTAATAATAGATTCAACATGTGACCTAAATGAAGCGATGCGTAAGCATCCCAAACTGGAGTATCTGCCGTTGAACATCATCATCGATGGCGAAAGCTACAAGGACGGCATCGAAATCGATTTGGAACGCGTCTACGAAGTGATGCGCAAAGGTGAGATGCCGCAGACTTCGCAGATTGACATCGCTAGCCTATTGGACATATTGGACCGCAACCGCAAAGCCAATGAAGATTTGATTTATTTGTCTTTCTCAAGCGCAATGTCTGGAACACATGCGGTAGCCCACCAAGTATTTGAGATGTAACGGGAAGAGTACCCGGAGATGAAACTAACCTTGATCGACTCACAAGGTGGTTGCGGCGGGGCTAGTCTGGCTGCCATCCAAGCCCTGAACTTGTTGGATAAAGGCCATCCCCATGCTGAAGTTGCCCAAACCATCCAAGAAATCATCGCGCATACTTCCTATTCCTTCACAATCGCCAACCTGGACTGGCTCCAGAAAGGCGGACGCATCAATAAAGCAACCAGCTTCATCGGAGACAATCTGAACATCAAGCCATTGTTGACCGTCGAGGCAGGTAAAATCGTGATGGACCAACTTCTGCGCGGACATAACCGTGTCTACAAACGTATCATCAAAAAAACGGTCGACCATATCGGTCCCTATCAAGATCAACTCGTTGTCATAAGCCATGTGGGCGATCCGGAAATCGCACAAACGCTCGAAAAAATGCTGAGCGCAGCCTTGCCGGAAGCTTCCTTTGTCGTTCTTAGGGTAAGCGCGGTTCTCGGCGTTCATCTCGGTATCGGTGGTGTCGGTGTCTTCGCCCTATCCCAATTGCCGGAAAGCTATGACAGACGCCCTGCGTTTTTGGAAAAGTAAAATAAAAGAAAAGAATGGAGCATCAACTATGAAATCAGAAAATTCATGCGGGGCCATCGTGCTCTCCACAGATAATACGAACCGAAAAGTGTTGTTGATCAAACATGAAAACGGTGGCCATTGGGCATTCCCGAAAGGCCATGTCGAAAACGACGAAACGGAAGTCGAAACGGCGTTGCGGGAAATCAAGGAAGAAACTGGCTTGAGCGCCGACCTCAGCACCGCCTTCCGGAAATCCGTCAGCTACTCCCCGGCTCCCGGCGTGATCAAAGAAGTCGTCTATTTCATCGCCTTCGCCCACACCGAAACGATCGAAAAACAGGATGCCGAGGTCACCGACTTTGCCTGGATGCCGTTCAACCAAGCGCTGCAGGCCATAACGTATGAAAACGACAAAAGCATCCTCCAATCCGCAATCGATTTTATCGAAGGCATGAAATCGTAACAGTAAGCACAGAAGGTCCGCCTCAAAAGATGAGGCGGACCTTCTGTGCTAAAAATGCTATCAACGTACGTTCCTCCGGTAAACTGCGCTTTCGCCGGAGTTCAAACCACCGCGCATCCGAATCGTTACAGATTCTAAAATCCTATCGTCTCCCCGAAATGCGCAACGGCGCCGATCAGATTTGCGTCATTATGGAAAGCGCAGACTTGGATATCCGGTGCGACGGCCTCAGCACCATGTGCCGTCAAGTGATAGTTCACCCGTTCCCGGATGCGGGCAATCAGATCGTCACGGACTGAGATACCACCGCCGATGATGACCATTTCAGGATCAAAACTGACAGCGAGATTATAGATTCCGCGGGCCAAAGCATCTACCATAGCGTCCACATATTGCACTGCAAGCGGCTCCCCTTGCTCGGCTCGCTCAAACAGGAATTTCCCATCGGCTTCCTCCTTCAACCCCATCGCTTGACCATAACGGGCAGCGACTTTTACAGGGCTGCCGAGATCGCTCAAAGTTTGCCCGGAATCCAACAGCATAAAACCAAATTCTCCTCCGAAGAGATGCTTGCCTTTAAACAGCTTCCGGTCCAAAATCACAGAGCCGCCGATGCCCGAACCGATCACAAAGAATAACGCATGCTGCACGTTTTTCGCAACACCCTGCCAGACTTCGGCTAAAGCGGCACAGTTGGCGTCATTCTCTACTGAAACTGGCACACCGAACAACGCCTCCCATTCAGTTTTGATCGGGAAATGATGGATATATGGGACCGCACTGATGCCTCCAATAATTCCGGCAACGCTGTCGACAGCGCCAGGTGAGCTGATCGCCACACCGGTAACAACAGCACTTTCAGAGAACTGATCAAATATGCGGCGCATTTCCAACTTCATGGCTTCCCAAGTGTCGGGCGTAGGAAAGGAACCTTTCCCTTCCAAAATATCCTCCCGCCAAAATCCGTACTTAACGGCAGATCCACCGATATCAAATACAACCGTACTCATAATTGCACTCTCCATTATATTGTTTTACTTTCCGTTCAATTCCTGGTCAAGACGAATTCAGCAGAGAAATTATCGTAGCGGTGAACCGAGGTAGAGAATTCAAACGCAGCACCTGTATCCAAGTATCCTACTTGTTCGGCCACTGCAACCGGATCGCCTTTTTCTAGTCCGAGCTCTTCTGCCTCAAAATCTGTGGCCTTTCGCACAATGATGGTGCGGTGGGCGCTCTGGATGTTCAGATGGAGATCATCTTTGATATATCCGTAAATGGAACCTTTGATATTTTTCTCTTTAATGTTCGGAATCAGTTCGATAGGCATATAGATCTTCTCCATAACGGTCGGCTTATCGTCCACAAACCGGACTCGACAGATATTGTAGACAAAGCTGTCCCCCGCGATGTTCAATTTGTTGGCCGCCAATTCAGGCACCCGTTCCACTGAAAAATTAAGGACTTTACTATAGACTTTTTTGTCCGCATATAGCGCAGTCGTACCGCGGAATTGATTCGCCAAGGCGATACGCTCGATTGCTTCTGGACTCAGATCCTTCACAAACGTTCCGGACCCGCGTCTTTTGATTATCAAACCTTCAGCAACCAGCATATCCAGCGCTTTTTTAACAGTCATTTTGCTTGCGTCATAGAGAACGCAAAGATCTTTTTCGAAAGGAATCTGCTGATTCGCGACATACTCCCCATTCAGAATCCTGTTCCGGATATCATTTGAAATGATGACATATTTTTGCATACTATTTTTGCCCCTCTCGTCAACCCATGTAGCTTCCGTGAGAAACACTGAAATCAGTAACCTTCCGCACAAAAAGTCTATATTTTTAGTATAACGAAAATACGCTGTTCTGACAATCCTTCCCGCCTCAAATCATGGTTTGCGCTGTTTCTAATTCCAACCCAATAGTGTCCCATTTGGTGGCAAGCCAATCCGGCATTTCCAATATACTGGTTTCCGCCAGCCCTTTGAACCAGTGTCCTGACTTTTTGATTGTCTTCACTTGGGTATGGATATTATTTGAGATAAAACCATAGCGATTGCGGTAGGCATTCCCCCAAGACCAACAATCTATTGGTGTCCAAAGGTGATAACCAAAGCAGTTCGAGCCTTCTGCTATGCCTTTTGATATCCAATATAGATGTTCCTGAATGAATTGGATCCGGTAATCATCCTCGATGACACCTTCTTCGTTCAAGTAACGTTCCTCATTGGAAACACCCATGCCGTTTTCGGAAACAAACCACGGAATATTTCCATAATTGTCGCGGATATTCAAGGCAATATCATACATCGCCTGTGGGTAAATTTCCCAGCCTTTGTCCACGTTCATTCGACGGCCCGGCATTGCAAAACCATCGAAATATTTAGTCGGTAGCCAATCAACAGCCAGACTGTCAGAAGAGACATCCGGCCGTTGCACCCGGTTCGGATGGTAGAAATTAACCCCCAGCACATCAATCGTGTTTTTCGCAATCAATTCCAGCTCACCCTCAGTCGCTTGCCAGAGGACGCCATCCTGCATGAGTGTATCAGTCAGCTCTTGCGGGAATTTTCCTTTGACTGCAGCATCAAGGAACATCTCGTTCATCCAGAGATCGGCGAAACGTGCTGCAACAAGATCATCCTGCTTTTCTGTTGCGGGGTAGGAAGGTGTCAAGTTCAGGATGATACCGATACGGCCGGCAGGATTCGGGTTCGTATCCCGGAAAGCCGCTATTGCTTTAGCCGAGGCCAATGCGATATTGAAAGCGACCTGAACTGCTTTTTTGCCATCCACGATGTTCGGATAGTGGAACTGGTACAAATAGGCTCCATCAACAACCACTAACGGTTCATTGAACGTGAACCAATCCGTCACTCGGTCACCGAACAGACGGAAACATTGCGCGGCAAACTTCGCATACAGGTCCACGACATGTTTCGATTCCCAGCCGCCGTATTTGTGCTGCAATTCGATCGGCATGTCGAAATGGAACAAGTTCATCACCGGACGCATTTCCTGCGCCAAGCACTCATCGATCACGGCATTGTAGAAACGCACCGCATCCTCGTTGACCGTTCCTTCCTCCAGATCATCAATCAGGCGCGTCCATTGGATTGAGGTCCGGAATGAATTCAGGCCGATCTCCTTCATCATCGCGATATCTTCTTTGAAGCTGTTGTAGAAATTGGAGGCAGTATCCGGACCGACCTGATCATAAAAAGCAGCCGGCTCGATTTCGTACCAATAATCGAATACATTGGCGTGCCGTTTATTGAAACGCCCTTCGCTCTGGGGACCGGAAGTCGCTGCACCCCACCAAAAATCCTTCGGAAAATCGATTTTCATATTTTTCATCCTAACTGTTGTCTATTTTTTGTAAATGATAAAGTTGACTTGAGAAATCGCCGGGCATCTTGCGGCTCCAGTAATCCTGGGCACGGCCGATGTAGTTGCCGCCCAGCAACAGTCCCGCTTGCATCAGATCGTCGCCGTAGCGGACTGCTTCATTTCCGTCGATCCGGTAAAGAGCAGCAGCGTCGAGTCCGGCCAGCAAAATCCGCTCATAAGCAGGATTCGGTTTTGCCAAAACGTGATAGACCCCGACCAAAGCTTCCGACTTGTCAGCCGCAACGACCATCCAGGCCGTCGTATTGCCTTCGAATGGGCTCAGCAAGCGATAAAAATCGCCTTGATGGATCAGCGCCTGCCAACCTTTCACTTGCGTAATCTGCTCGCGGATGATTGCCTTCTCGTCCTCCGACAGCTTCGTACTGTCGAGTTCGTAGCCAAACGTCCCGAATGCCGCGACATCCCCACGCATCTTCAATGATGTGATGCGAGCGACTTGGTGGTTCGGCACTTCGGAAACATGGCTGCCGATAGCGGACAACGGATAAACCAACGAAGTGCCGTACTGGATTTTCAGACGCTCCACTGCATCGGTGTCATCGCTGGCCCAAGTCTGCGGCGCATAATACAGCAAGCCGGCATCAAAACGACCGCCGCCGCCGGCACAGGATTCAATCAGCAACTCCGGATAACCAGCCAGTATCTTTTCGTAGAGCGCATAAACGCCTAAAATGTAACGGTGCAAAATTTCTCCTTGGCGCTCCGAGGACAAAGCCTGCGAAAACGCTTCGGAAATGTAGCGATTCATGTCCCATTTGACATAATCGATCTTACAGCTTTTGAGGATGGCATCCATCTGGGCGAAGATGTTGTCCACAACTTCGGGCCGCGAAAAATCGAGCACATACTGATTGCGTCCGTGAGAAATATTTTTGTGAGGATGGCCGATTTCCCAGTCGGGATGGGCATCATGGATCGGCGTTCCGACCGATACCATCTCGGGTTCGAACCACAGGCCGAATTGGAGACCCAACGCGTGGATTTTGTCCGCCAATCCCGCGATGCCGGTCGGAAGTTTGGCGCGATCGACCGACCAGTCCCCCAAGGAACTTGCGTCATCATCGCGTTTGCCGAACCAGCCGTCGTCCAGGACGAACAGATCGATGCCCAAGGCCTGCGCGTCCGTTGCCAACTCCAAAATTTTGGCTTCGTCAAACTGGAAGTAAGTGGCTTCCCAATTGTTGATCAGGATAGGCCGCTTCCTGCCTGACCATTTCGGACTGATCAGATGGTTGCGGTAAAGCGAATGAAAAGTCTGGCTCATTCCGTTCAGGCCGGCATCACTGTAAACCATGACGGCTTCGGGAGCCGTGAACACCGCACCCGGCGATAACGCCCAGCCAAATTGATGAGGATTGATCCCCAGCATCGCCCGTGTGACATGGTACGGATCGACTTCCACCTGTGCCAAAAAATTGCCGCTGTAGACAAAGCTGAAGCCGAAAACTTCCCCTTGCCGCTCGGTCGCTGTTTTTTTCGCCAGGGCAAAGAAGGGGTTGTGTACATGGCTGCTGGCGCCGCGCGTGCTGGAAATATGCTGCACCCCGGTCAAAAGCGGATGCCGCTCCAATTGCGCTTCGCGTGCCCAGGCACCGTGCAGGTGGATGAAATCAAAGTCGTCCGTCGGCAAGTCCAGGCTGAAGCTCATCAGACGCTCCAACTGATACGTCTCGTTGCCGCTGTTGCTGATTTCGACATGACGCGTCAAAGCGCTGAATTGGTGGAAAATCGTATACGATAGTTTCAGCACCAAGGCAGAATAGCGGTCATGCAGGCGGATTTCTAGGGTAGTCGCCTCTTCTGCTTCCGCAAAGGTCGCCGGCATCCCCGGCAATTTCTTTTTCCCTTCAATGACTTGATAGTCTAAGTATTCAAATTGGCTGATCCGATCCCCGTCCGGATAGCGGATTTCCAGAGCCGGATAGCGGAAATCGGTCGTCCCGAACACCGGCAGCTCCTGTTTCACGTGCTCAAGCGACGTCGTGTGGTCGCCTGTCACTTGGTTGTTGGAAGGACGGATCTCCCTTTCGATCAGATGATCGAAAGAATCGCGGTGGCGGATCGCCTTCCCGGCATACAGTTGTTCCAGCGTATGCGTCTTTTCCATCACGCGGAAAATATAGCTGATTTTCCCGTTCGTCAGATGGAATTCTTGGTTGGTTTCATTGATATGGACCGTTTTTTTCACATTGTACCCCCATTTGCATATTCAAACTGCCTTACCTTACGCTTACTTTTTTAGCAGCATTTTATCAAAACGTTTCTTTATTTTTGCAACAACCCAAACGCTCGATATACCTACTACCCCCGGCGCAAACCCAATAAGAAAAATGCCATTGCGCAGGCTGAACCACAAAGTTGCCACCAGGACGAACAACAATACTAGAGACCAGCCCGCCACGCGCACCAACATATAGATCTGCAAAGGAACAGTCCATTTCATATCCAGAAATTCCCGTTCAAAAACAGTGCGGGTAACCAACATCAGGCACACAAACGCTTCACTGAAAATAGCCAGGTATTTGATTGCGCTCCACAGTGTTTCCCCAACTACGCTTGGAGCAGGAAGAAAGGGAATAATGAATAAATAAAGGACAAGGAAAAAGATGAAAACGGAAAGGAACCTTCTTTTGTCGCTGTTGGTGTAATTAGTTTTAAAATTGTTGAAGGTATTTTTTCGCTTTTTGTCCAATACATCGGAACTGACCGCAAGCAAGGCTTCGATGGATGCGTAAAGCGTAAAGATTCCAAAGCCTTTCATCAGGTATAACCAAAAGAAAAAACTATTTTTGATTAACTCATATATAAAGTCAGTCAGAAGGTATAGCCCATTCACGAAAATATCCAGTTTATCCACGCTGTTTTGCATGCTGATCCCTCATTTGTATGGTTTATGATAAAAGACTGAAAGCACCCAGGCGCCCTCAGTCTCAAATAGCTGCCGGATGAATCCGAGCTTAATCTAATTTAAATTCTTTGCGCAAATCCTCAGCAAGTTTCTTCAATGGTTGTTCCACAGGTGTATTGTTCAAATTAAGTGTTTCGATCAAAGCCGTAATTTTGGACTCCACTTCCGAAACAGCAGGATGGTATGGCGTGTTCAATACAATGCTGCCATCATTCAATTGATTCACTAGTGATTGAGCATTCTCAGGAGCACCTGCAAGGGACAAGACATCATCAGCAGCTCTATTTACGACAGGTACAGCCGAAGCGATTTCCGCTTGGATATCTTGTCCGCCACCGTAAGTCAAGAATTCGAGCAGTTCCCATGCTTCTTCAGGATATTCTGTATCTGCATTGATGCTGATTGGCAGATAAGCTGCAGAAGATTGTGTTCCTTTGTCGCTACCGACAGGCAATGGAACCACATCAAACTCGAAATCCGCATTTTTTTCATATTCAATCCAATCCCAAGGTCCAGTCATGCGCATCGCAGCTACGCCTGACAAGAAGAGATTCGAAAGTCCTTCTTGCTGCGCGCCGGTAGGTTGAACATTAAATTCGTTGACCAAGGATTGGCTGAATGCGATCGCTTCAATAGTTTGCGGATCATCCAATTTCACTGCGGCCGTTACAGGATCCAGCATGCTTGTTCCGTATGCTGTCAACAACTCTTTCAAATAGAAACTCTCGATACCGAATTGGACAGTCCGTTCGCCATCCTTTACCGTCAATTTTTTCGCGATGTCCAAAAATTCTTCCATCGTCCAATCATCTTCCGGATAAGCAATTCCGGCTTCATCGAACATATCTTTGTTGTAACCAATCTGTACAGTTGAACGGTCACGCGTCATCGCGTATTGCTTCCCATCGACTTGTCCAAGCTCCAAAACACCCGGTTGGAATTCTTCCAGATCCAGATCTTGAACATGTTCAGTCAAATCCATTACTAATTCATTTTCCACAAATCCACCAAATCCGGCTGGCTGCACCCACAGCAAGTCAGGGAGATTACCGCCCGCAGCCATTGTAAGGACGCGCTCGTTGTATTCGGCATATGTGGCAGATACTTGTTCAATTTTGACATTCGGATGTTCTTTTGTAAAAGCATCAAGGATTTCTTGCTCTTTCTTCGTTCCTTCCGGGTTGTTGTTCCAAGTCATAATCTTCAAAGTGACGGTATCTTCTCCGTTGGCATTTTGAGCCGAAGAGTCCCCCGCAGATCCATTACCACATGCAGCCAGTAAAGTTGCACCAATCACAGCTAACGAATATAACGCTTTTTTTCCGAATTTCATCAGTATATCCCTCCAGTTAGTTATCCTTTGTTTCCTTGTGTAGCAATACCTTGTACAAAATATTTCTGACCCGTGAAGAAGATGAGAATCAACGGCAGCAACATCAATGTACTTGCAGCCATCATCGGCCCCCAATACACGGTCAATGCTCCCTGGAATTGCATGACACCGATCGCCAATGTGTATTTTTCCATGCTATGCAGATAGATCAACGGCGTCATGAAGTCATTCCAAAATCCCATGAAACTCAACAGCGTAACGGTGATGATTGACGCGCGCGACATCGGCAAAATAAGCCTCCAATAAATTTGGAATGTGTTCGCTCCATCAAGATAAGCTGACTCCTCAACCTCTTTGGGGATAATCATCGTTACTTGCGGAGGCAACATCAACGTCGACAAAAGCAGAGCGAACCAAACGCCTCTTCCTTTCGCTTTGATGCGCGCAAAACCGTAAGCAACAAGCGAGCTTGACACAACCGTCCCGAAGGTCCCCAATCCAGCGACCAGTAGCGAATTTTTATAGAAAGTCGCAAATGGGACTATTTCGAATACTTCCTTATAATTGTCCCAGTCCCATACTCTTGGCATCAAACTAGGCGGAAATGCCATCGCTTCATTTTCCGGCTTGAATGCGGTAAAAATCATCCATAAGAACGGAAAGATAAAGAGCACCGACAGCAGTCTCCCGATTCGTAATACACTTGTTTACCAACAAATTTGAAAATAAATACCGTCAGTACGAGCACAATTAGGAACAATACCCATGCCAACGCCGATCCGTACCCTTGATTGAAGAATCGGAAGCCCTGTTGATACAAATAGAACACGTAGAACATCGATTGATAATTCGGTCCGCCAGTCCCGCTGCTGGCAACATATGCTTGCGTGAAGACTTGAAGGGATCCGATCAATCCCATGATCAATTGGAAAAAGATAACAGGCGATGTAATCGGAACTGTAATATTCCAGAATTTATGCCAAGTGCTTGCACCATCCAGCTCAGCAGCTTCATAAAGTGAAACAGGCACTTCCTGCAGGCTGGCCAAGTAAATGACCATCCCTCCACCGATACCCCATAGACTCATGATGATCAATGTCGGTTTGACCATCTGTTCGCTCAACAACCACATGGATGTCGGTAATCCAAAGAAATCTAAGATAGCGTTAGCAATACCGAAATTAGGTTGGAAGATCAGTGTCCACAATAGCGATGTTGCTACGGTAGGCACAATCGAGGGTAAATAAAAGATTGTCCGGAAAATTCCGATAAACCTCACTTTTGCGTTCAGTAAGACCGCCAGAAGGTAGCCTGTCACCAAACTCAATGGCACACTCAGTAGCGTGTAGAATAAAGTGTTTCCCATCGATTTCCAAAAAAGCGGATCTTCTGCAAACATTTTCCGATAATTTTCAAGCCCTATCCATTGAGGCGAACCGAATCCCGTAGAGTCGGTAAAAGAAAGATAAAGTGAATAAAGCATTGGCCCTGCAGTCAGCAGAAGAAATCCTGCGATCCACGGAAAAGTAAACATATAAAATAATTTTGTTCTGTTTTTGCTTAACATTCTGTACTCCTTTCTCCATCACAGACAATTGCTATAATTAACTCATTTGCTGTTTTTTGTAAAACAAAGTGGTTGTCATACTTAAATGATACCCTTTACATTTTGATATGTTGCCAAAGTCAATTGTTCGCGAAAAATGAAATCCTCTGTGTCTTCTTTTTCAGCACTGATGATCAAAACTACCCTTTTTTTGTTCCCCCTTTTCTGATGAATCGACAAACTGAAACGATTATTACCTTTTAATTTCTCTCAACCACACCAATAATATAACATATATACTTTTAAAAGTAAAGGTATATTTCTATTTATTTGATAGAAGCAATAGCATTTCTTAGGCTGTTTACCTTAGTTAATTTTAACCAGATCTTCTATAGTGTCCTGTAATGATTCCAACGTATGCCAAAGCGCTTCTTTTTCTGCTGATTCATTTTTTATTAGTTTTTCAGCATTTTTTAAAGCTACCTTGAAAGCTTTCCAACTCTCCTTTGTATATTCTTTTTTTACTAATCCATTGGCATCATCGACTGCGTTCTCAAGCGCTTCGATAGTCATCTCGTCGATTGAAACAGCTTCCCTTGTCTGAAATGAAGCTTCTATACTCTCGGAAGATACTGCCATAATTTTGTCATAATAAATTGTCCCACTGACTCGGCCGTCCTTGATGGCTGCAGAATCTCCAATAGCATTCATCCAAAGTCCAATATTCGTCACTTGGCTTGCTGCTTCACTTGTGAGTGGAGCTTGAGTCCTTTTATCCAGAAATTCTGAAAACGGAAGGGTTACAAGTAGCGCTTCGGTAACAGAAGCATATGCTTTATAATTGTTAAGATACGCTTCGTACGATCCTCCATCTGCCGTATTGATCTGAATGACTGTTTTTTGATTTTTCCCATCTGGAACTACCCAGAATTGCAAGGCATCAGACGCGGACCAATCAGCCTCTTTTGCCATAGTAATGCCAGCCCAACCTGTCACGGTCTCATCATAAGAGAACTCCAGAGAGTAATCACCTTCCAAAACGTTGTCTGTTGATAACGAGATAACCAAATTACTCCCGCTGTCCTTATTCACAGCCCAGCTACTATTCAGCAATGTGGACTCACCGAAATAGGATTCAAAGTCGTCAACCAACAACGCATCCTTCTCTTTCTCAGGAATATTGAACAAAATCGGAATTTCTTGCATCACTGCATTGTCAGCATACAATATTATTTTACCATTAACGGATTCACCCAGTTGCGCAAGAATTTCATTTGTTATTACAGCTCCAGCAACTTTACCATCAACATGTGTATCGAGCGGTATTTCCAGCGTCCCATTGGATACGCTTATGGTAGCCATTGTATTTTCCATATTCAAACGTGCGTTCACGAGGGTTTCTTCGAGAATTCGGGTTCCAGCAATCGGTTGTGTGAAATATCCACTTATTTGGCCATTTTCCATTACTATTGGTTGGATTGGCTGTAAGGAAAGAGCAGCTTTTTGATCGGAGGCAAAGATGCTCTTCTTATTATTGTAGAATTCAATAAAAGGATCCATCAATTCATGCCCATGCAGTGTTCCATCCTCATTTACCGATGCAACATAGGGCGTGTAAAAACTTTTATCAGAATAATTCGTCCAGGTCATAAAAAAACTGCAGTCATATGCATCCTTTGAAAGGATATCAAGAATTTCAGTGAACCAGTAAGGGCGCCTGTTTCCTGAATCTTGCATGCCTAAAATACCGATTTCCGTCACCGCAAATAGTTTTCCATGCTGTTTTGCAAACGTGTCGGTAAGTTTGACCGAATTTTCGAAATTAGTCTGAAAAGAATAGCCTTCTTCATCCGGAACAGGATTGGAATCGTATGTATCAAATCCGATCATGTCGACATAGTCATCTCCTGGGTATCTTTCACCATATTCATCTAGCGTAGCAGCTTCAGACCCTGGACCATATACATACAGCAAGTTGTGTACATTTTGGATATCACGTAGGTATTCTACAGTATACTTGAACACACTCTTATATGTTTCAGTATCACTGAATGCCTTCCCCCACCAAAACCAGCTTCCAGTATTTTCATGAAAAGGCCGAAAAAGAATGGGCCCATCTACTTGCTTCGCATACTCTGCAATCATATCTAGGTAAGCAGTGAATTGTTCATGGTATTGACCACCTGGCAGGATTTGATTCATAGTATTCCCTTTAAGATTATATGAATCTGCCGGAGTATAATCATATCGATCATAGGTTTTCTCTGCTGAAGCGTTTTCCGTAGTTGCAAAAGCAAAATTTGGCATATGTGCAGAAAGTGTCATCACACCACCTTCTTCAATGGTCTCATTTGTGAACAGCGCCGCAGCTCTGATATTTCCTTCTGTGTTTTCTGGGATTTGCGGATTTTGCGGGTGACGATTATTATATTTCTCTGCAAATCCTTCAAACAAATTGCCACAGTCCAGACCGTTTATTCCGGAAATAGAACCAGTCAGATCTTTAGTGTCCGAATAAGTCAACTCATTTGTTCCAGCTTTTAATACGGTATCCTCCATGTGTCCATAAATGACTGCATTTGATTCACCAACTGCTTTGAGATATTGATAAAGCGCCTTGGTGGCATCATTGGCTTTAGAATCTGTAAGTTGAATACTTTCAGCATACGGAATGATTTGGTTATTTATAGTAAGCATCTCACTTTGTCCTAAAAGATTCGTTTGACTTTCTGCCGTCACTGTTGCATCTACGTAGCTATCTTCGACTACAGGAGACGACAGTCGGATATTATCGAACCATAAGCTCCCTTTGTAATCTGTATTGTTCCCTACAATCAATAGCATCAGTTTTTCAGGAGTTTCTGCTTTCGCATAGGTAGGATCGATTTTAAACGTTACGGTAGCCTTTTTAATGTTTTCACCGATGTCTTCAGTGGATAGATTATTCAGTCCTACCATCTGTTCCTGAAAAATACTACCGGAATTGGCCTTAAGCGTGATCTGCCCCGTTGTGTACGCTGTTGAATCATAAAAAAAATCGAAAGTAAGAGTGCTGAACTTTGAATAATCAATCCCTGTTCCGTTTGAAAAACTGATGCCTGGCTGACTCCACCCATTGGAGCTATCTTGCGAAAAATCGATATCGACTTGCAGTCTGCCATTGAGCAGATCATGACTATACCCACTTGTGCCATGGTAACCATCTCCAGCCCAACTACTATCAAAGACCCACCCTTGTGTCCCTTCAGTAAAATCCCATAGCCGATCTTGTGAAGTAGTTTCTTCTGCCGCAACCAAGGGAACAACCGTATCCAAATAACTTACACACAAAGAAACACCTAAAAATACTGCGCCTACTCGCCGGATAATTTTCTTCTTCAATAAAATGACCTCCTCTAAAAAAGTTCACTGATCACACCTGACACTTGCTAACCCGTTTCTACATAAATCCGAACGTAACCCCTTTGATAAAATCCATGATCTTCTCCTTTACGTATTGACATACCGTTACAAAAGTATATATTTATTAATGTATGCGGTATCATCATTATTCATCATTAAGATAGTTTTGTAAAGAACTGATGTGTCTAATTTTTGGGTACATGATGTTTTTGTAAAATTTTAAACTTGTTTCAAAAAAATAGTTGGAGGATGGAAGATGGATTATAAGGATTATCAAGGCAGCGGGATACGCCCGCATGATTTCGATGTTTTTTGGGAAGAAGGTTTGCGGGAAATGGAGAGACTTCCGCTTGAGTACAAATTGGAGATAGCGGCTGTCCCCTCACAAGTCGCAACTTTCTATCATCTGACGTTCATCGGCGTCGGTGGCGCGGAAGTGCATTGCCAACTCTTGACGCCCAAATTTACAGCCGGCATGAAACTGAAAGGGATGCTGCAATTCCACGGCTACCATGGTGATTCCGGTGATTTCCAGGATAAAGTCGGTTGGGTGGCGGAAGGTTTCGTCGTATTGGCGATGGACGCCAGGGGTCAAGGTGGGCTTTCCGAGGACCGCACGCAGACGAAAGGCGGCGTCCTGAAAGGATTGATCATCCGCGGCATGGAAGAAGGCAAAGAAAACCTCTATTATCGGCAAGTTTTTCTGGATACTGCCCATGCAGCGCGCATCCTCAAATCGCTGGATTTTGTCGATGAAACAAGGATCTATGCGCAAGGTGCTTCCCAAGGCGGAGGCCTGACGATTGCCTGTGCCGGATTGGTTCCGGATCTTTACCGCGTTTACGTCACTTACCCTTTCCTGTCCGATTATCGCAAAGCTTATGCACTCGGCGCCCAAACTTCCGCATTCGAAGAGATCCCTTACTGGTTCCAGTTCCGCGATCCGCTGCATAAGCGCGAAAAAGAAGTCTTCGATACATTGGAATACATCGACATCCAACATTTCGCACCGCGCATCAAAGCCGAAGTCTACTGGGTCATCGGGCTGCAGGATACGGTCGTTCCGCCGATCACGCAGATGGCCACCTACAACAACATCACCGCAAAGAAACAGCTGATCACACTACCGGAGTACGGTCACGAGTACTTGCCGAAAGTCAGCGATGAGCTGCGCGGGTATTTTGTGGAGTAAGGAATTGATAAGAATTGGGCAATGATGACCGCCCACCGGAGAAGAGCTTTTGGGATTGGGGGATTGGGTCCCCTCCTCCGGTGAAGCCCGGCTCGCCGGAGTTCATCGGTAACCTTCGACCGCACCTCCGACGAAGCCTTGATCATCGGAGAACGCACCCTCAAACGACTGCTCAACTCCGGCGAAGCTTCCGTTCGCCGGAGCAAGACAAAAAAATCCGCCAGACTGAGCTATCAGATCGGCGGATTTTTGTTGATTTATTTGGTGTGACTGGATCCTAACAATTCCAAACATACCCCATGCTCCGGTGAAGCCACGCTCACAGGGGTTCATCGGTAACTTTCAGCCACACCTCCGACGAAGCCTTGGTCATCGGAGAAGGCACCCTCAAACGACTGCCCAACTCCGGCGAATCCTCCGTTCGCCGGAGCACAGCGAATCAGCAACGGAGTGGATCAGCAACGCAGAACCGCGCCGCCCCGTGAACCCAATTTTCCCAAATATCCCATTCAAACCGAAAAGAAGTTATTCAGAATCCACTTGATTCTCAAGCTTTTGGGAACCAAATGCATGAATTTTTGATGGACCGTCAATTCTTCGATGGCCTTCTCGTTTCTATCCAGATAGGCCGCAACGGTGTCCAAAGAAACATCCTCATCCGTCAGCCTTTGCATGATTCTTTTCAAGTCTGGACCGGTGATCAGGGAATGCTTATCGTGCAATTGATACTTCTCCCCCTCAACGACGATGCTCTTGATGAGCAGCAACAAGGCGATATTGAACTTGGTCCCTTTGAACGTCACGATGCCGATATTGGTCTGATTATCCTCAAACCAATAATTGCCTGCATCAAAGTAGAGTGCACTTTTCAGAAAGTCAAAGTCGCGCGTAATCTTATCGTTGTTCAGATTCAGGTACTCGCCCGTCCGCAGTAACTTTTCCATATTTTCCCGCACTTCATTGGAAACGAACCCTTCGTCGCTGATGAATTTCGGAGGTTTTCCCTCTTTCGTCCTTTCCACCTGGATGCGTTTTGCCTTGACATCGATATCTTTCACAATCCACACCCGGCCCGCCAACAGAATTTTGCTTTCGATTTGGATTTCCGGTGTGAACGGCAAACTACCGATGCGCTCGTGTTGATAATGCACAGAAAAATCACTGGTCGTGAAAAACAGCGCGTAGAAATCCCGGGAACGCAGCAGACGCTCTCCCTCCAGACCGACGATTGCCTCATCATCCATGATTTCAATGAAATCTTTTTCAATCATATAGTCAATCAACAACGCCAGGTCCGGATCCGAAATTGCTGACCAAACCGGAAAATGTTTATTCAACTGCAAAAGTTGTTCCAGCGGAATGCTGACTTTTTGGAAGAGGATCGCCATAACCTGGTGCGCCAAGGCATTATAAGGTGTTTCAATCATTTCTGTGGCATCCAGTTCGCCCCGCTCGAGCAAATCCAGTGCAGCATAGGTCTGCAGCATTTCCCATGAGTCATCTTCCACAATGTGCAGGATGCTTTGATGGCTTCTCCGTCCGCTGCGTCCCAGTCTTTGGCTGAGCGAAGAGGTAGATGGAGGGGAGCCGTACTGCACGACGCTGTCCACGGAGCCGATGTCAATTCCCAGTTCCAAGGTGGATGTACAGGTGATCGTGAACAGTTGATCCTCATTGTTTTTCGCAAAAAATTCCACTTCTTCACGCAACAGTTTGTCCACCGATGAATGATGGGCAAAATAGCGGATCGGTGCGTTCTCTTTTTTTGCCATCTTATCCAACTTATGGGTGATTTCTTCCACCCGATTGCGGGAATTCGGAAAAATCAGCATCGTTTCGGTTTTGGAATACTGGTAGATGGCTGCCAAAGATTCCCTGGCGACGAATGGCCCAGACTCGCCGCTCGTATAATCAATTGTGATGAGCAGGTCGTTTTTGACGCGGTCCACGAGGATATCCGTGTGACGTGGACTGCCGAAAAAGGCTTTCGCATAGCTAAAATCTGTTTTATTCAGGGTCGCGCTCATCGCAATGAAGCGCGGTGCTTGCATGAATCGGCTGATCCGCTGCAGCAGCGACTGCAGATGAATGCCCCGTTCCGTCCCCAGAAAACTATGGAGTTCATCGATGATGATCCATTCCACCCCTTTAAAGAGGTGCTCCGCCTCACCCGGCCGATTCACCAGCATCCCTTCGATCGATTCCGGCGTGATCAATAGAATGCCTTTCGGTTGATTCACAACCTTTTTTTCTGTGCTTGGGAAACTTCTCCATGCCAGCGTGTGATCGGAATATCTAAATATTCACTGAGCTCGCTGATGCGCTGAAACTGATCATTGATCAGAGCTTTCAAAGGCGAAACGTACAACACCTTCAGCCCCGTTTCCCAATCTTCGACACTGTTCAATGCCGGAATGAATGCTGCTTCCGTTTTCCCGGATGCCGTTGGAGCGGACAAAATCAGGTTATGATCGGTATTGGTAACCTGTTTGATGGCCGCACTTTGAATATTTGTTAAGCTTGGCCAGCCTTTATCATAAATATACTGTTGGATATCTCGGCTGAGACTGTCAAATGCCTGCATCAGTAAACCTCTATTTCATCGTGATCATCTGCATCCTTCACAACAGCAGGAGCTTTTCTGCCGAATCGATCAGCAAGGATATCGGAAAAAGCATGATCCGGATTCTGGCGTTGCAAGGACAGAATTTCGATATAGTCCTTGATGACGGAACGTGGCGTCAAGAACGCCGCAGCTCCGGGCCGGTTCAGCTGGTCTTCCATGTATTGCTGAATTTCGCTGTCCTTAACAGACAGCTTCGTTTGGTAAGCCGTATTGTATATTTCCAATAACTTGGTCAAAAGGATAAAAATTTCTTCCGGCGTCAGCGGCTTCAGATCGATGACAGTGCTGTTGACATTGACATAGTCTTTATTTTTCATCAATTCGTTCCCGAAGCGCGTCTTCAAAGCCCCATAGCTGGCCAGTCCTCGACGTTCATCGTAAACCGTGTTCTTGGTGGCGCCGAAGTTGACGAACAGCCCTTTTGCTTCGTTTGTTTTGGTTTCGTTGTACAGATTGAGGATCATTTCATAATTTTTTTCACGGGTCAGTGCACGCGGCAATTTGTACAGATTGACGGATTCATCAAAATTGATGACGAATCCCTTGTAGCCGATTTTCAAAAACAATTCTGCCAGATTTTTCAAGGCGATGAGGTAGTTTGAGTCGTTGATGACATTCTTGATGCCCAATTCCTTAGAGGCTTCCGTTTTTGTCGTGATATCTCCGCGGATCCAACGAATCGCCTCGATCTGCAAAGACATATTATCGCCTGCGATTCCTTCAAAATATTTCATCAACGCTTGCCCGAATTCATAAGACAGCCCCGATGAATAGAAGGAATTGGTCGTCTTCAGGATGGCGTTCTCCACCAATTTCCAATGGGTCTTTTCCATCAATTCAGGAACGGTGAGGGCGTTTTCCGCGGCAAGTTGCTCGAGCAGCACCTGGATCCATTGCTGGACGATCGTTTCGATGGCATTTCCGTCGCGGTTATTCTTGATGACGATCTTGTTGACGACTTCGTTATAGAGCGCCAAAGCTTTCCCGGAGGAATCATAAAAACGGCGCGTCGGAGTCAAGTCGATTGTGGAGACAACAAAGTTCTTTTGCAGCGCCAATGATTCAATCGTCCGCAAAACAAAACTTTTGCCCGATCCGAAATCGCCTACCCAAAACCGCAGATCACTATTGCCGTCTTCCAAGTTTTGTAAGGTATCGATGATCTCCTTGACTTCGTTGCTTCTGCCGACCAACACGTGCTGGACCCCTTTTACCGGCACAACCCCTGCCTCAAGCGAGGCGATAATTGTCTGGGCATCTTTCTTTCTCAACTTGCTTTCAGCCATATAGCCATTCCCTCATTTCTTCCATAAAATCCTCCTCGATGATGACCTGTTGCTGGCTGATTACCAGCACTTGATCATCGAACACTTCATACAACACCTCATTCAATTCCGTGAGGTATGCGTGATGGAGCTTGCCATTATTTTTTGCCTGTTCCTTGAAATCATCCAGAGAGATTCCATCATTTGCCACCAAGTGTTTCAGGAATGCCATTTGCTCAGAATCCTGGTCATTGTCAGGCTCAGTGATTGCTGTTTCTTCGGATTCTTCCATAATAGCGGCGGCACTTTGCGATTCTTTTACCTCTACGTCCGACGACAGATCGATCTCGCCAACAAAACCCGGCTCGATGGCTGCCTCTTCCCCCAAATAAGTGTCAACCATATCAATGATTGTATCCAGGGCCGAGTGCGAGGCGCTGATCAAGGCTTTGTCCAGTTTGATTTCTCTGCGCGGCGGTTGCGTGCATTCCCTCAAAAGCTCCGGCAAATTTTCGATAGTAAGATCGGCATCAAGCAATAACTGCTGATAATCGGCCTGTCTGGTCGGATAAATGAAGCCATCCCGTTCTTTTTGCAACGCTCTTGAAATCGGCAACTCCATGCGTTCCATCAGGCAAATAAACAGGATGCGCTTTTCCGGATCCTCACTCTGTTTGATCACCTTCGCGGCTATCTTTTTCAAGTCCGGATCCTCTGCCACTTCACAAAGAACACTGCCCACTTGCTCGACCGATTGGCGGATAAACAAGTTTGCAGCCTCATGCCAAACGGTCTTGTTTACGTTGCGCAAGGCTGCAATGGTCGGATAATCCAGCTCGATCTCAACTTTCTGCTTCAGACAGTCTTGCAGTTTCCGAAACGTCTCATCCGGAAGATACTGCGCCAAAGTCTGCAGACTTTCTTCATCAGGCAGTACGCGCAGCCCTTCCACTTCGCGGCGGACAGCGTTCTCTGCCAGGATGTACAGGTCCGTTGGCAACCGGAACGTTTCCGCCCAGACACGACCATCATCCAGCGGCAAACGGAAATATTTCCGGAAATAATTATTGGGTTTGACCTTCCATTTGATGGAATCCTCCTCCAGATCATGCAATACGAGCTGCAAAAGTTCCACGTATTTCGACAAGCACAGGCTCATGACAGCCGGTATTTCCGTAAACCGCGTCGCCCTTTTCCTTAGGTGATCGAAATACGCCATTTCAATCCCATCAAAAATTTGTTTATCCCGAAGCACCCCTGATGGGTCCCACCAGACGATTTTGGTTCCGAACTGCGTCAAGCCAAATCGCGTTCTTGTCTCTTCATCCGGAGCAGGCAAATATTTGCGGTACTCCTCAACCTCGCGGGCAAGGATTTTTTGGATATCCCTGGACAACATGGCTTGCAGATCATAGGAAAAATAGGCATCTGGGTGCATATTGTCCTGTCTATAAAATGAAAATACCACTTCTCTGGCCAACCGATGAATTTCGTCAAAGATAGTGACGCGGTAATAGTAGCGTTCATATTTCACATGTTTGATATTTTTGCGCTTCTTCTTGAATTCGACGTCAACGACAGTACACAAGATTTCAAATAAGGCACCTACCACAGCCTCCACTTGTCCTGTCAAATTTTCATTCAGTCTTACTTGAGGCGAAACGTAGCTGATCCATGATTCCTTTACAGCTTTCGTTTCAGCTTTTTTTAGAGCGCTCTGCTCTTTGATGAGATCTCTTGGATTGATGAAGGACTCCTCGTTCTTCACCAACTCGATGATCGATAATTTTTTCTCTTCGGTCATTTGCTTATTTTTGAATATTTTATTTACGAATTCAAACATCTTGGACGTTCCCCCTTTCCAAGTCACTCTGCAGGATACCCTCTAAGTATACGTCGGATGGCGCACATATTCAAGAACGCGTGTTCTGCAGAAAAATGATTAAAGAACCCCTGTTCACCAGCGGAGGCGGTCCCTGGACCATATAGAACATAGATTATTTCTTCTGCCCGACAACCATCTTACAATCATTTGAAATAAAACCTTATGAAAAGTGGATCAATTACAGTGATCATATTCCAATTATGGTAGAAATAGATGTATAGAAACTCTTCTCTCTCATCAATCAAACCCCAAAAAAGACCTTTATTAAAAGTTGATTTAAATACCTTTTGCTATTATAATGAGGTAAAGATAGAAAACGGAGGTGCCTCAAATGCTAAAAATATTAGATGTGAACACTAAATCAGTTACTGAAGCAAAAAAAGAATTTTCAAAAATCATCAAAGACATCAATCAAACCGGAGAGCCAACTTTTATTTTTAATCATAATAAGCCTGAAGCTGTTATACTCAGCAATACCACCTACGAAGAACTTGTAAAAAGAAACATGGTCCTTGAAGAAAAACTCTTTTATAGCCAACTAAACAATCGAGTCAAAGAAGGTCCCGGTGAGCTCATTCCCTCTGAAAAGGTAATCGAATCCAACCAAGAAAATAATCCTTTCTCCGCATTGTCTGATAAGGATTTGTTTGATTGATGGCTGAGGTGTTTTTTTGGAAAGAAGCCGAAAGAGATTATAAAAAATTAGATGGCGCTTTGAAGCAGTGGGTCAACGCTGCTGAAGAGCGACTAAAAGAAAGAGGCTCAGAAATTGGTAAAGAACTCGGGAACACTACATATTCAAAGTTAGCGGGTTTTAAAGAACTCAAAAACCAAAGACTGGGTATTCGTCTCATTTTCAAACCCTGCAAAGATGGTAGTATAGAAATCATTGAGATCCTAGCCATTGGAAGAAGAGCAGATGATGAAATTTTCTTTACAGCGGAAAAAAGAAGAAAAAAACATTTATAGAGCGCTGATCATGATGTACCTTGTCTGATCAAAAATAAACTATTCCAATCTTCACAATTTGAGGATTGGAATTTTTTTGCTCTACAAAATAAACCCAGTTCGATTTGACGTTAAACCATCAGC
>JASKKA010000014.1 GCA_030153215.1 Trichococcus sp.
CATTCCATCGCCAACAGGATATACGGCGGAAATCATCGGATTCTTGGATGAAAATCTGAAAAAAAAGGGATATCAGCCTGAACGGAATCATAAAGGAAGTTTGATGGTGACGGTTAAAGGGAACGAAGACCACAAAAGGCGTTTTGTGACTGCGCATATCGATACGCTGGGGGCGATGGTGCGCGCAATCAAACCGGATGGTCGCTTAAAAATAGAGCTGATCGGCGGGTTCACTTACCATTCAATTGATGGTGAATACTGCACGATCCATAGTGCTGCTACCGGAAAAGAGTGGACGGGTACGATATTGTTGCACCAAACCAGTGTCCATGTATACAAAGATGCGCGAACGGCTGAACGCAGTCAAGACAATATGGAGATTCGTCTGGACGCGGAAGTGCACTCTGCAAAGGATGTCGCTTCGCTTGGCATAGGGGTAGGGGATTTCATCAGCTTTGCTCCCCGGACAGAGATTACGCCATCCGGTTACATCAAGTCAAGACATCTGGACGATAAAGCGAGTGCGGCTATCTTGCTGCAGTTCCTGCACCGTATCGCGGACGAAAACCTGATGTTACCGTATACGACTTGTTTCTTCTTTTCGAACAACGAGGAAATCGGCTACGGCGGCAACTCGAATATGCCACCGCACACGATGGAATATTTGGCTGTCGATATGGGTGCGATGGGCGATGATCAGCAGACTGACGAGTATACCGTGTCCATCTGCGTGAAGGACGGATCGGGCCCTTACCACTTCGGACTTCGTCAACAATTGGTCGGATTGTGCGAATCAAAGGCCATTCCTTACAAGTTGGATATCTATCCTTTTTACGGCAGTGATGCCTCTGCAGCCATGAAAGCGGGTTGGGATGTTCGCCATGCTTTGATCGGACCGGGAATCGATGCAAGCCATGCCTACGAGCGGACCCATCGGAAGTCTCTCGATGCGTGCGCGAGCTTGTTGGAAGCGTATCTGTCCGCTCCGATGATCGAAAACTAGATTCGCAAAAAGGGGATATTCAATGGAAAAGTCAAAGAAAACAAATCTGCTTTACTGGAGTATTTGGCTCTTAGTGATGGCGTGCTTAGTCTGGGTTTCCACAAAACAGGATTTCTGTATTATATCTTCACGCCGTTCATCGAACTGCTTGAGCACAGGCTGAACATCAAACGTCCGATAGGCATCCTGATAGTCATGTTGCTTCTGATCGGCATCGTCATCTTCTCGTTTTTGGCGCTCATTCCGAATCTTGTAAACCAGATCGGAGAGTTGCTGACAAATTTGCCTGGTGTTATCCGTTCCCTGAATAATATCTATCAGCAAGTGATTGAACAGGAATGGGTTGCGCGGCTGGACATTCCGACCCAATTGTCCCAGTTGAGCGGAAATATTCAAAGCAGTATCACCGCCTTTCTCAATGGCCTGACTGGCAGCATCGGTTCTGTTCTGTCGGCCGTAGCCAATATTGCCTTGCTTGTCGTCATCATTCCGTTGATTTTTTTCTATATGCTGAAAGATGGACATAAGTTTCCGGAAGCGGTCGCTCAGTTATTGCCTCAGGAGTATTCAGCAGATGTTTTGGCGCTCCTGAAGGAAATCAACAAAACAATCGCCAAATATATCAGCGGACAGGCACTCGTTTGTTTGTTCGTAGGGACATTCACCTTTATCGGATATCTACTGATCGGATTGCCTTACGCCTTCCTGCTTGGAGTCACTGCAGCCGTCACAAACATTATTCCTTATCTTGGACCCTACATCGGCTTAATTCCGGCCGCAATAATTGGATTGACAGTCTCGCCGGCGAAAGCGCTCTTGGTCTGTGCGGTTGTCTTAGTAGTACAGCAAGTGGAATCGAACATCATTTCACCAAACGTCTTGGGCAAAACATTGGATATGCATCCGCTGACGATTCTCTTTTTGTTGTTGGCTGTCGGCAAGATTTCCGGTGTTCTGGGAATGATATTGGCGATTCCTACGTATGCAGTCGTAAAAACCATCGTTCAATATGTCCACAGATACGTTAAAAACAGGAAGAAAAAAGTGTTATATAAAGAATAATGAAAATTAATATGGATTCCAAGGGTTATTGATTGCTTTTTACCTTTGGAATCCTTTATTATATAAAAAGTATTAAGAGCATAACGAATCAATTTGTGCAGTTTTTATTATGAATTATGAGAATCGTTGCGGTTGATTTGTGCAAAATATATTAATGCGGAAAATTTAGGAGGAAGTACAATGAAAGTAATCGTAGTGGGATGTACACATGCCGGAACATCAGCAGTGAAGACAATTTTGAAGGAGAATCCAGGGACTGAAGTAACGGTATACGAAAGAAACGATAACGTTTCGTTCTTGTCATGCGGGATTGCGCTTTACGTCGGCGGTGTCGTGAAAGATCCACAAGGATTATTCTATTCTAACCCTGAGGAACTTGCTTCGTTGGGCGCAAACGTAAACATGCAACATGATGTAACAAACATTGATACAGCGGCAAAAACTGTTTCTGTGAAAAATTTAGTTACTGGGGAAGAAATCCAAGACACTTATGATAAATTGGTTCTGACTACTGGTTCATGGCCAATCATCCCGCCAATCGAAGGCATCCAGAGCAAAAATGTTTTGCTTTGCAAAAACTACAACCAAGCAAAAGAAATCATCGCACGCAAAGACGATAAAAAGAAAATCGTTGTTGTCGGCGGCGGTTACATCGGTATCGAATTGGTGGAAGCATTTGCCAACGATGGAAAAGAAGTAACATTAGTTGATGGTTTAGATCGCATTCTGAATAAATATTTGGATACTGAATTCACGGATATCCTTGAAGATGACTTGCGCGCACATGGCGTAAAAGTTCAATTGAACGAAATGGTTAAAGGTTTCAAAGACAACGAAGCGGGTGACATCACTACCGTAGTTACTACTGGCGGAGAATATGACGCTGAGTTGGTCATTCTTTGTGTCGGATTCAGACCGAGCACTGAGCTTGTCAAAGGCCAAGTGGAAATGATGGGAAATGGCGCAATCATCGTGAATGATTACATGCAAACAAGCGTGCCTGATGTTTATGCAGCAGGAGACAGCTGTGCGGTAAACTATAATCCGAATGGTGGGCACGCTTATATTCCGTTAGCAACAAATGCAGTACGTATGGGAATGTTGGTAGGGAAAAACATCAACGGACCTAAAATGAAATACCGTGGAACCCAGTCCACTTCAGGCTTATACCTAAACGGATTCAACATTGGCTCAACAGGTGTGAATTCCGCAAGTGCCGAAGCATTCGGTCTTGAAACACGTTCCGTAATTCTGGAGGATTTCTACCGTCCTGAATTCATGCCATCAAACGAAAAAATATTGATGAAACTTGTCTATGAAGTAGGCACAACCCGCATCGTTGGCGCACAACTGATGTCCAAATATGACATTACACAATCAGCCAACACATTATCATTGGCTATCCAAAACAAAATGACGATTGAAGATTTGGCACTTGTTGACTTCTTCTTCCAACCTCATTTTGACCGTCCTTGGAACTACTTGAACTTGTTGGCTCAAAAGGCTTTGGAACAAGAAGCTGAATTAGCTGCTAAATAATTCAATTCCATAATTTGGAACCCCTCCGTGATCGCTTGTTGATTATCGGAGGGGTTCTTTTGTTGGAGAAAGGGTATATCCGGATAAAATACTTGTTTTTTTTGCCGGGTCATTAGATAATGAAAGATAACAATCAACTTTCAAAGAGATCTAAAAAACGAAGGAGAAACATTCTATGACCACAGACCCCAGTAATCAGACATTGCTTTGGCAATTGTTGTTGATTGCGGTATTGACATTGGTGAACGCATTTTTTGCGGCATCTGAAATCGCATTTGTTTCATTGAATAAAAACAGGGTGGCGAACCAGGCAATCAAAGGTGATGAAAAAGCACGCAAAATTTTGGCGCTTTTGGATCATTCCGATGACTTTTTGGCGACCATCCAAGTTGCCATCACTTTCGCGGGCTTCCTTTCCAGTGCTTCGGCTGCCAATACATTCGCAGCCAAACTCGATCCCTACCTGAGTAATATACCAGGAGCAGAACAGGTAGCCATCCTGATCGTGACGTTAGCACTCTCCTACATTTCCTTGGTATTCGGTGAGTTGTATCCGAAACAACTGGGACTGCAACGGCCGGAAGAGGTGGCGCGTGCCGGTGCTGGTTTCATCACTGTCGTACAAAAACTGATGAGACCTTTCGTTTGGTTCTTGTCTTTTTCAACGAGTGTTCTTGAGAAAATGACACCGATCACTTTCACAAGCGGAAATGACATGTTTTCGCGTGAAGAGGTGCGTGAATTGTTGGAAAAGAGCAGTGATGAAGGGACCATCGAACGGATGGAATTCAATATGCTTAAAGGTGTGCTTTCCATGGACAATAAGATGGCTAGGGAAGTAATGGTACCCCGGACGGATACTTTCATGCTGGATGTGAACGATGATGTCGAAGAAAACATAGAAGCCGCGCTGGATTCTCCTTATACACGCATACCGATTTACGAGGACGACAAGGATAATATCATTGGTGTGTTGCATTTGAAAAATTTATTGAAGGAATCCAAAAATACGCCCATCGAACAGATTGATTTGCGGAAAATCATGAATGAGCCACTATTTGTTCCAGAAACCATACTCACGGATGAGTTGATGTCTTACCTGAAGAAAAGCCATAACCAGTTGGCGTTGCTTCATGACGAGTATGGCGGTATGGTCGGGATTGTGACCTTGGAGGACATTCTTGAGGAAATTGTTGGCGATATCGAGGATGAGTATGATGAAAGTTATGTTCTGATCGAACGGATTGGAGATAATGTATACGAAGCCGATGGGGCTACGCCTTTGCATCGCTTCAATGATTATTTTGGTACGCAACTTGAGTCAGCGGATGTCGATACGATCGCCGGTTATCTGTTGACGGAGTTGGGTGAGTTTCCGGAAGAAAATGAGCAAGCATCCATCGAGGAGAACGGATTGATCATCAAAACATTGGCGTTCGATAACCGCCGGCTTTTAAAAGTTGGCGTGTCTTATATCAATGAGAATGATCGGCCTGCAAAAGAACGTTTCAAAGAGGACGAGGCAGCTGAAACTGCCGATGGAGCGGAAGAAACAGAAGAAAGAGACTGAATGGTGAGCAGCCCCTCCCGGATCGATGAACATCGATCCGGGAGGGGCTGTTTTTTTGGTTCCATATGCTCTCGCAAGGGAATTCTTGTGGAATGCTCGGATTTCTTGTATAATAACAAAGGTATTGTCGTGGATTAGCGTGTGCATATTGCTCATGCTATCTTTTTGTGTAAAGGAAAGCAGATGATATTTTGAAACTAAGCGTTCGCCGCTGCAGACGTGTGATGGTTTTTCAAAATGTCTCCTGCTTCCAATATAAATGGCTAGCTCCACGGGTTTGCCCTGCGGAAATGAAAACGATCAGATTGCAGTGTTTCCATGCTCAGGGCTAAGCGAACTCGCTCAGCTTTTCTTACATTCACGATAGAGATATTTGGAAAAAAGGGGAAAAATATGACTCATACATTAGCAGATAAAGTTAAAGCAAGAAGAACATTTGCCATCATTTCCCATCCGGATGCCGGTAAAACGACCATCACGGAGCAGTTGCTGTTGTTTGGGGGCGCAATCCGTCAAGCCGGGACGGTAAAGGGAAAAAAATCAGGAAAATTCGCCAAATCAGATTGGATGGATATTGAAAAACAAAGGGGTATTTCTGTAACCAGTTCGGTCATGCAAGTTGATTACGACGGAAAGCAGATCAATATTTTGGATACGCCCGGACATGAGGATTTCTCGGAAGATACATACCGTACACTGATGGCTGTGGATAGTGCAGTGATGGTCATCGATAGCGGGAAAGGGATTGAGCCGCAGACAAAGAAATTATTTAAAGTCTGCAGTATGCGAGGGATTCCGATCTTCACTTTCATCAATAAATTGGACCGTGATGGCCGCGAGCCGATGGATCTGATTGCGGAATTGGAAGAAGTGTTGGAGATCGATGCGTATCCGATGAACTGGCCGATGGGCATGGGTAAAAATTTGTTGGGTCTGTATGATATTTACAATAACCGCGTAGAATTGACTCATCCTGAAGAGAATCAAGACAATGATTTTCTTCCGCTGAATGAAGACGGCGAAATCGAAGGCGATTATCAAGTGACGCAATCAACCATCTATACCCAAGCGGTTGAAGATGTCCAATTATTGAAAGAGGCTGGTAACGATTTTTCTGAAGAAGCTATTGCAGCAGGTAAACTGACGCCGGTCTTCTTCGGTTCCGCTTTAACTGGCTTTGGCGTTCAGACGTTCTTAGATGCCTTTGTGGATTTTGCTCCGAGTCCAAGTGAGCATCTGACGGTGGCGGATGAAATCGTTGAACCTACTGACGAAAACTTCACCGGCTTCATCTTCAAAATCCAAGCAAATATGAATCCCGCTCACCGAGATAGGATTGCTTTCGTGCGTGTCTGCTCCGGTGAATTCAAACCCGGGATGGATGTTTTTGTGACCCGTACCGGCAAAAAAATCAAGTTGGCGCATACAACGCAGTTCATGGCCGATTCCCGTGAGCAAGTCCAGACCGCTGTAGCAGGTGATATCATCGGACTTTACGATACTGGGAACTTCCAGATCGGCGATACGATCCATGAAGGCAAAAAAGCACTTGAGTTTGAAGCGTTGCCGCAATTTACACCTGAACTGTTCATGAAAGTCACTCCGAAAAACGTCATGAAACAGAAATCTTTCCATAAAGGGGTGCAGCAGTTGGTTCAAGAAGGGGCCATCCAGTTGTACAAAACGTACCATACAGAAGATTATATTTTGGGTGCAGTCGGTCAATTGCAGTTTGAAGTGTTCCAGTACCGTTTGTTGCACGAATACAATGCAGAAGTAGAAATGACACCGATGGGCTCAAAAATTGCGCGATGGATCGATCCGGAAGATTTGGATCCGAATATGTCATCCAGCCGTAACTTATTGTGTCGCGACCGTTTTGGGGATCCTGTGTTCCTTTTTGAAAATCAATTTGCTATGCGTTGGTTCGAGGATAAATATCCAGAAGTCAAATTGACATCTTTACTTTAATTTGATCAAAGAAACAAAAAACGCACATTGCTGAAAAGCAGTGTGCGTTTTTGTGTTAAGAAGAGTTTTTTTTGAGTGCCAAAAATGTCAATCATTTGAGATGAGATAGCTCCACGAAGTTATGACCAGGCATAACTTCCACGTCATCAACGGTAAGATGCAACAATTTCGTCAGCACAAAGTCGATTTCACTTTGCTTCACACGACGGTTTTTGTTGAGGATAATGACATCCTCATGCGTTGTGGCACCGGTAAAGATGACTGTAGTTTGTCCCAAAGAATAAACTTTGACAAATTGAGCATCGGTGTTGGCCAATTGCTCACGTACAAGATCAGCGTGGCTATTTGTAACATCGATCAATTTCATGGACGAACACCCCTAACTTAGGTTGGCTGTTTATAGAATAATTATATAACAACTGTTAATTTATTTAAAGAGTAAACAAACAAATGAATAATTTTCTTGGATTTTTAAGATGAGAAAGGCAAGAGCTGACTTTTGGGCTCTTGCCTTTCGGAACCGAATATTATTCAGAAGTCGTTGTTTCTGCTTGGTCGACTTTGCTGACGACCATCAGATTACCTTCTTCGTCTGCATCGACAAATAAATCTTTGATTTTCGGATTATCCAAGTAGAATTCAGCTACTTGATCCTCAATCTGATCTTGAATAACGCGGCGCAGAGGGCGAGCGCCCATGCTTGGGTCATATCCCAGATCGATTAGGCGATCTTTTGCTTTCTGAGAGACGGTGACGCTGATTTCCTTGTCCTTCAGCAATTCGTTGACGTCATCCAACATAAGGGTGACGATTCTGCTCAAATTTTCTTTGGAAAGCTGGTTGAACTCGACAATCGCATCGAAGCGGTTGATGAATTCAGGCTTGAAGTAATCACTCAAGCGATTCAGAATGGAATGCGTCTTGCCTTTCATGGCTGCGCCAAAACCTACACTGGCTTCCTGGACGCCCGTACCGGCATTGCTGGTCATGATGATGATGGTGTCTTTGAAGCTCACAGTCCTGCCTTGGGAGTCCGTCAGGCGACCGTCGTCAAGAATCTGCAGGAAGAGATGCATGACATCCGGATGGGCTTTTTCGACTTCATCCAACAGTAAAATGCTGTACGGGCTGCGGCGGACGCGTTCGGTCAATTGACCGGCTTCGTCATAGCCGATGTAACCCGGAGGCGATCCGATCAATTTAGAGACGGCATGCTTTTCCATGTATTCGCTCATGTCGAAGCGGATGATCGCGTCTTCGGTTCCGAACATTTCGATTGCCAACTGTTTGGCCAATTCGGTCTTACCGACACCGGTAGGCCCTACGAACAGGAAGGAACCGATAGGTCGGTTTTTACGGCTCAATCCGATTCGGTTTCTGCGGATGGCTTTCGATACTTTGTCGATGGCTTCATCTTGACCGATGACGTTTTTCTTCAGATCGGCATCAAGATTTTTCAATTGCGTCTGTTCTTTTTCAAGTAGCTCACCGACCGGGATATTTGTCTTGATCTCAATGATCTTTTGGATATCCTGCTCTGTTATGACAGGATCGCCATCGGCTGGGGCCGGATTCTGTTTCATTTTATTAAGATTCGTGATCTGATCGCGATAATAGGCAGCTTTTTCGTAATCTTCCGCATGCAGGGCGGCTTGTTTTTCCCTTTCGGCCGTTTCGATGCGTTCCTCTATCTGTTTCGGATCGATGGGCTTGATCGTCAAGTTCTTTTTGGATCCGGATTCATCAAGTAGGTCGATAGCTTTGTCGGGAAGGAAACGATCCTGGATGTAGCGATGCGACAATTTGACTGCCGCTTCCAGCGCCTTATCCGAATATTTGACATGGTGATAATCTTCATATTTCGGACGGATTCCTTGGAGGATGATCAACGTCTGTTCGGGTGTTGGTTCATTCACGCGGACGGGCTGGAATCGGCGTTCCAGTGCAGCGTCCTTCTCGATTCTGCGGTACTCGTTCAGTGTTGTTGCGCCGACCAATTGCAGTTCGCCTCTTGCTAGGGCTGGCTTCAGGATATTGCCTGCATCCATGCTTCCTTCAGCGCTTCCTGCTCCGACGATTTCATGGATTTCATCGATGAAGAGGATGATCTGTTTGTTCGCGCGGATTTCATCCATCAGTTTCTGCATCCGTTCTTCGAATTGACCGCGGATGCCGGTTCCTTGGACGAGTGAGACGACATCCAAGCGGATCACTTCTTTGTCCAACAATTTCTGAGGGACATCGCCGTCCACGATTTTCTGGGCAAGACCTTCCACTACCGCAGTTTTGCCGACACCCGCTTCCCCTGTGAGTACCGGATTATTTTTTGTTCGGCGATTCAGAATCTCAATGACGCGTGCGATTTCGCTGTCTCTTCCGATGACAGGGTCGATACCGCCATCGCGGGCCAGTTGGGTCAAGTTGATGCCGTATTCGTCCAGTAAGCCGCCTTTGCCACCTTTACCGCCGCGAGCAACTTCCGAGGCAGGGGGTTGTTGATAATTCTGTTCTTGGTTCTGTTGTATTTGTTTGAAGAAAGAATCCAGATTACCGAAAGAAAAGGGGTCTACAGGTCCTTGAGATCTTGGGTTCGGATTATTTTGTTGCGATTGAGCATTTTTGAACTCTTGGTAGCAGTTCTGGCATAAGTCGATTTGGCGTCTTTGTCCATTCACGCTGGCATACAGATGAATGGAGGCTTGTTTTTTTCCGCAATGTTGACAAAGCATGGCAATCTTCCTTTCTATATGGATCATAGTCACATGTATATTATAGTAGTAACGGCTAAGGGACACTCACAAGAAGGTTCACTGACCAACTCTGACCTTATGGATCCATTATACATTGACCTATTTTGACTTTCAAGAGGTTTGACTTGGAATGAAGCAAAATATTCATTCCGGGACAGTTTTATCCAAACGGGGGTTGTATTAAATGAGTGCTATTTCAGCAATTATGACAAAAATTTGAACGATTCTATTTAAAACAGTTGTAGTATAAAGCGAAAGATGTTAATCTTATTTAATGAAAGGGTTATTTTTCATACGTTTTTCGATTTTTCTGTTATAATGGGAGCGTATCAAAAGTACCTTAAATAAATACATCTCAAAGGGGTTTATGACTATGGAAAGAAAAGAATATCACGTAATCGCAGAAACAGGGATTCATGCACGTCCAGCAACTTTATTGGTGCAAACTGCAAGCAAATTCAATTCTGATATTAATTTAGAATACAAAGGTAAATCTGTTAACTTAAAATCCATCATGGGTGTAATGTCATTAGGCGTAGGCCAAGGCGCTGATGTTGTCATCACTGCAGAAGGTCCGGACGAAGCAGACGCTATGGCTGGAATCACTGAAACTATGGTAAAAGAAGGGCTAGCAGAGTAATATGAAAAACCACTTACAAGGAATAGCAGCTAGTGATGGTATTGCAATTGCGAAAGCATATTTGCTTACTGAACCGGATCTGTCCTTTGAAAAGCGTAAAGTGGAAGATTCAGAAGGCGAAGTTGCTCGTCTTTTGGAAAGCTTTGAAACCGCTAAATCAGAGGTAAGTGCAATCCGAGAAAAAGCGGCAGTATCACTTGGCGAAGAAGAAGCACAAGTTTTTGATGCACATTTGATGGTATTGTCCGATCCGGAAATGATCGGATCGATGAACGCCAACATCCGAGACAACGGTGTCAATGCTGAATCGGCACTTTCTGATGTTGCCGGCATGTTCATCGGTATGTTCGAAGCGATGGAAGACAACCCATACATGCAAGAACGTGCTGCGGATATCCGCGACGTTACGGAACGTGTGTTGAGCCACTTGTTGGGTGTCAAAATCCCTAACCCATCGACAATCACTGAAGAAGTGATCGTCGTTGCCAAAGATTTGACTCCTAGTGACACAGCTCAATTGAACCGTGATTATGTTAAAGGATTCGTTACTGATATCGGTGGACGCACATCCCATAGCGCAATCATGGCCCGTTCTCTGGAAATTCCTGCAATCATAGGGTCAAAAGAAATCACACAAATCGTCAAAGATGGCGATATCATCATTTTGGATGGTTTGGACGGCGACGTCTTCATCAATCCTGATGAAGAAACATTAGCTGCATACAAGAAGAAAGCTGAAGAGTTTTCTGCAATGCAAGCAGAATGGCACAAACTGAAAAATGCAAATACAGTTACTGCAGACGGTAAACATATCGAATTGGCAGCTAACATCGGAACGCCTAAAGATTTGGAAGGCGTTGTCGCTAATGGCGCTGAAGCGGTAGGGTTGTATCGTACTGAATTCCTGTACATGGACTCTTCGGACTTCCCGACAGAAGATGAGCAATTTGATGCTTACAAAGCTGTTTTGGAAGGCATGGAAGGCAATCCTGTCGTTGTTCGCACAATGGACATCGGTGGGGATAAAGAATTGCCTTATTTGGAATTACCGAAAGAAATGAATCCATTCTTAGGTTATCGTGCTATCCGGATTTGCTTGGCTGAACCGGAAATGTTCCGTACGCAATTGCGTGCCTTGTTGCGTGCTTCCGTTTACGGTAAATTGCGTATCATGTTCCCGATGATTGCTACTCTGAACGAATTTAGAGCAGCTAAAGCGATGTTGGAGGAAGAAAAAGCGAATCTATTAGCCGATGGCGTAGAAGTTGCGGATGATATCCAAGTAGGTATCATGATCGAAATCCCAGCAGCTGCTGTATTAGCTCATCAATTCGCTAAAGAAGTAGATTTCTTCAGTATCGGAACAAACGACTTGATCCAATACACAATGGCGGCAGACCGCATGAATCAACAGGTTTCTTACTTGTATCAGCCATACAACCCAGCTATCCTTACGCTGATCAAGCATGTTATCGATGCTTCTCACGCTGAGGGCAAATGGACTGGTATGTGTGGCGAGATGGCTGGTGACCAAACAGCGGTTCCGTTGTTGGTGGGTCTTGGTTTGGATGAGTTCTCCATGAGCGCATCCAGCGTCCTGAAAACACGCAGCTTGATGAAACGTTTGGATTCAAAAGAAATGGAAAAATTAGCGGACAAAGCAATCAACGAATGTACGACTGTCGAAGAAGTCATCGCATTAGTTGAAGAAATGAAAGCTAAATTAGTTTAAGCCGATTCAGGCGCAAAAAGACCGGGCATGCTTGCATGCCTGGTCTTTTTGCGTGCCAGTGAATTCAAAGCGATTTCGAAAAGCTGAATCCATCATTTCCGCAGGCTTGTTCCTGTGGATATATTTTGCAAGTAGGGAGTAGGGAGGAGTGACAAATATCAGAATGTTCTATATACTGAACATATTGAGTCATTATAAATTTGATGGGATTTTTTCGAGGTGAAGTCATGAGAATAGGCATGTTTACAGATTCGTATTTTCCTCAAGTGAGCGGCGTGTCAACATCAATCCGCACCTTGAAAGAGGAATTGGAGGCAGAGGGGCATGAGGTCATCATTTTTACCACCACAGATCCAAAAGCCGATGAAGATGAAAAAAATATAATCCGTTTGACCAGTATCCCGTTCTTGTTTTTCAAAGATCGCAGGATTGCTGTCAAAGGTATGAACAAAGCGCTTAGGGAAGCGAAGAAACAGAAGATAGATATTGTGCACACGCATACGGAGTTCAGTTTAGGTTTGACGGGCAAATTTATCGGCTACATGCTGCAGATTCCTACCGTGCATACCTACCACACTATGTACGAAAAATATCTGCATTACATCGCTAATGGAAGAGTGGTGAAACCTAAGGCAGTTAAAATTGCTTCCCGCTACTTTTGCAATCGAACGATGGGCATTATTGCTCCAAGTCAGCAAATGAAAGAGAAATTAGCTTCCTACAACATCTATAAGGAAATTCGCGTCATCCCAACGGGCGTTCGGATACCGGATCGGATTGACGGCATCAAAGCCAAAAAGCGCGAAGAACTGGGGATTTCGGATTCCGAATTGGTGTTGCTCTCTTTGAGTAGGCTGTCTTCGGAAAAAAAACTGGATAAACTTGTTCACGCCTTTCCTGAGGTCGTAGCAGCCTATCCTTCCGCGAAGCTTATTTTTGTTGGTGACGGACCGATGCGTCACGAGTTGGAGACACAGGTGTCGGAAATGGGTTTGACCAGAAATGTCATTTTTGTCGGAGAAGTCAAAAATGAAGATGTGAGCGAGTATTATCAAATGGCAGATATTTATATAAATGCTTCGGATTCGGAAACCCAAGGCTTGACCTATCTGGAATCGATCGTAAACGGTTGTCCGGTCATCGCTAAGCGGAATGACTATTTATCAGGGTTGATTAAAGAAGACAGCCTGGGAATGTTGTTCGACGAGGATGACCAAATCGGCAAGACTATCAATGCCTATGCGGATTTTTATCACAAATCAGATGTTGCGACAAATCAAGAAGTATGGGATGGACTTATGGAAGAGATTTCTTCAAAGGCATTTGCGGAAGCTGTATTGAGCTATTATCAGGCGAGTATTGACATTTATGAATCACAGCCGCGTGAAGAATTGAAATTAAAAGTGAATCTTTTGGAAAAAATCAAACGTTGAGTCGGAACACCGGGAAACAGATTGCTTGGATAATCTGTTTCCCGGTGTTTTTTTGTTTTTATCTGAGTTAAGCGTAAGGTATACTGTTGACATAGTGTTTAGAAGGGGCGGTTTTATAAATGGAAAAAATTGGTTTTATCGGAACAGGTGTCATGGGCTCATCCATGATCAAACATCTTTTGAATGCGGGTTATCCAGTCCGAGTCTATAATCGGACGAAAAGCAGGGCGGATGCTGTTGTCTCTGAAGGAGCAGTGTGGTGTGATACCCCTGCTGCTGTTACGGCGCAATCGGACATCGTCATCACGATGGTGGGTTATCCGAAAGATGTTGAAGAGACTTATTTTGGGGAGAGCGGTATCTTTTCGAAAGCGGACGACCACCATATTCTCATTGATATGACGACCAGTACGCCGACTTTGGCCAGGAAAATAGCTGCTTTGGGCAAAGAAAGAGGGGTCCGCACGTTGGATGCTCCAGTTTCAGGAGGAGATAAGGGTGCTCAAAATGGAACGCTCACAACGATGGTCGGTGGTGAGGAAGGAACGTTTGATGCCGTTAAAGGAGTTTTGTCTGTTTTTTCGAGCAAAGTGATGCTGCAAGGGCCGGCCGGCAGTGGTCAGCACACAAAAATGGCCAACCAGATTATGGTGGCGGGCACGATGACCGGCATGACCGAATTGCTTGTTTATTCGAAAGCGGCAGGATTGGATTTGGAACGCGTGATCGAACAAGTCGGTTCCGGAAGCGCCGCTAACTGGTCTTTGACGAACTATGCCCCTAGGATCCTGAAAGATGATTACAGTGCAGGTTTCTTCGTCAAACATTTTGTCAAAGATCTTAAGATTGCATTGGATGAAGCAGATAAGCTGGGTATCGATTTACCTGCTACGAGACAGGCTGCACAATTGTATGAACAATTGGCGAACAAAGGTTTCGCCGACGATGGGACGCAAGCCTTGGTGAAGCTTTGGTGGGGAGAGTACGCTGAAATCTAGACTTGGAGGTCGACGGATTTCTGAAACCCCTTATTAGGATATATCGTTGCGGCGGGTTTTGCACAAACCTAATGGTGCATTACTCAAATATTGTTTTTCTTGCATAAATTACAGTAAATTGATGCGAAGTCAGAAAAAAAGTGCTAGAATAAATAAGAAGTTAGTCTTGAAAGGGGAAATATCATGAAACCTTCACAGCTCTCAGCGATCCTTCGTCGCCTAGAAGTAATGATGGAAGACAATGGTGATGTCGAGATCCGTCGTTTTGAAAAAGAAGGCGTGGAACGTTGCGTCGTAAAATACAACCGCGATACGGAAAGTTTTGAATTGGAAGAACACGATTCAAACCAAACTTATCAATTTGATGATCTTGATTTAGTTGCCATTGAAATTTACGAATTATTACAAGATTAATTCATCCATCCTTGCATGAACTAAGGCAGCGGAAAAATGAGCCGGCTCATTTTTCCGCTGCCTTTTTTTTTTTTTATTTTCATTGGAATAAAGTGGCAAACATTAAAAGTTTTTAATTTTTATGTAGAGTAATTCTGTAACTTTCAGTATACTGTGTAATAAGGAAATAATTGAAGAGGTGGAATAATGGCAAAGAAGATTTATATAGGTTTATTAGGACTAGGAACAATAGGGACTGGCGTTGCCCGCATCATAGATGGCCACCAGCATAAAATCAAGCAAGTCGTCGGACAGGAAGTAGTCATCAAAACGGTTTTGGATCGCGATATTGATAAATGCAAAACTTTCTTCGGTGAGGCTGTCCATTGCACTGATAATTTTGATGATATTTTGAATGACGAAGAAATTTCAATCATCGTAGAATTGATCGGATATGTTCCGGCAGCAAAAGATTATATTTCCAAAGCATTATCGGCCGGGAAGCATGTCGTTTCAGCAAACAAAGATCTTGTGGCTTTACATGGCAAAGAATTGGTCAACCTGGCTAAAGCAAACAAATGCGATTTCTTGTATGAAGCAGCTGTTGCGGGCGGGGTTCCGATTTTGCGTGCGATCACGGAAAGTTTCGCTTCCGACAACATCCAAAAAGTCATGGGAATCGTGAACGGCACAACCAACTTCATGATGACGAAAATGGACAAAGAGGGCTACTCTTACGATGAAGCTCTTGCATTGGCACAGGAATTGGGATTTGCCGAGAAGAACCCGACAAGCGATGTCGATGGATTGGATGCAGCGCGCAAAATGGTCATTTTGGCTCGCCTTGCTTTCGGGACGAATGATGTGACGTTGGATGATGTAGCTGTGACGGGTATCCGCAATGTTTCCATCAATGACATCAAGTTGGCGAACCGTTTAGGCTACAAAATCAAACTGATCGGTACTGCCGAAAAAATCGACGACAGCGTCAATGTGGAAGTCGGACCCGTGTTTGTTCCGGAGTCACATCCTTTGGCCAGCGTCAATAATGAAATGAACGCTGTCTTTGTCGCCGGAGAAGCTCTTGGGGAAACGATGTTCTATGGTGCAGGAGCTGGCGAGTTGCCTACCGCAACAGCCGTAGTCAGCGATGTAATGAATATCGCTAAGAACATCCTTTTGGAGACAACCGGAAATATCTTCAACGAGTATGAGGTAGAGACTTTGATCGCGAAACCTGAGCAGGTCATCAATCCGGTATTCATGCGCTTGGAAGTTACCGATCGTGCCGGCCAGTTTTTGGAATTGGCGAAAATTTTTGCCACTGCACAAGTCAGCTTTGACAAGATCATTCAAGAACCCTTGGCGAACGGTAAAGCCATCATTGTCATTGTTACGCATCCGATGTCGAAAGCGCAAGAAAACGAAATCATCCAGGCCATGGAAGATAACGATGACATGAAATTGAAGGTCAATTTCAAAGTACTGGAACATTGATTGGAATTCGATCCTAATTTGAATACATTAAAAATCAAGAAATGATGGACCATCGTTCTTTTGGAAAGGATTGATTAGTAGGATGTTTGATATCCGTGTACCGGCAACTTCCGCCAATTTAGGGCCAGGTTTTGATTCCCTTGGATTGGCCGTATCATTATATTTGACGTTGGCTGTAAAAGAAGAGGCCGACGAGTGGGAAATTCTCCATGATTTGGGAGCGGGGATCCCGACTGACAAAACGAATCTGATTATTGAAACCGCGTTGTCTTTGGCGCCGAACATGACACCAAGAAAAATCACGATGACGAGTGAAGTGCCTGCTGCCAGAGGATTGGGCAGCAGTTCAGCTGCCATCGTTGCCGGGATCGAGTTGGCCAATCAATGCGCAGATCTGCAATTGAGCATTGATGATAAAATTCAGATCGCAACACGCATCGAAGGTCATCCCGATAATGTGACGCCAGCCATCACCGGTGATTTCACGGTCGGGACCGTTCTGGATTCCAAAGTATATTGGACGAAGGCGAGTTTCCCAGAGGTTGCCTTGGTAGTGACGATTCCGGAAAAGGAATTGTTGACGAAGGAGAGCAGAGCTGTTTTGCCGGATTCGCTTCCGTTCAAGGAAGCGGTCAAAGGCAGCAGCATCTCGAATATGCTGGTTGCGGCTGTTTTTTCGGGTGATATCGAAAAAGCGGGAGCGCTTATGGAGCAGGATGTTTTCCATGAGCCTTACCGAGGCAAATTGGTTCCGGAGTTGAGTCAAGTCCGGGAATTGGGGCATGAGATGGGCGCGTACGGTACTTACCTGAGTGGGGCCGGCACGACAATCCTCACGATGATCCATCCTGAAAAGGCAGCAGCGTTCGTCGCTGCGGCAAAAGCCGCTGTAAAAAATAGTGAAGTCAAGTTGCTGCATGTTGAAAAAAATGGTGTGCAAGTAATCATATAATAGCGGGCCCGAGGAGTAAAATCCTTGGGTTTTTTGTTTTTTTGGTTAGTGGTCGCAGGTTGAGGACCGAGAGCGAGCAGAAAAGATGAATAACAGAAAGTTATCCATGTAATTTGGCCGAACGCGGGCAGAAAAGATGAATAACGTAAAGTTATCCATCTTTCCAGGCCCGAGCGCGTCCGTTTAGTGTTAGTCCTCTTAGTGCTCGATTTCTATCCGGGATTTGTCATGGCTCTTGCGATTTCAATCGCATAGAGACATGATACACTTGGGC
>JASKKA010000015.1 GCA_030153215.1 Trichococcus sp.
ATGTTATCCGCTTTTGCATTCTTGACGGTTATTCTTAGAAGAAAAGCCGCCAGGGTGCTATACTTTTTGGTATAGGAGGTGTCGAGATGCTTGTAGAAATAGTGATGAAGAATTTTTTTTCCTTTAAAGATGAGGCTACCTTTTCGATGGTCGCCAGCCCGATCGGCGAACACCCGGAGTCCGTCTATGGCAAAAACAATATCGCTGTGACAAAATTGGCGACGATCTATGGGGCGAATGCCAGCGGGAAAAGCAATCTGCTGAAGGCCATGAAGATGATCCAGGAAGGCCTTCTGTTGCAGAAGTGCTCATCCAGGGAATGGCTCGACCATATCGAACCGTTCCATCTGGATGCGCGCTCCGAGAAAAAGGACACGATGTTGGAAGTCAGCTTCCTGCTTGCCGGGAGGCTTTATCGCTATGGTTTTTTCGTCAACCGCAAACGGGTTACCGAAGAATTCCTTTACCTGGAAGGCGACGAGCAGAAGGATCTGTTTTTCCGGAATGCAACTGAAACTGTTCATAGAATGGTTCACGGAGATGCGCATCATCCTCGACACTTCGAAAATCGGATTGTCGATTTCGATGGCGAAGATGCACCTGTCAAAATACAAGCGTAATCTCTTGGCCTTGATTCAGGTGGCCGATCCGTCCATTCAGGATATTGTTGTTCACGAATTAGAAAATTCGCGCAATGGGAGGCCGGAACTTGCCTTTTTTGTCGTCAAGACACGGCGCAATGAAGCCGGGGAATCGGAGCTCCATTGCGAAAATTTCCGTTTCCAGGATACCGAATCGGCAGGTACGGTCAAGCTTTTGGCTTTGGCCGGTCCGATCATCGAGGCGCTCGAAAAAGGTGGACTGTTGATGGTCGATGAAATGGATACGCAATTCCACACTTTGATGACGCGCTACGTGCTGGAACTTTTTTCCGGCGACGTCAACGATAAGGGTGCGCAGATGATATACTCGACGCACGATATCACGAACCTTTCCAGCAACCTTTTCCGCAGGGATCAAGTCTGGTTCGTGGAAAAGGACACGTACAGCGCCAGCCACCTGACTTCCTTGGTTGAATATCGTTTTGATGACGAGGAAAGGAAGAACGGCCGGAAAAAACTTTCCTGATTCTTTGCGAAGGCACTAAAACCGAACCGAACTACTTCCGCAGTTTTCACGTCATCTCTGCGCAGGTCGAAATCGTCGGGACGGCGATGAACACGATGTCTTTAGTCAACCATGCGCGAGAGGTCGTCAAGGATCGACCGGACGAATATGATGAAATTTGGCTGGTATTCGATAAGGATTCATTTGACCGGGATATCTTCAATGAAGCCGTCTTTTTCTGTGAAACGCATTACCGGCAAGGCTTCCGTGCCGCCTACAGCAACGAAGCTTTCGAAATCTGGTATCTGCTGCATTTTGAGCTGATCAAAAAATCGATTTCACGTTTCCATTATCCTGACATGCTGTCGAAACGGCTCGGCTTTTTCTACAAAAAAAATCATCCACACATGTACAACGTATTATTATCAAGGCAGCCAGCCGCCATCCAGAACGCCAAGAAACTTTATAGTCAGCGCTCGCCGTCGCCAGCTAGGGACAACCCGTCCACGACCGTATTTTTGCTGGTGGAAGAACTGAACAAACATCTGCGAAAATAATTGCATATGTTCATGACACCGGTATTAGGAATGGATTTCACGGAGGACAAGAAAGGGGTCGTCATTCATTTTGTCGAAGGCGACGCAGTGGCGGAGGAGTATCTGTTCGAAACACCTGATGAGGCGGCCGCATTTTTCAGGAGCTGCCAAAACTTGTCGGATGAGGTCAAGGAGGAGCCTTTGGAGGTGCAAGCTGCCATCATCAGGGAGTTTCTGGATCTGGACATCGGCCAATTCAACTACGAACGCACTGATTATTGACGACAACAACAAAAGAAGGCCAGCCCCGCATCATACCAGGGCTGGCCTTCTTTTTTGCGCCGGAATCGGCGCCCTCAGCTCCGGCGAGGGTCTTGCTCGCCGGAGGTCACCGGTAATGATAGGCTTCATCATCGGCGAAGCCTGCCTCATCGGAGCAGGGATCAAAAATGTGGGCTGAACTGCGGCGAAGCCTGTGTTTGCCGGAGAAGAGTATTCCCGTCGGCGGGCAGTCTCAGTATTGGCGGACCTTCAGCTGCTGACCAATCAAAATCAGATCACCCGACAGCTGATTTAAGCGTCTCAGCGTTGCCGGGGTCGTGCCGTATTTGCGCGACAGCCCCCAGAGTGTGTCGCCTTTGACGACGCGGTGCAACAGGAATGTGCCGGGCGCGCTCGCAAGCGGCGGCAGCGCGGAGAAGCCTGCTTCGATGTCCTGGTGGAAGCGGGCCTGCGAGATCCCCCAGCTCGCGAGATAGCCATCCGGATCGGTGTGGTTGGTTCCGCCGATATTCTTGGAAACCCAGGAGTGGGTTTTGATGCCTCTGTCCTGCACGCTCGCTCCGCTGTTCAGCGTGCAGGGGATGCCGGATTCCAGCGCCAACTTTTGCAGCAGCCAAACATAGGCTTTGTAGTCTTGTTCAAAGATGGAGCGGCTGTTCGTCCGCGCCAGCTCGACTTGAGCATAGGCATAGCCGTTCGCTCTCGGGCCGACACCCCATTGGACTTTTCCGGTATTGGCGATCTGGATTATTTTTCCGCCCCCGCCGACCCAGTGGGAAACGAAGGCGTTTTGCCAGTTGCGCTGCATGTAGGCGACTTCGTTCTCGAGGCTGTTTTTGCCGACGTTGTTCGGGTTGCCGGACTCGTGGGCAATGATCAGGTTGCTGGCGGTGAGCGGGTTCTGGTAGATGGAAAAGATACGTTTTTCGATAGTGTAGTTCATGGTGTTCCTCCTCGTGTTTGTTCTCGATCGGATAAGTGACAAAAAAGGGTGCCTCCGAATGAGACACCCCTTGGCGTTGTTGATGAAAACTTAAGCTAAAATTGTTTATTCGGCTTCGGCGATCAGGTCGGTGATGGTGCGTTCCACGTAGCGGGCGCTGTTGACTGCGGTGAAGGGGTTGATGCCTTTCACTTCGAACGCATTCAAGCCGATGATGGCGTCCATTGCCGGTTGCAGCTCAGCCGATGTCAAACCGCTTTTCGGGTTCTTGACACTCAAGTTGCGGGTTTTTCCGTCCGCCGTCAAAAATTTCAATTCCAAGGTTACTGTTGTCGTCATGTTCATTTCCTCCTAGATGTCTGATGGGTAGTAATTAGAAAGTTGCTTTCGGTTGGCTTAGGCGATGGAGTAGCGGTTCTTTTCGACGACGACTGCGTAGGCAGCAGGCAGGTCGACGAGGCCGGATACGGCTGCTTGGAAGGATTGGACCTGTTCAGCAGTGACGCCTGGTTTCAGGTTCGCGAATGACTGTTTGACTTCCTTCTCGTTTGCAAAATCATTGAAATAAAGCTCGATGTTTCCTTCTTCGTATTGTTTCACCATTTGGCATTCCTCCAGATTTTGTTTCTTGGCGATGTCGGTGATGTTCAAACCATCCAGTGCATCCAGCAGATAGGCATTCTCCTCAGCGGTCAGGCTGGCGCAAAGGCGTTGGAGCAGATCAGCCTGCTCCAGCTGCTCCTCAAACGAGACGGCATTGGGGATTTCCGCCAACTCCTCTTCGGAAAGGTAGGCCTCGCGGTTTTCTTTTTTCTGGTCCTTGCGGATTTGGTCCAGGAAAGTCCAGTGGATTTTTTGTTTGGCATAGCTGACGAACAGAAAACTGTTCTCGCTTTGGAGCGCGTCCTTCAGGCAGGTTTCGTAAGTGTCAAGAAGGGTGATCAGCCCCAATTGGTAGAAGTCGTCGTAATCGTTGTGGTCAGGAAACCGATTGATTCGTTTCAGGCAATGGTGGATGACACCCGCGTACAGTTCGCTTAACTGTGTGGCGGCTTCATCGGTGCAGCTTCTTTTTTTGATATTCATGGCGTTGCCTCCGTAATGTAGTGGATGGCGTGATGCAGGGATGTACCCTGTGCATGCTCATCACGGCCCGGCAAGCTTGCTGATGCCCATATTATCGGTCCGGAGCCGGCAAGGTCAAAATTGCAAATACGGCAAAAAAGATGAAAAAGCGGTGGTGGTCGCACATTTGCAGACAAATTTAACGGATATGCGATAAAATGTAAGCGCTTATGTATCATTCCGAAGCAAAGTAGTATATATTTTTATTAAACATTTAATTTGGGGGATTTTATGGGAAAGAAGACGGGAAAAAACTATTCGAATAATCAGAAACGGCAAGCGAATGAGCAAATGATGATGGACCAACGCGGCAAAAATAATGTCGGAAAATCAACAGCAGAATTGTTGGCGCAGGCATTCACGAATGGAGCAACGGATGAAAACCATGCGGGTCCATCTTTTGATATCGAACTGTGGGAAACGATCCTTTCGGGTCTGCGGACGTCTTTGCAGGATTCCGCAGCGGCCCAGAGCCAGAAAGAAACGGAGGAGCCTTTCTTTGTTTTGCTCGATCCGGAAAGTATCCAACCTTATTTGGAGCGGGCTTGGGCTTTGGATCGGTTTGTGCTGGACGATTCATTTCTTTACATCATGAACTTGGACACTCAGCTGCACCGGACCGACTTCCGCTCGCTCATCTTTTTCAAAGATGGCCGCCTCATCAAGACGCGCGAAAACAGCAACAATGTGATGTTCTCTTTGTTTGAACTGATCGGCTTCGATTATGATTTCATTCGCGGCATCTCCACACGGGTCAGTGGCAAGGATACCCATTGTGTGCCCTATATTTTTGGAAGGTACCGGTTTTTGCCTTTGAGCGGTCCGACCCGCAAAAACAGTTCCTGGATCAATCTTTCAAAGGTACTGCATTCCAGGACTTTGAAAGGCGAAAAAGGGGTGGAAGTCCATTTCGTGAATCAGCATGTCTTTCATCTGCCGGTGCGTCCGCAATTTTTTGCCGAAAAAGTCAAACAAGCCAGCCAAACCGTCCACCGCCAAAATCACCTTCTGCGCAGTGTCCTGACAAATTTCGATTACGCCGATGGAAAGAAAGAAGACCGCGAATACAATCTGTTGGGGAACGCTTTGCACGCCAATGCGGCCAGGCTTTCGACGATTCCGATGGAGGAATATATCCAAATTGTTCAGTTTTCTTTGGCTGAAACGGCTTTGCGGCATCCTTCGTTGCGTGACAATCCGGTGACGGACGAGGCACTGCATCTGCTGCGGGAGAATTTGTATGGGGAGCTGCCGCATCTTAGGGGAGCGGAAAAGTAGCCAACTGTGTCGGCAGCTGTTTTCCTTATAGATGCAGATAGCTATCATTTGTGATTCGGTTGGAAGTAATTTACAATGAATTCAAAGAACAAATCAGCAGTAACGGGAGGAATCGAAATGGACAAAAGAATTGAAGGTACTTTTGCGAACCAAGAAATGCTTATCGATGAAATCACGCATCTGATCAAGCAGGAAGGCTATGCGCCGGAGCAACTGTTGGTCATCACCCGCAACGGCAAGAGTAATTACATAACCGAGGAGACTGCGGTGCAGGTCATCATCACCAGTGAGGACCGCGAGGAAGATTCTTTATGGGACAAAATCGTAAAATTCTTTACGGTTGATTTGGATGAAGAAGAGGAAGAAGCTATTTTTGAGCGTTACGGCATTGATGAGGATACTTACGAACGTTTTGAGGATGCGTTGGATGATGGGGAATTGCTGCTGTTGATTGACGATGCGGCTCCTATCAACGATGAGCATGCCGAATTTTTGGTGCGCGATGGCATCCTGCCTGCTGAAAAAGCCGCTCCTGACGCAGCAGCTGTTGCAGTCACGGCAACAAAACCGGATTGGACTTCCGCCGACAGCGAGGAAGCAGGCGATGTGCCGGCCCATTCCATCGAAGCCGAGAAGAAACTGGAAAGCAGTGAAGTTGCTGTTGCTTCGCCGACTCAGCCTGCCGATGCGGTCGATACTATCACCGGCCAGCCGGTTGAGGCGGAAACGGTAACAGATCCCGCGATGGCGGATGATGGTCACCGCTTGCCGGAGATGCAGTTCGACAAAGAGGACTCCTTACCGGAAGTACAAACCGAAACCAGCTCTGTGACAGATAGAAGAAACACGAATGGCTGCCCCGAAGATGAGGCAGCCATTCGTGTTTTTTACGTCGATTTGGAGCCGGAGACTGATAGGATGGATAAAACGCAGACATCCATCTTTGCATGCCATCGCGGTGCAGCTCGCTCTAGAGATTACCGATTCATAGACAAGATTTCGAACGTACGTTTTGTCCGTTTTGATTTTTGCATGTATAATAGCAAGTGAGATTCGCCGAAAGGATGTAGAAAATGGCTCATACCGAAGAGCAGGCTGAAAAATTGCCTGTCGTAACAAAAATAACCGTTCAGAAAAAACGCAAGGACCGTTTCAATGTCTTCATTGATGGGGAGTACTCTTTTCCGATATCGGAGGCGGTGCTCATCAAGGTCGGCCTGCATAAAGGGATGACGCTCACCAAAGAGCGCAGTGCCGAGATCGAGAAGGAAAATTACGACTACATGGCGTACACGACAGCCGTCAATTACCTGTCTTACAGCCTGCGCAGCGAGAAAGAGGTCCGCAAAAAACTGTATGAAGAGGAAATCAGTCCGGACGCCATCGAACGTGCGCTGATGCGGCTGAAAGACCAGAATTACGTCAATGACCGCATCTATGGCGAAAGCTACACGCGCACGGCGGCGAACCTGAACCTGAAGGGACCACAACTAATCGCCAACGAACTGAAAGGGAAAGGCTTGTCGGAAGAGGATGTCGCCTTTTCACTGCAACAATATCCGCATGAGCTGCAGCTCGAAAATGCCCAAACGATCGCCGAAAAGCAGCTCCGCAAACAAAGCCGGGTCTCTTCGCATGAAGCAGCTTCGAAAATCCGCCTTCATCTGCACCAAAAAGGCTATCCTTCCGACATCGTCCTGGAAGTCATGGGTGAAATCGAAACGGAAAAAGAGGAAGAGGACGAAATGGCCGCACTGCGTATGCAAGGGGACAAGCTTTGGCGCCGTTACGAGCGCAAAGCGAAAGGCCGCGAGCTGCATCAAAAAGTCAGGTCAGGCCTTTACCAAAAAGGCTACCAAGGGGATCTGATCTCCGCCTATATCGAAGAAAAGGAACAGGAAGCAGAATAATGATAAATTCGGAACACGTGAAAATATTCAAAGCGGCGGGCATCGAAATGTGGCCAGCCGAAAAAATAAAGGCTTTCCGCAAAGCATTGTTGGACTGGTACGACAAAGAGAAGCGCGATCTGCCTTGGCGCCGCACGAGCGATCCTTACTGCATCTGGGTTTCGGAAATCATGCTGCAACAGACGCGGGTGGACACTGTTATCCCGTATTACCACAATTTCCTGGACAGGTTTCCCGACATCGCAGCGTTGGCGACAGCGCCTGAAGACGCAATCCTGAAGGCTTGGGAAGGGCTCGGGTATTATTCCCGCGTCAAGAACATGCAGAAGGCGGCGCAACAGATCGTTGCCGATTACGATGGTGTTTTCCCGGAAAATCCGCAGGAAATCGCAAAGCTGAAGGGAATCGGTCCATACACAGCCGGCGCCGTTTCCAGCATCGCCTTCCAGATCCCGGAGCCGGCAGTCGACGGCAACGTTATGCGGGTCATGAGCCGACTTTTCGAAATAGATGCCGACATCGCCAAACCGGCCAGCCGGAAAATCTTCGAAGCGGTCGTGCGTGAACTGATCGATCCGGAGCGCCCGGGTGATTTCAACCAAGCGCTGATGGATCTGGGCTCGAGCATCTGTTCGCCGCTCAATCCGCAGCCTGAAATCAGCCCGATCAAGGCCTTCAATGCCGCCTACAAAAACGGCACGATGCACCTCTACCCAGTCAAGAGCAAAGCGAAAAGGCCGGTGCCGATGAATCTGCAGGGCGTCATTCTCCAGAACAGCGAGAAGCAGTTCCTCTTGGAAAAACGCCCGAGCAGTGGTCTGCTGGCGGATTTCTGGACGTTTCCGTTGATCCAACTCGATCTAGATGCGCTTCCCGATTCGGAGGATGCAACCCGCGAACCGGCCACCGTCCAGACGGAATTGTTGATCGCGGAGGATTTTCCGAAGCTGGCAGAATCAGCAAGGCAGGCCGGCAAAAAACCGACCACAGTGACGTTTGACCAGGTCGAAGCTCAGCTTTCCGGGGCAGTTGCTGAAAAGTACGGCTTGAAACCTGTCTGGCTGAAAGCAGAAACCGGATCGGTCAATCACGTCTTCAGTCACATCAAGTGGCACATCACCGGTTATTACGGGCGCGTGTTGGCTAATGATAGCAGCCGATTGTCGGAACAATGCCGTTGGGTCAGCGAAGAGGATTTTGCCGATTATGCCTTCCCGGTGCCGCAGCAAAAAATGTGGCAACAGTTCAAGCAGCAAACCCGAAAAGAATTTGGTCTGTAATGACTAAATTATCGCAATCCATTTCCATTCTATGATATACTGTTCAATGAACTGAAAGTTGAGGGTTCCGCCGAAATGATTTCCGGCGAGGACTCAAATAGTTGTAGAAAGTTGGGCACCGTGATGCATAATCCTCGGGAGGGAGAATTCATCACCATAAAGAGTTATAAGCATGACGGCAGCCTGCATCGAACGTGGCGTGACTGATCCGCCAAAAGGGTGTCTCCTACTATTGCAATCTGGCGTCGCCTTATGTGATCGACCAGGAAGCACTGAAGTACATCGATTATGACTTGGACATTAAAGTTTTTCCTGATGGTGAAAAACGTTTGCTTGATGTAGATGAGTATGAATTGCATCGCAATCGCATGAATTACCCAAAAGAGATCGATCATATCCTGAAGGAGAACGTGAAGATTTTGGTGAGCTGGATCAACGAAGAAAAGGGTCCATTTTCCAAAGAATACGTCGACTTATGGTATGAACGGTACTGTCAGCTGTCGCATAATCAGCAAAACTCGTGATGAATCCAAATGATAAAAAACCAGTCGAACGCATTGATCGGCTGGTTTTTTATCGGAAATAGCCGCCCACTTGAAAAAATACCGTGCAATAACACAACCGTTATATTATGATAAATATATCTGTAATTAAGAGTCAATATTTGAAATACGATTAAAATATTGGAGGAATCAGAATGAAAAAAAAGGAAATAGTGCTTGTTTCCATCATGGGTATCCTTACGATTGCCATTGTTCTTTTTGGATATAAATACGCGGCCGCTAAAAAAGAGGCCTTACTGAGCGAAGGAGAAAAACAGACAGAAGCTGTTTCCGGAACGGCTTTCTCGCAAGAATCGGCAATCGCCGAGAGCGACCCTTCCGAAGCTTATGCGCAGTTCTTAGCGGCTTTTGCCGAAAACAGAAGCAATGCGTCGGTAGTCGATTACCTGCAATACGTCCATCATCATACGAAAGAAGCCAATGTTGCCTTTTTCGGTGATGTTGCAACCGATGCGGCTTGGGCGAAGACTGCCATCGCCAGCATCCAAGCCGAATACCCCCTTGAGAATCTGACGACTTCTTTCTTCAGCCATCCCTCCGACAGCAGCTCGGTTTTTCTGAGCAGCCAATATGTTCAGGAAATGGTCGCCAGCAGTCCGGACGTGATTTTCTATAGTATTCCGACAAAGACCGATCAGGTGGTTGACATCAGCTTGGTTGCTTCGACGCAAAATATCTATCAAATCTATGATGAAATGCGAGCTGCTTTGCCTGACACTTTGATCGTTTTGGTGACACCGCCTCCGGCAGAAGTCAAAATGGCGGCTTGGAATTCACGTTCCTTGGATTATCAGAACTATACCAATAATCTGGTTGAAGAAAACAGTGCTTTCACGGTTCCTCTATACGATCTGCATGCGGATTTCCTCGCTGAGTTGACAAACCGGAACGAAACGTTGACCAACTTTATGGATGCAGCCGGGCTGGAATTGAATGATGCTGGACAGCAACTGTATGCTGAGTTGTTCGCGAACAGCCTGCGCACAAAATTGATCGATGCGACAGCCGGGTTGTATGTTGAAGGTGGAAAGCCTGATTATACACCGATCGCACCGTTGCTAGCCGTACCTGAAGTGCCAGTCACTGTAGTCGAGGAGCCTGTTGAGGAAGAACCGGTATACGAAGAGCCTGTATATGAAGAAACTTATGTCGCTCCGACCTATGAATACGTCGCACCGGTCGTTGAAACACAAGTTACACCGGATGTACCGAGTTCAGATACTGGAACCGATAGTACAACCATACCCGATAACGAAACTGATTCCGAGTAGCTTGCCTTGACATGCCCCTGTCAGATTCGGGTTCAAACCTTACGACCAATTCACAAAAAATTAAGCCTGCTTTTCCGGGATTGTCCGGGAAATGCAGGTTTTTCTGAATTTTAATCGATTTTACAGTATCAAAAGAGCAGTAAATGGAACACTTTCATTCTCTTCTTCACAAAGTCCATTGAATGATGCAACACAAAAGCATTATTGTTCTTGTTCGGTCGGGAATGCCTGGGAAGGTTGATATTATTGGGATTCTGATGTATAATTAACACGTAATCAAAAGTTGCAAGCGCTTTCTGCAGGTGTGTTCTGTGTAATTCCGGAGCTGATTGTTTCACAAATGAGCAGACAAGTTGGGACAACAAATTATGAAAGTCGCCCATGTAAACGCAACTTGATAAGAACAAAGAATTTTCGGAGGTAATGTCATGTACATACAAGTTGATGAACGGAAACGGACTGACGTTCTATCGACTACTTATTATCAATATGACTTGGATAATTTAGAAAATCGACTAGAGCAATTTGTACAGTCACCCGTTTTTGATAAAAAGTATTCGTTCGAAGGAGAATTGGGAGCAATCTATACGCCGCAGCGGACTATTCTGCGGCTATGGGCTCCGACTGCGCTTAGCGTAGAGGTGATCGTTTATGAAAGTTTGTACCGCAAAGAGAAGAAAAGACACGTGATGGGGAAGGGCGGAAGAGGAACTCACGAACTCATTATGATTGGGGATTATGCGGGAACTGCCTACAGATATGCCATTACCTTTCCGGATGGCAAAGTTGTTGAAACAGTAGACCCCTATAGCTATGCGACAACCGCAAACGGAGAACGCTCAGTCATCTTGGATACAGTAAACACGAATCCTGAAAGATGGGGAGCCCGATTGGAGCCGATCGCTTCACCAGTCGACGCCATTATTTATGAATTACATATTCGCGACTTCACGATTTCCCCTACAAGCGGAGTTACAAACAAAGGCAAATTTTTGGGAGTCATTGAAGAGGGGACATTGTCAGCTGACGGCAACAAAACAGGGCTGGATTACTTGAAGGAACTGGGCGTGACCCATGTGCAGTTTTTGCCAATGGCCGATTTTTACACAGTCAACGAGCTGAAACCTTCGGAACAATACAACTGGGGCTATGATTCGCAGAACTTCAATGTTCCGGAAGGTTCCTATGCGACAAATCCCTATCAACCGGAAGTTCGCCTCCTTGAGATGAAGGAAATGATCCAAGGACTGCACGATGCAGGGATCCGTGTCATCATGGACGTCGTTTACAATCATGTTTATTTGCCGAAGCTGCATGCACTGGAAAAAACAGTGCCCGGATATTATTTCCGCAGAAATGCTGATGGGACACTATCCAATGGAACCGGTGTCGGCAACGACACTGCTTCTGAGCGTTATATGATGCGCAAATACATCATAGACAGCATCACGTATTGGGCGAAGAATTTCCATTTGGACGGATTCCGTTTTGACCTGATGGGGATCCATGACATCGAAACGATGAACGAAATCCGTTTGGCTTTGGACGAAATCGACCCTTCCATCATCATGCTTGGGGAGGGGTGGAATCTGAATACCAACTTGCCTCCATCCGAAAAGGCTGTCCAGCAGAATGCGGACCGCATGCCCGGTGTCGCTCATTTCAATGATGCGCTGCGCGAGGCAATCAAGGGTTCCGATTTCAACAGCGGAAACGATACTGGCTTTGTCACCGGAAAACCATTCATGGAGGGATGGGTCGCCACCAATCTGCAGGGTGGAGCGTATTATCCGGCCAACAGAGGCAATTACAAGACTCCTGCTCAGATGGTGCAATATGTGGAGGCCCACGACAACTTGACGCTTTACGACAAATTGAAGATTTCGATGCCGTGGGATGAGGAAGAGTCCCGTATGCGGCGCCATCTTTTGGCAAGCAGCTTTGTTTTGTTGAGCCAAGGCATTCCGTTCATTCATGCGGGTCAAGAATTTATGCGCACGAAGAACGGGCTGGAGAACAGCTACAACGCGCCGGATTCGATCAACCGCATGGATTGGCATCGCCGTTTCGAGATGAATCAGGCTGTGGATTATATGAAGGGCTTGATTGCGTTGCGCAAAAGGGAACCATTATTCCGCTTGCGGACCATCGATGCAGTCAAAGAACACATGAACATCCTTAAAGCGGATTACCAGATTGTTGTCTATCAGTTGGAGGACACGGAAAAATTATACTACGTCATCTTCAATGGCCAGACGAATGCCATCGATTTTGATGTTGAAGCGGGAGACTATCAGGTGTTGATTGAAGACGGCAAAGCACGTTTGGATGAACCGAGAATGTGTGAAGGGCTATCCTGCATCCGGGTTGAAAACCTGTCTGTTACCGTGCTTGTGAAGAATAAATAACGTTAGTCCGGGCGGTCGTCTCAAGTGAGACGACCGTTTTTTCTGTATGTAGGAACAGGCGACAGCCTGAAAACTGTTTTTCTCAGCATTTTTCATAGTGGTCCATGCAAGATTGTCACATCTCAAAGCATTTTTTGGTACAATGTACGGAGAAAGACAGCGAATGATAAGGATGAGGTGGGGTATACAGATGATAAAAATGATAGCGATCGATATCGACGGGACTTTGGTCAATGGCCAAAAAGTGATGACGCAAAAAGTAAAAGAGACAATCCAAGAGGCGATGCGCCGCGGCATCAAAATCGTGCTCTGCACAGGCCGACCGCCTGCGGGGATCAAGCCGTATGCTGACGAACTGGGATTCGGCGATCATGAGGACTACATCATCGCGCAGAATGGCGCTTATATTTTGCGGGCAGATACGGACGAAACGGTCTTCAAAAAGACGTTGACGCTTGCGGAAGTGCAGGATATTTATGAATTCGGGAAAGGTTTTTCTGCCGGCACGCTGTTGGTGGGAGAGCACCATTACTACAGTCTGGAGGATACGGTGACCGAAGAAATGCAAAAGGATGCCACCATCGTCAACATGAACATCAGTGTATTGGATCCCAATGAAGTCACCGAAGAGCTTGGTTTAATGAAAATCCTCTACATCGGGGAACCCAACGAAGTGGATGTCATCGATTCGGCCATACCGGACAATATGCGTGATGATTTCTACATCGTCCGCAGCCAGGATTTCCTGATTGAAGTGATGGAGAAGAGTTCGAATAAAGGCACGGCCTTGACAAAATTGGCGGACCACTTGGGGATCGCGATGGAAGAAGTGATGGCTTTGGGCGATGGTGAGAACGATTACGAAATGATCCAGGTTGCCGGTTTGGGTGTCGTGATGTCGAACGGAACCGATAATCTGAAGAGCATCGCGAACGAAATCACCTTATCCAACGAAGAAGACGGCGTAGCCCATGCCATCGAGAGATGGGCTTTTCAAGATTAGATGAATGAAAAAAAGGTTTCCGGAATGATTTCCGGAAACCTTTTTTAAATAACTAGAGAAGTATAAATTTTTTCGAATTGAAAAGTGCGTCACCATAGGTGTTTAACAGATTGGCAAGTAGTTTCATGCACCTAAAATGATGGCCAGCTTTACGGGTAAGCCCTGAAAGAACCCGTTCAGCTTCTCTTAATGAATGATGTCTTCGATGTTGTTGATGTTCTTTGATTTATTGCCTGGGGTCGCTTTGTAGCTGCGGACCAGTTTGTTGAAGTGGACCAAGTCGTCTTCATAGGCAAGGATCGCACTCATCAGATGGATGATGCCATAGCTTTCGGAACTACTGTATTTGCCGAAGTCACTCTCTTCCTGGGCCCGTTGGAAAAAGACGTCCATCAGTTTGTGGCGTTCATCCTTATCAGCCTCAAAGAAATTGACTTGGTTCGCCCGAACGCGTCCGCTGAATTTCAGCATGATTTGCTCATGTCCGCTCATCAGCGTTTCCAGACGTTCGCGGATCATGACGCGCATTTCGACAGGGAACTGATAGAAAACATTTTCGTAATCGTGCAGCACTTCAAGGACTTGGAAGGCGGAGCGGGTCGTATGGATCATTTTGCGGTAGACGACCAGCATTTTTTTGTTCTGGTATTTATTTTGTTTGTTGAACAGGCCGCTTTCGGTCAAGTATTGGTAGAGGCTGTCCATTTTTTTGAGTTGCGTCCGTGCCCATTTCAGATCATTATTCATGATGGAATACTCAGTGTTTTTGCGCAAACCAGCCCGGATCCAGATCAGAAACTCGGTAGTTGCGTAGTCGACCGTGTGGTAAAGCCGTTCATCATAGCGCGGGGGCGCAACGAAAGTATTGACGAAAAAGGCGATGATGACACCAATAAATGTTTCCAATACGCGGTAGGTGGCACTCAACAGTAAGTTGTCGTCCGTGCCGACCATGATGACGATCAATGTAACGATTGACAACCCGATCACGTCCTCAAGTTTGAGCGCGTTGAGGATGGCGATCAGCAGCATGACCGAAATGCCTAACAGATAGATGTTGTATCCCAAGGTCATGACGACGAAAACGGCGACGAGACCACCGATTGTGTTGGCCATCATCCGGCTCTTCAGGTTGGCGTAGGAACGGCCCAGGGAAGGTTGAGTGGAATAGATGGCAGCGATGCCTGCGATGACACCTCCACCTTCGAAACCAAAGTATTGGGCGACAATCATTGATAATGCGACGGCGAGACCCGTTTTAAAGGTGCGGGCGCCAAGTTTCATAAGTTTCAGCTCCAAGTCGATAAATGATGTTAAAAAGAGTAATCCAAGTTAAGAATATACTAATCCCGTGTTCATGTAAAGATTGACGGGATTGTTGTAGGACAAGTTTTCCCGTTGGTTTCTTGTGGATTCGTTTCCATCTGCGGCCGGATAATAAAAAGTAAGTATTTTTTGTGAATGTTAAAGGCTTATGTATTGCTATTTTCGGCAAATCGATATATGATGAATGCAGCTAAATGTAAATTATAATGACTATCATATACAAGTGATTCCAGAAGAGGGGGGATAGACAATGCACCATACAATCGTAAATGATTCAATCGAAAAAATGAAAAACGCAAATATCCGAATTACGCCACAACGTTACGCAATTTTGGAATATTTGGTCGAGTCCAGAATGCATCCGACAGCGGATGACATCTACAAAGCATTGGCCGATCGTTTTCCGAACATGAGCGCAGCCACTGTTTACAATAACCTGCGGCTTTTTGTGAAAATCGGTTTCGTCAAGGAGTTGGCTTATGGTGATGCCTCAAGCCGCTTTGACTTCAGTAATACGCAACATTACCATGCCATCTGCGAAAGCTGCGGAAAAATCGTCGATCTTTATTATCCAGTGTTGGACGATGTGGAGATGGTTGCCGAGAATTTGACCGGTTTTCAAGTCAGCCATCACCGCATGGAAGTCTACGGCATCTGCCCTGAGTGCCAAGAAAAGGGCATACAAAAAGAAGACATCGATGACGGGGCCGAAGCCGCTGGGCATCATCACCATCATCATTAATAAGTACGAACTCTTCCTCACGTTTTGCGAGGAGGAGTTTTTTTGTCCCTGAAAGAAGGAGGCTGTATGAAAATTGAACTTGTGCCCAGAGATTCCCCGCCAGAACCATTTTGGGACAGCGCACCGCTTGCTGCATCCGCGCATACATCAAGAAATGTCGGATAACGTCGAAGAATCCGACATTCAGAGTACGTTCACATCAAAAGTTGTCGGATACCCTGGAACAATCCGACAAGTAGAGCGTGTTCCTACCAAAAATTGTCGGATAACTCGATAGAATCCGACAAAATATGCAAATTCACATCAAAAGTTGTCGGATAACACCGGAAAATCCGACAACCAATGCACTAATGCGCAAACAAGGGGCTATCCCGAGACAGCCCCTTGTTTGCGTAACAGATTCAGTTTTCTTTCGGTTTACTCATGGCGATGGATTTGTCGATGGTTGTCTGGACTGCCGAGATGACGGCTGATCGGAATCCGTTTTTTTCCAATTCCGCAACGGCTTCGATCGTTGTTCCGCCCGGGGAGCAGACCATATCCTTAAGTTCACCAGGGTGTTTGCCGGTTTCCAGCACCATTTTTGCGGAACCGAGGACTGCCTGTGCGGCAAATTTGTAAGCTTGTTGGCGAGGCATGCCGCCGCGTACGGCACCATCCGCCAATGATTCGATGAACATGAAGACCAAAGCAGGGGATGAACCGCTGACGCCTGTCACTGCATCCATCATGTATTCAGAAACCATTTCGCTGCGGCCGAAGCTGTCGAAGATGTTTTTGACGTCCGTCAGCTCAGCGACATTCACGACATCATTGGCGCAGATGCCGGTCATGCCTTCACCGACCAAAGCAGGGGTATTCGGCATGGCGCGGACGACTTTCACCTTGCGGCCGAAGCGGTCTTCGATGTCACTTAAGCTTTTTCCGGCTGCAATCGTAACGATGACGACGTTTTCTTTGATGGCCGTTTTGATTTCGTCTATGACGATATTGTAGATATTCGGTTTGACGGCCAAAAAGAGGATATCCGATTCGGCTGCCACCTGTCTGTTGTCGGCTGCGATGCGGACGCCGTGTTGCTCCTTCAATGCCTGCAAAGTTTCATTATCTTGGCTGGATGCGATGACTTGGTTGGGTGCAACAAGCGCTGAACCGACAAGCCCGCCGATGATGGCTCCGCCCATATTTCCGCTGCCGATGAATCCGATTGTTTTTTTCATGAATGAGGACTCCTTTTGGATGATGAGTTAGTTGGTTTGATTTCCTTAATTTTATCATTATACCAAGAAAAAGGGAAAGCCGTACAGAAAATGATGTCGCGCCAAGAAAGCAGAGTACTTCTGAGCTTGCTGCAACAGCACATCTTACGCAACCTGAAATTTGTATTTGCTCGTTTCTTTGGGTAAGCTAAGGGTAGGTATTATTATTGCTATTTTCTACCGGAAAATGGAGGTTTTTGATATGGGTAATGTGCGTGAATGGTGGCATGGATTGATTGTGTATCAAGTGTATCCGATGAGTTTCCAGGATTCAAACGGGGATGGTGTCGGGGACGTCCGCGGCGTCATCAATCGGTTGGATTATATTCAAAATTTGGGCGTCAATATGATTTGGCTGAATCCAATCTTCAAATCTCCGAAAGTCGATAATGGCTATGATATTTCCGATTTTCTCGAAATCGATCCGATTTTCGGGACGATGGCTGAGGTTGAAGAGCTGATCCTCGAGGCGCATAAACGTGGCATCAAAGTTATCTTCGATTTTGTGATGAACCATACCTCGGATCAGCATCCTTGGTTTCAGGAAGCCTTGAAGGGGAAAGACAACCCCTACCGCGACTATTATATTTGGGCGGACGGCAAAAACGACGGGAAAGAGCTGCCAAACAATTGGGAATCGTTTTTCACAGGCACTGTTTGGGAAAGGGAACCAGCCGGTGACCAATATTATTTCCATCTGTTTGCGAAAGAAATGCCGGACCTGAATTGGGACAATCCGGATGTGCGGCGTGCGATGGTCGACATCGCCTTTTACTGGCTCGACAAGGGAGTCGATGGTTTCCGTCTGGATGCTTTCATCCATCTGCAAAAGCAAGAAGGGTTTCCGGATGTGGAAGGGTTGGATGAGGGCGAAATCGGACTGGCCGAGAACTATTACGCCAATCTGCCTAAAATCAACGAATACATGAAGTTTTTCACCTCGACTTTGCGGGAACGCTACCCGGACACTTTCATCGTCGGGGAAGCGGCCTCGGCTACCGTAGAGTTGGCGCGTTCTTACACGGATCCGGTTGTCGGAGGCTGTGATACGGTCATCACTTTCCGTTACTTCACGATGGATGAAAAAGCGAAAGACCCGCGCCTTTCCCCGAATATGCAGAAAACGAAACTGCTGTATGGTGCCTTCAAGAAAAATCTGCAGGAGTGGCAGAAAGTGATGGCGGATGTCGGCGGGCCGACGCTCTATTGGAACAACCACGACATGGCTCGTGTCGTTTCCCGGATCGGAGACGACACGGTCTACCGGGATAACAGCGCGAAAATGTTGGCGACGCTGATGTATCTTCAGAAAGGCATCCCTTTCATCCTCAACGGTGAGGAGCTTGGTATGAAGAATCTTTATCTGAATGACATCAAAAATTTCCGGTCGCCGGAAGCGCAGACGTATTATAAAGATGCGCTCGCGTTGGGGTACAGTGAGGAGTCGGTTCTCTATAATTTGCGGGAAAGTTCCAAGGATGCCAGCCGGGGTGCGATGCAATGGGATCAGTCGGCTTTTGCGGGCTTTTCGACGGTTGCTCCTTGGAGTGGCGTTAACATCGAAGCGGAGTATAATGTTGCGAAGGAAGAAGCTGATCCCGACAGTATCCTGCATTATTACCGCAAAGTATTGGATCTGAAGAAGACGGATCTGTTCGTCGAAGGCGACTTTCATCTCTGGGACACGCACGATGACTTTTATGTCTACGAGCGGGTGATGGACAAAAAAGTCGGTCTGGTCATCTGCAACGTCACGGATCAACCGAAGGAATTCGTGCTTCATCCATTGGAACAGCATGGCTATCGCCGCATTTTGTTGCAGAACGATGGGGACGGACTGGAAGGGGAAACCTTGCACTTGGCACCTTACGGGGCAGCAGTATTCCAGACCGTATACAATAGTTGAACTAGTTAAGGAGGATCGTTATGGCAAAAGACACTTTTTTGAGTTTACGGAATCAAATCATCTATTGCATTTATGTGCGCAATCACACAAAAGAAGGCACATTCGATGCCATCATCCCGGATCTCCAACGGATTAAGGGCTTGGGTGCTGACGTTATCTGGTTCATGCCGATCCATCCCATCGGCGAAACGAAGCGCAAAGGGGTGGAAGGCAGCCCTTACGCCATCAAAGACTATCGCGCCGTCAATCCAGCCTACGGAACGATGGACGACTTCAAAGCGTTGGTAACCGCAATCCACGATTTGGGCATGAAGGTGATGATCGATGTCGTATACAATCACACTTCGCCGGACTCCCAACTTGTCGAGAAACATCCAGAATGGTTCTATCGCCGTCCGAACGGCGAAATGGGTAATAAGGTCGGCGAATGGTATGACATAGTCGATTTGGACTACAGCCATCCGGACTTATGGGATTATCAGATCGAAACGTTGAAGCAGTGGGCAACGATTGTGGACGGATTCCGCTGCGACGTGGCGAGTCTCATACCATTGGATTTTTGGGTCCGCGCCAGAAAAGAGGTCGCGGAAATCAAAGCAGGTGTCGTCTGGTTGGCCGAATCGGTCCACCCGAGTTTTCTGCGGATGAATCGGGATCGCGGTAATGTCGGCCATTCCGACGGGGAATTGTATGAAGCCTTCGACATCACCTACGACTACGATGTGCACGATTTCCAGCAAGCTTACCTCTGGGGGGAAATCAGCCTGAAAAATTATTTGGATGTTCTCCTGTTTCAGGACGGCATTTATCCGATGAATTACGTCAAACTGCGTTTCTTGGAGAACCATGATCATCCACGCATCCGTTCGAAGATCGATGACATCGGCAGGCTTAAGAATTGGACGGCCTTTACCTATTTCCAGAAAGGGAGCTTGTTGCTCTTCGGCGGCCAGGAGACCGCGACGGCGCATCTGCCGGATCTGTTCGAAAAGGATCCGATTGCGTGGACTTGTGTGGAGGATCTGACGCCCTTGCTGCAGCGCCTGCAACGTTTCAAGAGGGAAGCGGCAGTCCGGGAAGGGAGTTATGACCTGAAGGCAGTTGCTGAGTCGGAGACCGTGATCGGTCAATACCGATTCGGGAATGAAAGATTGACGGGCATTTTCTGCCTGGATGGGATAACGGGCAGGGTTCCTGTCGATTTGTCTGATGGCAGTTACCGAAATATGCTGGATGACGAGGAGTACCAAGTCCGGGCAGGCAAATTGGAGTCCCGAAGCGTGCCGATCCTGATCAAGAGCTACGGCGAGGCGCTGCTGACTGAAGTCTGAAAGTGCAACAGATATATTTTTCATGGCAAGGTAAATATTGTGAGTAGTGTATGATTGCGCTTGCATTAAGACTGTCGAAATTGGGATAATAGAGTCATCAAAACAAGCATTCTTATGCGGGCTTCGCGAAGGAGCGGCATCTGAACTCGGAAAGAAGGACTGTTAATGAAAAGACTGTTTGATATCGATCCATGGAAAATAAAGACGGCTGTGTTGGATAAACAAGAGAAGCGACTTCAGGAAAGTCTGACCGCGATCGGCAACGGTTATATGGGGATGCGCGGCAATTTCGAAGAAGGTTATTCAGGCGACACCCATGAAGGGACCTACTTGGCGGGTGTCTGGTATCCCGACAAAACCCGTGTCGGCTGGTGGAAGAACGGCTACCCGGAATATTTCGGAAAAGTCATCAATGCGATGAACTTCATCGCTGTCGGCATCTTCATCGATGGCGAGCCGCTTGATTTGGCGAAGCAAACTGTCACGGATTTTCATTTGGACTTGGATATGCGCCGAGGCGTATTGGAACGCAGTTTCATTTGGAAAAGCGACGCCGAAGCCGCGGAAATCAAATTTACTTTTCAACGCTTCGTCAGTATCTCGCAGAAGGAACTTTGCCTTGTACGGGTAACAGCAGAAGTGCTGAAAGGGTCAGCCGACCTTGAATTCCATCCGCGTCTGGATGGCAATGTGACGAATGAAGATGCAAATTACGAGGAAATGTTCTGGGAGGAAGCGGGGCGTACGCTGGATGCACCCGTCAGCCTGAGCGCCAAAACGATTCCGAATCCCTTCGGTGTCGACCAATTCACGATCACGGCAGCGATGAGCAACCGTATTTCCGGATTGGGACAGACAGGCAGCAACGAAAGCGGCCTTTTAGTAGAAGAAACTTTTTCCGGGAACGTTTCCGCAGGCGAAAAGGTTGTCTTGGACAAGTATGTGGCAGTCATCACCAGCCGGGACATTCCGGATGCCGAGCAAGCGTTCATTGCCAAAAAGATGGCACATGAAGCAGCTGAGCAAGGCTATGATTCGTTGCTTACCGCACATGAACGCGCTTGGGGAGCGAGATGGACGAAAGCGGACGTGAAAATCAGCGGGGATGATGAAGCCCAACAAGGAATCCGCTACAATCTTTTTCAACTGTTCTCCACTTATTACGGGGAAGATGAACGCCTGAACATCGGCCCGAAAGGCTTCACCGGCGAGAAATACGGCGGTGCCACCTATTGGGATACGGAGGCATACATGGTGCCGATGTACCTTTCCGTGGCCGATCCGAAAGTGACACGGCAATTGTTGCGCTATCGCCATCAGCAATTGCCGGGGGCTTTCCACAACGCACGGCAACAGGGGTTGAAAGGTGCCTTGTATCCTATGGTGACATTTACGGGAATAGAATGCCACAATGAGTGGGAAATCACTTTCGAAGAAATCCACCGCAATGGAGCAATCGCGCATGCCATCTATAATTACACAAATTATACTGGTGATGAAAGCTATCTAGTGGAAACAGGAATCGATGTCCTTGTCGGGATATCCAGATTCTGGGCGGATCGTGTTCATTTCTCCAAACGCAACCAAAAATACATGATCCATGGCGTGACTGGACCGAATGAGTACGAAAATAACGTCAGCAACAATTACCATACCAACAATATGGCGAGTTGGACGTTGCAGTACACTCTGGATGCGCTCAAAAAAGTGTCCCCGGAGAAATGGGCAGAGCATGGCCTGACGGATTCAGAAACGGACCACTGGAAGGATATCATTGCCCGGATGTATTACCCGCAGGATGAAGAATTGGGCATTTTCGTCCAGCATGACACGTTCCTTGACAAAGACCTGCGTCCTGCAGATTCGTTGGATCCGAACGAAAGACCGCTGAATCAGCACTGGTCATGGGATAAGATTCTGCGTTCTCCGTTCATAAAACAGGCTGATGTTCTCCAGAGCATCTATTTTCTGAATGATCGGTACAGCTTGGATGAAAAGCGACGCAATTTTGATTTCTATGAACCGATGACTGTGCACGAATCTTCTTTGTCGCCGTCTGTGCATGCCGTTCTGGCAGCAGAACTCGGCAAAGAAGAAAAGGCGGTCGAATTGTATGCGCGCACGGCAAGGTTGGACCTGGACAACTACAATAATGATACTGATGACGGGCTCCACATCACTTCTATGAGCGGTGCCTGGCTGTCGATTGTTCAAGGCTTCGCCGGAATGCGCATAAAAGAGGGAGTCCTGCATTTCAAACCGTTCGTTCCGAAAAGTTGGCAAGGATATGACTTCAAAATCAATTTCCGCGGCCGCCTTTTGAATGTGGAAGTGATTGAGGGGAAAGTGGCACTCACTGTTGAAGAAGGATCTGAGCTTTCTGTGTACTTGTATGAAGAATTGGTTCGGATAAAGGGATCAGTCTTCGTCAAGATGTGATGCATGATAGAATTGGGGGCTGCCGAAAGGGGAATCTTGTTTGTATCAATGGCCTTGGAAAAGCTGGGATCGTAGCCATAAAATAGGCCCTGAATTAAGATCTCTATTCGAAAAAAATCCAAACAAATTTTAAAAAAAGGTAATATCCACTTGCAAAGCAAACGCTTTCATGTTATTATTACAGTGTAAAGAAGGAAGGGGATACAACTCGAAAGGGTTGTATAAAATGAATTCTTTACATAGAACCAATTGAAGTTCTTGCATCTTATGGTTTTAATTTCATTCATGATCGAGTAGAGACTTTAAGTATAGACCCGAAAAATCTAGAAAAGATTCAACATGACAAATTGAATGAAAAAAGTTAACCTAGCAGCAGAAAAGATTTAGATTAGCTTGAAAGACTAAGAAAAATTGATTTAACCTGTGAAGTTAAAACCGTAATAGAATGGATAAAGGTTCAGAAGTGAGAAACATTTTAGGCGAGTAAACTTAAAATGTTATCTCGAAGAAGATTCGTGTTTAAATGTGAGCGGCGAGATGCCCCCGTTTAAATGTTAGATGAATCTTCAGTTATACAACTTCATATTGTGGCCATGTTCCTCATTCAGTGGAAAAGAAGTCCGGAAGTTTGTAAGACTCACATGAACGAAGATCATGTCAACGAACAGTAACTTTAAATACCGACAGATTCAACGTTGGTAGATAAATTAACAGGAACTAGTGCTACAAGCATGAAGTGAGGCGACCTCGTAATTTGAGGTTGCCTCTTTAATTTTGGAGTGGTGCTTCAGCATGCTGATCGGGAACCGCAGGGTAATTATGTATTAATTTGAAAATTTAATCAGTTTTTTCAGAAAAAGAGAATCCCTTTAAATGCTGATGCACTCGTGTTGACAAGGCTTACATTTTTGTGGTAAAGTTTAGTTCCTCGGTAATCCGATGCGTTTTGTTTTGAAATCTGTTTGACACAGATTTGGAATGATGATAATATTATGAAGTTGTCTTTTGTAAGGCATCGGCAAGATAAGATTCATTGTTGACAGCAAGATAAAACGATGTTATCATACGAAAGTTGCTGATTCATCCGGTGAACAGTTTAAAATTTAATTTTAAAAACTGTTGACAAGATGCGGTGGCCGTGATAATATGAATAAGCTATCACGTAACGAGTGATACGCGATTGACCTTTGAAAACTGAACAAAGAATG
>JASKKA010000016.1 GCA_030153215.1 Trichococcus sp.
TACACTAAATTGGCTACCAACCTTTAGTTGTATTGTAAGGTCTTCTTTTTGACTATTTCAACAAAAGAATAGTTTTGCATAGAAAAATTATACACTTAGTTTGGCAACAAACATGAGTAATTGACTTTCGACGCGGTTCTGATTGGGGGCAAAAAAAACAGAGAGTTTTGATGCTATTTGAAATACATCAAAACCCTCTATTATTAAAATTCATATTATTCTTTGCTGATCCGAAAGTCGGAAAAAACAGTTTATTTCGAAAAAATGCTTGCTAGTACCTGTTCGGCGCTCTTGTTTACAATTCCGTCCGGATCGCTCAATAACGCGTTTCCGGAGATATTCCAACTCATCTGATCAAAATCAGTCAAATAAGAATAATCCACCTTCACGCTTGGAAATTTATTATACCAGTCAGGATAATAAGTACTCATGTATTGCTTGGCTAAACTAGCTGCAATACTATTTGTGATACCGGACGGTGTAGGCGTTCCATTTATTTGTACCCCTTTTGGAGTAGAGTGCACAACCACCAAGCTCTTATCCGCAGCAACGCCCAATACCATATACACATGTCCCGCTGAACTCAATATATCCCCCGGTCTGTATTGACTGATCTGTGCTTTATCTTTGTAAGTTCCCCAACCTCTAGAGGCAAAATTACTTGTCATGCGATCTGCCAACATAACGTAGCCGTTTTTATTATTTGTAGTGTTGACTGAGTTGTAAATAGTCCAACCGACATAGCCTGAGCAATCAAGTCCGTTATGGATCTGATACATTGTTTTAGTATAGTCGTAAATTGATCCGTATTGTTTAAAAAAACTCTTCCATTGAGGGCTGACACCCATAGTGACGGTCTCTATTCCCGATCCAGTGTCCGCTTCATTCCATCCGCCGCCCCAAACATAAAGTGTGCTTCCGACCGGCTCCAAAGCCGTCTGCAATAAGTGCTTCAACGTCAATTGATTTACCGGAGTTGGATCTCTTTTATAAAAGACATAATTACTGTTGCTGGAAATCTTACCCAGTATTGTATTCTGATTGATACCTCCCGTCCAGAGTTTTGAAGATGAACCTGCCACTGATGCGATGATTTCATATGTTTCGCTTAGGTTCAACATTTTTTCATCGAATCCAAGGTTAAATATCAGAGGATTGTTGGTTGTGGAAACAGAAAGATTGACCTTATGATCGCTCGTTGTGGATTGCATATATGCCGAAATCTTACTAATTGGGGCTGCAACCCTGACACCATTCACCATAGTCCCATAACTAAGTTGCGTTTTAAGCTGTACTTTTGTCGCATTCGATTGATTTGCGCTCACTATTTGGGCAGCTATCCCACCTAGCTTGACGAACGGCGTTGACGCTTTCCCTGGTGTCGGCCCGCCTTTTTTCACTAATCTTAGTTCGATAGCTTCCAGTCTAAATCCTAGACCTTCTGTTCCAGCTGATTCACCATTTTTAGCCCAGTCCAGCCAGCCGAAATTTTGTGCATGGACACGATAATAAACGTCAAAATATTCTGCTATTTCTCCGTTCAAATTTATTTGGATAGCTTCCAACCGCTTGGATTCACCTTCTGTGCCGCTGAATGCGTCATCTTGTTTCCAAGACTGCCAACCGTAATCCTGCACATGCGTGCGGTAAGAAATCGAACCTGTAAATGTTGAATCTGCCAAGTTGATTTTGATACCTTCTAATCGTTTGCCTTCACCGGTTGTTCCACTCAATGCTCCAGAGGAAACATAATTTTGCCAACCGATATTTTGGATATGGGTCTGGTAAGAAAGTTTTGGATATTTTACAAAGGGTCTCACTGTTTCTCCCGGTGCATCGGCTCCCTTTTTCACCAATAAAACTTCTAAAGCTTCCAAACGGTATGTGTAGCCTGCAGTTCCGGAAGGTTCGCCGTTCTTTGCCCAATCCAACCAACCAAAATTTTGTGCATGGACGCGATAATAGATGTCATAGTGGGACATCATCTCACCTGTCAAATTGATCTTAATGGCTTCCAGACGCAAGCCTTCACCGGTTGTTCCTGCAGAACGGCCATCCGACACTGTACTCATCCAACCATAGTTTTGTACGTGGACTTGATAATCAACACCTCCTGCCATCGGTGTATTACCTAAATTGATTTCAACAGCTTCCAAACGTTTCGCCTGCCCTACGCTCCCGCTGATTTCTCTATCTCTAACTGCACCTTGCCAACCAAAATCCTGAAGATGCGTTCGATAGGATACAAAAGGAACTGCTTCTTCCGCTACTGAAACCACATTCTTTACCTCTAGCGGATCATCTGATTCACTGTTTATCGGCAGTTCAGGTTCGCCGTCTGTTATATTTGAATTATCAGTACTTTCCAATTCCGCATCACTTGAACTGTCAATCATCAACTTTTCATCCAGGAGAAGGGCACCAATCGCCGAGTCAGCTTCGGAATTTTCCGTTGCTTGCACTAAGGGGAACACACTTCCGAAAAAAAACAGCCCTATCATAATCATCCGCCAAAATCTATTCATACTTTTCACTTCTCTCCATAGATTTTTACTGCTATCAATATCTCTTTTTTATCAAAAAATAGAGCATTTGCTAAAAACAAACCTTGAATAGGCAAGCTTTTTTCTTAATTTATTTGAGTTCCGAATATTAGCACGGCATAGATATCCGCACCACTATTTTGGACCCCAATGCCTACTTCTTGGTAGTCGGCATTGATCATATTTTTATAATCCTCAGGACTGTTCACCCACACATCGAATAAAGAGATAGCCGCGGCTTCTTCATTTTCAGAATAGGCAGATAATGTCAGATTTTCCCCAAGCATATTATCAGCATAGACATGTGATTGACTTTCAAGAACCGTATTCCAATTACTACCGTCGGGACGGGTATGCGAGAACAAACTTAGCGATTCAACAGCACGGATATAGGCTGCCTGTTTTAGCGCTTCACTTTTCGAAAGAAGAGTAAGTCCGCTTTCTGTCCGCAATTCATTTAGCAGTTCGAGAATTTTATTTTCAACTGCCACACAATTAATACCCTCATCAATATCGATGTTCTGAATTGGCGATAAAGTTGCCGTATTCTTTACATAAGCAGTCCCTAGCGTCCCAGGTGCAACTCCACCTTTAGCAACCATTTGAATTTCTATTGCTTCCAATCGGTAGGCGTACCCTGCAGTACCGGCTGCTTCGCCATTCTTTGTCCAGTCTAACCAACCGAAGTTTTGTGCATGCACACGGTAATAGATGTCGTAGTATTCCGACATTTGATCGGTCAATTTGATTCTGATTGCCTCCAGACGTTTTGCCTCTCCTGAAGTTCCACTGAATCCATTATCGGAAATCCAAGCTTGCCAACCATAGTCCTGCACATGCGTTTGATAGGAAATAGAGCCGACGTAAGGAGCATTTTGCAGCTGAATTTTGATACCTTCCAGGCGTTTTGCTTCTCCGGAAGTTCCGCTCAACTTCCCATCCGAAACATAAGGCTGCCAGCCATAGTCCTGAACATGCGTTGTATACGAGACTATCAGTTTTTCATTACGGTTTTTGCTATTTTCAATGAACGGATCTGCCGTGGGTCCTGGAGCCGCCTCACCTTTTCTCACTAAACGGATTTCGATAGCTTCGAGCCGATATCCATAACCTGCCGTCCCTGAAGAGGCACCATTTTTCGCCCAATCCAACCAACCAAAGTTTTGTGCATGAACTCGGTAAAAAATGTCATAGATCTCTGCAGGCTCGCCGTTCAGATTGATCTCTATGGCCTCCAAACGCTTCGCTTCACCTACTGTTCCGCTCACAGTACCGTTTTTCGCCCAGTCCAACCAACCGTAATCCTGAACATGTGTCCGATACGAAAGAGCATCGATTACAGCCTCACTCCCAATAAGATTCATTTTTATGCCTTCAAGCCGCAAAGACTTGCCTGTTGTGCCGGCGAGTTTACCATCATTCACATTATCTTGCCAACCTAAATTCTGGACATGGACACTGTATGATATGGAAGGAGTATTTTCGGTAACTGTAATCGTCGTTGAAGCCATCACATCCCCTACACTTGCTGTGATGATGGTTTGTCCAGTTCCGACCGCCTCAACTGTACCCTTTTCATCGACCATAGCAACATTCGTAGCACTACTTGACCAATCAATTAGATAACCAGTAGCGTCCGATGGCGTAACATTGGCAGCCAAAATTTGTTCTTCGCCCACAGACATATTGCTTTGTGATGGCAGAAGCGTGATACCGCTGACCGACTTATCCAATATTTGGCCGATGCCGACTGCAGCGAAAGCATTGTTGATTGCTGCTATTTCAGCAGCGTCTTGGCCATACAAGTCTTTTGCTGCTTGGATAAAATAATTTTTTGCCTGTTCAAAATCAGTCATTGCAGTCATGTATTGGACCAAAGCTCGGTAATAGATTTGAGCAGTCTTCTCCATTCCGATGCTTTCCGCCACAAGATACCCTGCTTTATTAAGGATACCTGAATTGATGTGGATTCCTCCCCAATCACCAGCTTCTGTATCAGGAGAATAGACATACTCACTCATAGTCTCCGGTTGGTCATATAGCGCCGGCTTGGACAAGCTTCTCAAGGCATCCCCTGCTATCAAAGGTGTATAAATGTCATCCCCGATTACCCAGTCATCTGCATCGAAAACCCAATTGCCTCCGGATTCCACATGATATTTGTCATAGGTGGAAATAAGCACCCCGAATACGTCAGCCATAGATTCATTTAATGCTCCCGATTCATTATGATAATATAAGTCAGACGTGTAATCGATCACCCCGTGAGTCATTTCATGCCCCACGATGTCGAGATCTCCGCTTAAATAGGTGAATGTGAGGCCATCACCGTCTCCATAAACCATTTGACTGCCTGACCAAAAAGCATTGTTGTAATTGGTTGAGTACTGTGTGGACGATACGATATTCATATGGTTTCCATCGAGGCTGTTACGGTCAAATACATTTTTATAAAAATCAAGAGTACGTTTCGCATTATACTGGGCACTGACAGATGCTTTTTCATTTTCTGAAGAAAAAACATTGCTCGTTGCTTGCACAAGAGTCTTGCTTGAAGTTCCGCCATTCATCGAATAGGTCTCGATGACATTCGTCGCGCTGTGCGTATAGTCCTGCATATAATAATGCGAACCGTCATAGTACAGATTTAAAGCCCTGATGTTATTCAGAACGTCCACTCCAGATCCTTCGACATTTGCGTAGCGGATATTATTTTCCGAATGAATAACATCACCTGAATAAGCATCTACATAAACATCATAACTTGCAATTTCCGGTGCCGTGTAGGAAATTTTGACTTTATAGGTTTCATAATTTCCGTCATCTTTAGTGATGATAACTTTCTCGACTGTCGGTGTTTCGCTCAAACTTTCATATGAGTATTGTTTCTTGGCAATTTCTGCCGCACTGTTTTCGGTGATAGGTTCGCCAGTCGATTTTTCTACTGATTGAATGGCAGTTAAAGCACCGGTGACGCTAGTGATAATACCATTTTCGTCAAAATGGACGCTCAAAGAGTTGTGCTCCACCTTAATTCCATCCACCACTTGGACAAATTTTACATGGGTGTTGTTGATCTCATCTGTCCTTACTTCGACAATCTCCAGCTCTGTATCATCAGCCAAACCGATATCATGTTTCTTATCCTGAAGAAAAGATTTTGCGGCTTCTTCTCCGGCCACTTGGGGCTGCGAAAGTTCACCTGAGAGGAATATTTGTCCTGTTTGTTTTTCCGGAAAAAAAACATCATTAATGGTCATTTGGTCAGATTGAACTTCCCTTTCTGTCGTAGGAGCAGCGGGTTCTGTAAGCAGTTCATTTATCTTTTCCTCATTCTCCTCTGTGCCAGATTCAACAAAATCAACAGTTCCTGCTTGCAGAAAATTTGTACCACTATCTTCAGCTTCAGAAAGTTCAGTTTGTCCATTACTTGGCTTTCCACTATTCTCGTAAAGGAAGGCTGAAGAGAGCACGACCATGATACATGTTGAAAAACCTAAGATCACTCGCTTATTCATAAATTCCTCGCATTCAGTTACATTATTTTCCACTCATTATAATATAAACATAACAAAATTCGTATAGCAAAGAACAGTTTATTCAAATAATAACAAAAAAATCCCTCTCAAGACTATAATATCTCTAAGAGGGATCCATGCATTGCTGTGTTTCAGCCAATCATCGAATGGCTCGAAAGTGCTATTTTACAAGATTTCATCACTTGCAAGTTATTTCGTTTTGAATGCACCAACTGTGCTACCGGGCGCATCCAAACCTTTTGGCACCATTTTGATTTGAATCGATTCCAATCGCTTTGCTAGGCCTGCGGTGCCTGCTTTGCCACCGTTTTTGGTCCATCCCAACCAGCCAAAGTCCTGGGCGTGGACGCGATAATAAACATCATATTTTTCGGAAATTTCGCCAATAAGATTAATTTCGATCGCTTCCAATCGCTTGGCTTCACCCATAGTCCCGCTGATGGCGTTATTGGAAACGTAGTTCTGCCAACCATATGTTTCTACATGTGTGCGATAACTGATTGATCCACTGTAAGCACTATTCTGCAAGTTGATTTTTATACCTTCTAAACGATAGGACATTCCGGTTGTACCACTCAACATTCCATCTGAAACCGCTCCTTGCCAGCCTATATTTTGTACATGTGTTTGATAGAGCACCCCAACATAATTAGACTTATCGATGAATGACATGGCAGTTGTGCCGGGACCTGCACTGCCTTTTTGAAGAATTTTAATTTCAATCGCTTTTATCGGATCAGCTAGCCCGGCTGTCCCCGCTGATACGCCATTTTTAGCCCAGTTTAACCATCCAAATTTATTGGTGTAGACGCGATAATAAACATCATATTTGGCGGCCAATTCCTCGGTCAGTTTGATTTCAATCGCTTCAATACGTTTTCCTCTATCAGTAAAGCCTGCAGTTTCTCCACTGGATGCCCAAGCTAACCAGCCATTGTCCTGGACGTGTGCACGATATTGGATTGTTCCGCTTAAGTTTAAGTTTGGCACTTTCAGTTGCAGTGCTTCCACTTGATTGGAATCTACAGTCGCTCCACTGGTAGTTCCATGACTCACAGCTGCTTGCCAGCCGCTTTTCTGGTTAAAAGTCGTGTAAGAGATCGGTGGAACTTCAATATATGGTTGGTTTGTCAATCCGGGGCTGACACTGCCTTTTTCCACTAAGGAAACTTGTAAAGCTCCAATACGTGCATTCATACCACTGGTTCCCGATGCTTGCCCATTTCTGGCCCAATCAAGCCAGCCCATACCCTGCACGTATACTCGGTAATAGACATCGAAATATTGCGCCATCAAACCACTGAGTTGGACTTTGATAGCTTCAATGTTTTTTGCTTGATTAGTTGTCCCGCTAGTTGAACCACTCATTTGCCACGCTTGCCAACCACTGTTCTGAACATAGGATTGATACTGGAGCTGGTTTGCGTATTTGCCATTGCTCATATTGATTTTAAAAGCTTCTAATCTCAAGCTGGTCTGACCGGCTGCTTGTTTTTCTCCGACGCTGGCTTGCCATCCCAGATTTTGGCTGTAGGCTGCGTAAGTCAGCTGAATTGCTTTCATTTCAAATAACGATTGAAAGGCGATTGTAGAAGAAGAAGGTGCCATTGCTGATTGAGGTAACAACAACACTTCAATTGCTTCAATCCCATATTGAACGCCTTCTGTCCCTGTTGGTTCACCATTTTTTGCCCAGCCTGTCCAACCTAGGTTTGCAACTTGAACACGGTAATGAATTGTATAGTTTGAGATATTGTTTCCGGTCAGCCTAATTTTTATAGCTTCCATCCGCTTGTTTTGGCTAGTATTACCCAAATTCGTGTCTCCGGATACATAGTTTGTCCAACCAAGATCCTCGATGTAGGCAGCATATTGAATACCTAAACCTTTTTCGTCGGCAACATTCTCGTTATCGATGGAAAGGCTAAAACTGTTGATATTTTTGCCTTCTCCTATCGTACCACTGGTTTTCCCGATATAATCACCGCCCATACGCAACCCCGTCCAGCCGTCATTTTCAATATAAGTTCTCATAGTGATGTTAGGTACTGGATCGAAACGGGACAAATTATAGTTTTCAATGATGCTGATCAATTTCGCAGGGTACCCTGGATCTGTTGCATATCCAGCTGCACGCAAAGCCTGGGAAGCTTTTTTATAATCAGTCTCGCCCACAACATTTTTATAGTTTTCTTTTCTCCACTCTGTACTGGTGAAGAAGGCTCCATGATCATTTGTACTGTCCAACCAAGAAGCGTACTTTCGGAAATTGGCCGTTACTGTGTGCCATCCCTCATCACCGTATTCGGCGGTGTTGATAGCATAGACTTCACCTAGCCAATCAGGAGAAGCTTTGATGCCGTATAAATTGTTTGCCTCTAGGGCCAATTTGCTCGTCCCCCAAGCAGATTCTAAAGCCGCTTGGGCAATTGTGATAGATGGCAAAATATGATGTGTCGTCCAAGTGGTTACTGCAGATGACGCAATTTTATTGATGAAAGTACTTGTCGGCGATACAGTCAAGCTTCTGGAAAGTTCTGATGTCCCTTCCTTTTGCGCTAGATCATTTGCCATCATTTGCATAGCTTGCTCCGCCAATGCTTCACGGTCATACACACCGTCGGAACTTGCTGCCTCTATCGAATCAAAATCACGATTCTCTGTAATTTCCTCGATTGAAGACTCTTCCTCCTCAATTGAAGATTCAGTTGTTTCCGGGGCTGTATCTGTTTCTGTGTTCGAATTAGGCTGTTCTTCGGGTGCCTCTTGCGCTTCTCCTGTTGTTTCTGTTGTTTCTGTTGTTTCTGTACTTTCCTGACTGCTGTCCATTTCAATAAGGTCGGATGACTCAGCAGTTGTGGATTCATTCTCTGTTGGTTGGATTATCACATCGGAATCCGCTATGTCCGTCACCGCATGCACTGTGGTGAGGCCAGTATTCACGGTCATCGTAACCAACAGCAGCAACGTCAGATACCTTAACAATATTTTCTGTGTGTCCATTTATTTTATCTCCTAATAATACACTTTTCATATACAACAAAGAGTTCCGCTCAGTACCTCCCGAAAGACGGCGCTGACCGGAACACCTCTCCATCTCTACGGCTAAATAGCTTTTACGAAACTTGCTAAAGCCTCTTGCCACGTTGGAATCGCAAAACCGGTTGCCTTGGCTTTACTCAGATCCATCACGGAATGTTTCGGACGATATGCTTTTTGTGGATACTCTTCTGACGTGACCGGCTTCACTTCTACATCAAAATCCTTCAGAATTTCACAGGCAAATTCGTACCAAGAACAGCTGTTGTCATTCGATAGATGATAGATACCTGTTGGTGGTTTGGTTTCCATCACATGTACCATGAACTCAGCTAAAGTGCGGGTCCAAGTAGGACGGCCGACTTGATCGCTTACAACTGTTAAAATTGGGTATGTTTCTGCTAAACGGCGCATCGTATAGACAAAGTTGTGGCCAAATTGGCCGAACACCCAAGACGTACGGATGATATAGTAATCAGAGCAAATCGATTGCACCAGTTGTTCGCCAGCCAATTTCGTCCGTCCGTATTCATTTTTAGGATTCGTTTCCGCATCAGTAGCATATTCTCCTGTATTCGTACCGTCAAATACATAGTCTGTGCTGATGTAGACTAGAGTTGCCCCTGCTGCTTCGGCTGCTTCGGCAATATTTTTTGTCCCCATCACATTGATTTTTTCATCAAGTTCTTTGCCCTCATCTTCGGCTTTGTCCACTGCCGTATATGCTGCGCAATGGAAAACGAAGGTAGGCTTCACTTCTTGAAAAACCTCATCCACGGCAGCTTTATGGGTAATATCCATTTCAGCTGCATCCGTTGCAGTATAGGTAATATTTCTTTCATCCAATAAGTGGCACAATTCTGTGCCCAATTGACCATTCGAACCCGTAATTAAAATCATTAAAAAGTTCCTCCTCTATAAAAAGAGGCAGGATTATCCTACCTCTTCTCTATTTCTATCATCTATTGACCATTTTTCGCGTAGTTCGCCTCAACAGTCTCTTTTTCAGCTGCCCACCAGCCCTTATTATCTGTATACCATTTTATAGTATCCGCTAAACCGTCTTTGAAATTGGTGAATTGTGGCGTCCACCCTAATTCTTCACGAAGTTTTGTCGAATCGATCGCATAACGCAAGTCGTGGCCAGCACGATCTTTAACGTGGTCATAAGCATCTTTGGGTTGATCCATAAGTTCAAGGATCAGCTCCAATACTTGTTTGTTGTTTTCTTCTCCATCCGCACCGATCAGATACGTTTCTCCAATACGGCCTTTTGTCAAAATCGCCCATACGGCTGAAGAGTGATCATTCGTATGAATCCAATCGCGTACATTCTTACCTTCTCCGTAGAGTTTCGGACGAATGCCGGATAAGATATTGGTGATTTGGCGCGGAATGAATTTCTCGATATGTTGATAAGGTCCGTAGTTATTGGAACAGTTTGAGATAGTGGCTTGCAAGCCGAAAGAACGGACCCAAGCCTTCACCAACAAATCAGAACCCGCTTTTGTGGAAGAATATGGACTAGATGGGTTATAAGGTGTCTCCGCAGTGAACTTTTCACCCGGCCCTTCGCCATGTCCAGGAAGATCTTCCCGTAATGGTAAGTCGCCATAAACTTCATCCGTTGAAACATGGTGATAACGGACATCGTATTTCCGGCAAGCCTCGATCAAAGTGTACGTTCCGATGATGTTCGTTTGAACAAAAGGAAACGGATCTTTCAACGAATTGTCGTTATGCGATTCCGCAGCATAATGCACGACTGCATCGGTTTCTTTCACAAGTCGGTCCACCAACTCAGCATCGGCAATGTCTCCCACAACCAATTCCACTCTGTCAGCTGGCAGGCCAGCTAAGTTTTCTTTATTTCCAGCGTAAGTCAATTTATCCAATACTGTAATATGAATATCGGGATGGTTATTCACTACGTAATGAACAAAATTCGATCCGATGAATCCAGCTCCGCCAGTAACAATAATATTTTTCATTTTATGTGTCCCCTAGTTCTTAAATTTGGCCGTAAACAAACGGGTTATCGAACTCCGCTAAAGTCGGATGTTGCGTATCTTTTTCAGACAAGACTAGCTTTTCGATCGGCATTGGCCAGATGATGCCCACCGCCGGGTCATCAAAGGCGATTCCACCGTCATTTTCTTTTGAATAGTATTCATCAACTTTGTATTGGACATTACAATTCGGTGTCAACGTCACAAATCCGTGAGCAAAACCTTTTGGCACCAATAATTGGCGATGGTTGTATTCGCTCAAAATATAACCTTCCCACTTACCGTAAGTAGGTGAACCTACGCGCATATCCACCAAAACATCGTAGATGACGCCAGTCGTTGCACGCACCAATTTGGTTTGGGCTTTACCTGGCGTTTGAAAATGCATGCCACGCAGTACACCAGGTTCTACCGATAAGGAATGGTTATCTTGGATGAAATCAATCGCAATCCCTGCAGCCATAAATTTTTCTTTGGCGTAGCTTTCCGTAAAGAAGCCACGGTGGTCACCGAAGACTGGCATTTCAATAATCTTTACGTCTTGCAAATTTGTGTCTAAAACATTCATATTCGATTACCCCTTTTTTTACTGATCGAACCTCGCTGACCATCCTTGCGGAAAAATCCTGTTTCCCTGTCAAGGTTGAACGGTTCGTTGTGTTTTTTTCTTAAGCTTTTGCCAAGCGCAACAGGTACTGGCCATAGGCATTTTTCTTCAAAGGTTGTGCCAATTCGATTAACTGCTCACGAGTGATGTAGCCCATGCGGTAAGAAATTTCTTCCAAGCAAGCCACTTTCAAGTTTTGACGTTTTTCGATGGTTTCGATGAAAGTCGCAGCTTCCAATAAGGATTCATGCGTGCCCGTATCCAACCAAGCGAAGCCACGGCCCATGATTTCCACATCCAACAAGCCTTTTTCCAGGTATACGCGGTTGACATCCGTGATTTCCAATTCGCCGCGTGGGGATGGTTTGATGTTCTTCGCGATTTCCACCACATCATTGTCATAGAAATACAGCCCGGTTACAGCGTAACTGCTCTTCGGATTTTCCGGTTTTTCTTCAATCGAAAGAGCCCGCATATTTTCATCAAAATCCACCACACCAAAGCGTTCCGGATCCTGAACATGGTAGCCAAAGACCGTTGCGCCTTTTTCTTTGACGGCCGCGCGTTGCAGCATTTTGGCCAAGCCACTGCCGTAGTAAATGTTGTCGCCCAGAATCAGGCAGACGGAATCATCGCCGATGAACTTTTCACCGATGATGAAGGCTTGTGCCAAGCCATCAGGACTCTCCTGCACAGCGTATTCGATATTCAAGCCCAATTCAGCCCCATCACCGAATAATTGTTCAAAACGGGGAGTATCGGTCGGCGTGGAAATAATCAAAATGTCTTTGATTCCCGCCAACATTAATGTGGACATCGGATAATAGATCATCGGTTTGTCATAGATGGGCATCAATTGTTTCGAGACTGCTTTCGTCAGCGGATATAGTCGTGTCCCACTACCTCCAGCTAAGATAATCCCTTTCATTTCTTCAGCTCCTATTCTTTCCTGATAATTTTTAGTGTATTTTCTTTCATTAATAATGGTGTTCTCGCTCTATCGAACGGCTGAATAACCGCTAGCGTTTCAGGAATTTCAGGAATCGCTCACCCAGTTTGTTGCCGGCTATCCCCAAAAATAATTCGACCAGAAACAATTGATGATCCCCTTGCAAAGCCTTGAACAATTTGCCGATACCGGACAGGCTAGGCGACTGGATGAAGGCTTTCCTGTCCTCGACGGCAGCAATTTTACCTTGAATAAGCGCTTTTTGCTCGGCCGTAAACAGGTCTCCCGCCAGCAAGGAGTTGAAGCGCACGATATCTTGGGCTAATTTTTTCTCCACATAATCAGTTTTGTTGTTGATGCCCGGAAGCATCGAAGCACCGATTTGATTATTGTCATGCAAGCGGTATTGGATCAGCGGTTTTGCCGAGTAGGCCAGTTCTCCGACACTGGAAGCAACCAAGGTCAGCCAATGGTCGTGGACAAAGTACTGACTGAAAGGCAGAGCCCGTTTGGCCACATCCGTGTCGATCAGCATCGAGCAACCGGTGACGCTGTTGCGCATCAATAAGGTTCCGAACAGATCAGCTCCATAAATATGGATCACCCGTTTTTGGAATTCCCTGAAACTGTCCGCTTTTTTATTGCCATCCTGATCGATGACGGATAAATCAGAATACGCCAAGGTGACACCGGGTCCCTCAATCAGCGCAACGAGCGTGCTGAGTTTCTCCGGTTCCCATACATCGTCCTGATCGCAATAGGCCAGATAGCCTCCATTCGCCACTTCCTCCGTCAGCAGTTCAAAAGTTCTGTTACTGCCCATATTCCGCTCATTGATGGTAAAGACGTACGGCATCGCTGTGACAAATTCGCGCAGGTATTCCTGAATCTTTTCGCTGGTTTCGATTTGGTCGCTGTCATCGCGGACCAACAATTCCAAATGCGGATAATCTTGATCATTTAAACTGATCAACAATAATTTGAAGAATTCCCAGTTAGGTCTGTAAGTAGCCAGTAGTATCGAAATTTTCTGATTTTGAATAACAACCGTTCCCTTCATAACTAGCAATCACGGCGGTGATGACCAGCTCTATTTTTGGATTACTGCATCTGGCAATCGCGCCTGTCAAATATCTATTTTACGCAATAAAACTTGCAGCTGTTCATAAAAAGCTGTCCTGGAAAAATACTGCTCGAATATTTCTTTGACCTTTGTTCTTCGTTGTTCATTTAAGGCGATCGACTCGTTCATTATTTCCGGGACATTGTCCAAATCCCTAGTGATATTAATGCCGATACCGTACTGGTCAACCAATTTAACGGTATCGTGTTTGATGTTATTGATGATCGGCAAACCGGCATTGAAATAATCGATTGATTTCGTGGTTAGGCCGATTGAAACCGTTTCTTTCATGATATTCAGACCAAAATAGCACTGATCAAAAATGGCTTGTTTTTCCCGGGCATCATAGATTTTGCCGTGATAAAGGACTTCAGCGCCGGCTCGTTCGGAGTTTTGGATAAATTCTTCCCTGGATTCGCCATCGCCAATGATGTGCAGACGCACTTTTTTTACGGCCGACATCTTTTTGATCAACTCGGAAATGAACTCGATATCAATGATGTTGTTGATGGAACCCAAATAGCAAATATCAAAGTTCTCTTGGGAAAGCTGAACAGGCTTTTCCCCTTCATAGGGTATTGAATCTTGCGCCAAATATAACGTCCCGGTTTCTGTTTGACCAATGTATTTTTTCAACACATCATAATAGTAATGACATTCAGTCAAAACCAAATCAGCTTTCGCCAAATGTTTGTTCCGGATATTGGCCCACATCTTGAAGACAAACAGCTTCTTCAGGCTTCCCGGCACCGGCATGCTTTCCGGCCAGAGATCGATAATGTCCGCTATCAATTTCACCTGCGGATTTTTAGCTTTATACGCACTGGCATATTTCATTAAAGAATTTGGAGGGAACATCACGTAAAGGATATCCGGGTGCAGATCCGCCGCAAGTTGTATAGCTTTTTTAGAAAAATCATCGTGCGATTTCAATCTGCCTACCGATAGATTGCGTTTGTACGGCAAGGTATCGATGAACAGGAAATCATCACGGGTGATGTCCTTCTTCTCTTTTTTGCCATGATGAAAATCGGATTCAATGACGGTAACTTCATAACTCTTCTCTTTGAAGTAATCATAAATCAAATCCACTCTATCACGGTTTGTATCAAAACAATTTACAATTGTGACTTTCATGCCTGTTCTCCAATCTTTCACTTCATAAGTCACAAGGCCTTTCCAACGAAAACTAAAAAAAGGCAACCCCGAAACGTTATCGGGATTGCCTTTTGGAGTGGAAAGATTCAGTCTTTAATGGATCGGACTGTTCATTACCGGAACTTTATTTTTTGTCTTCGTATTCCAGAAAGCCAATAGCACCAAGAATACAACAGTATATTGCATTGTACTGTTGCTTAACCATGGGATGAAGAATGAGAACAGACAGGCGTAGACGAACAGGCCGGACAGCATAATGATGAACGGATTTTGACTGACAAGCGATTTATGCTTCAGCCATGCCAAAACATAGCCATATAATGCCATGCCAGCGATGACCCCAATCATGCCGAAATCGAAATAGAAATCAGACACAAAGCCAAACGTGTTGAGGAAAGGACTGATTTGCAGCCTTGCTTTATCGTGCTTATAGGCGTCCATCAGTTCTACGTCTTCCCCCGTGATCTTCGACCAGGCCTTTACCGGAAGTTCCAACAAGGAAATGCCGTAATAGTGCTTTTTCTGATGATTGACCTGATTATTGAAGCTTTGAAGGCTGTTCGAAAAATAGACATACGGTGTCACCAACACTGATGGCAAGTCAAAGGCAACTTCATGTTTAGTCGGCTTTATCGTGTCTGTATCATCTGAAGGCTCTTTGCTACTGTCCTCTTCTTGTACATTGCTTTGTGTGTAAGCATTTGTTAAATATTCCTCACTTTGGTTTCTCGCCCCCGATAAAAAGACAAAAGCCCAGCCAAAGAAAAGCACCATGGCAACAAAAAGGTGGAATGTCTTTTTGCGATGATAGAAAGCCAGTGTGAAGAACATAAGAAACAACTGCTGCAATAACAACTGGCGGGAAACAATCAGTATCGGGATAGCATAACTGATGATGCTCAAGGCTATCAAAAGCAATGCTTTAGGCGAATGCCACTTCTCACCATACTGATGGATATAGATGATCGCCAAGCATGGAATGAAATAAGATAATACGACAAATTGATGCAATCCGCTGACATAAAAAGTAACATAGGCATTCATGTCACTGCTGAAGTAAGGCAACTCTCCAATAATGATACTTTCCGCTGCAAAACAGACTAAGATAAATAAGGAAATAAGCAGCGAAACAGTGAAGAACATTTTGCCGTCCATTAGGTTTTTTGGCTTTACTTTTTCCTCGGTCTGATTATTATGCATTATTTCATAAAGGAATGATCCCACCAACAGCATAACCGGGGTAAAGATCAGAACAATTGAGGTCTTTAAGCTCAGTTCATTATAGATAGGGTTCAACCTGATCAAATTCAAAGCGAACGATACCAACCAAGCAGCTAAAAATATCGCCCTGAAATCGAAGAAATCATTATTCTTTATCGAGATGTAAAAATAACTGAATACCGCCAAAGCAAACATGATGGAAAAAGAGATTATCTGGTTTTCAAAGCCGATCAATCTCATCAAGAGAAACACGAGTACGATTAAGATAGCATTCTTAATCAAGTAGGCATGCTTAAAATTGAAAGAAAAAAAATCTTTCCAGCTTATTTTTAGTTGATTTACTTGCATTAAACTGTACCTTTCTTCCTTGTTATTTAAAATTCATTTAAAATAGCAAACATAATATAGCATATTAAATTATAGAATACTATTTCTTTTTAATACTTGAATTCCTCAGGTCTATGATCCGTGCAGCCAAATTCATAAGCGATACAGTCCAAAATCCGTTGGGATGCTTTACCGTCCCCATAAGGGTTTGCTGCTTCAGACATTTTTTTGTGTAAAGCCGTATTATCAAGAAGTTCCGTCATGGCCTCGATCACATCTTTTGTTTCAGTCCCAACCAGCTTAAGGGTTCCGGCCTCGACACCTTCTGGTCTTTCCGTAGTGTCGCGCAAAACCAGTACAGGTATGCCCATGGATGGCGCTTCTTCTTGTACGCCGCCTGAATCACTCATAATCATATAACTTCTGGCTGCGACATTGTGGAAATCGATAACATCCAACGGTGCAATAAGATGGATGCGCTCATGATCCCCAAGGTGTGCTTTGGCCAGTTCTTGAACCACCGGATTCAAATGGACCGGATAGATCATTTCGATATCGGGGTACTCATCGACTACTTGTCTGATTGCACGGAATACTTGTTCCATAGGCTTTCCTTGGTTCTCACGGCGATGCATAGTCATCAAGATAATTTTGTGATCTTCAGGAATACTATTCAGGATTTCATTCTCATAATCTTCCCGAACTGTGTGCTGCAAAGCATCGATTGCCGTATTTCCAGTTATAAAAATAGCATTTTTATCGTGATTTTCCTTCAGCAGATTGCCTTCACTTTGCATCGTTGGCGCAAAATACAAATCCGAAATAACATCCGTTACTTGTCTGTTAATCTCTTCCGGAAATGGTGAGTGTTTGTTCCAAGTGCGCAAGCCCGCTTCTACGTGGCCCACCTTGATGTTGTGATAGAATGCTGAGATTGCAGCCGCAAAAGTGGTCGTGGTATCACCGTGAACCAAAACGATGTCCGGTTTTGCTTCTAACATAACCGCCTCCAGCCCCATCAAGACATTGGCAGTGATTTGGGATAACGTTTGACGATTTTTCATAACGTTCAGATCATAATCCGGTTTAATGTTAAAAATAGTCAAAACCTGATCAAGCATTTGGCGGTGTTGCGCCGTTACAGTCACAATCGACTCAAACCGATCGGATTGCTTTTCCAGTTCTTTCACGAGAGGAGCCATCTTTATAGCTTCAGGTCTTGTTCCAAAAATGGTCATTACTTTTATCTTCTTCATAATTGCACATCCTCATTTTTTTCTGTCAATATCTCAATAATATCTGACACTCGTTTGTCCCAAGTATTATTCACCAAAAAATCACTCTGTTGTTTTTGCGAATACTTCGGCTTGAAATTGGTTTCGATCAATTTATGAACTAATGCGTTGTATTCTTCGCCAGTACTGTAGAAATGCACGAAATCACCGAATCTTTCTATTTCCGGATAATAGATCGATATGATGCATTTGCCGTAACTGATATATTCATATAACTTAACCGGATCCACCGCCAGAACTGTGTCATTCAAAATGAACGGCATCACCAGGCAGTCAACATCCTTGATGTTCGCATACAATTCGTCATGTAGAACGATACCACGATAATGGACTCTCTCAATCGCTTTCTTTACAACGGTCGGTCCGATGATATCGTAGGTCACATTCTTGAACTGAGCAACATTACTCGTAATCGTGTCAAAGTCAAACCAAGTATCGACCGTTCCGATATAAGCAATTTTATAGATCGCCTTTTCACCAGCAGCAGCCCGCTCATCATAAAATAATTTACTTTGCACATAACCATTGCGGATGACCACTACCTTTTTGTCCGGATTCACGCTTTTGATGTCCTCATACAGGCTTTGGCTTGAAACAAAAATTTGACTGGCTTTTGCGATCAAAGCTGACTCCATCTTTTCTACTTGCTGTTTCCTTTCACTTTTCGCCATGTGAACATGGCGATCCATACAATCATAGATGATTTTACCTTGATAACCTTCGGGTATGACATCGAACAGCTCAGGAGAGCATACCCAAAGATAGTCGTAGTCTCCCTTGATGATTTTTCTTTTGTAGATACTGCGGATCAGCGTATTTATTTGTTTGATGATCGGTAAATTGTTTTTCGGCAGTTGGAAATAGACAGCTTGCTTCTGTGGGCGAATTTTATTTTTCCTGACGGTTTTGCGGTTGTTGGCGAAACGATATTGGACAGTTACATCAAAATATTTACTTAACTCCATAGCCAAAATTTGTGGTCTTTGGAAAATCCAATCCCAATCGATATGCATCATATATAGCATCTTTTTCATATTCTTCTCCTATTTTCAAACGTTTTTCAGCGCTTCTTAGACTTTTTTGCACCTGCATATCTGCTGCATGGTGCACTTGACCGGTTATTCCCGCTTCAACTGTTCGCTTAATTCCTTTAGATATTCAGTCAGTGGCTTGGCTGTTTCCTTGTGCTTCAAACCTAATTCAATATTGGCAAGCAGCAGCCCATATTTATCTCCCGCATCGTATCTTTTCCCTAGATACTCGTAGGCCAGCACTTCTTGTTCGCTATTCAGCGCTTCAATAGCATCAGTCAGCTGGAGCTCCAGGTTTCCCTCCGAGGACAAAGCATGCAGTTTGGAGAATACGTCAGGAGTCATAATATATCTGCCGATAATACCCAAATCATTGGCCATAACTGCAGACTCAACCTTTTCAAATACATGATTGATTTCAAATAGGTTTTCTCCTCTTGCTTCCTTCACTTCCACAATACCTGAATGGGCCAACTTCTCTATCCCCGTCTTCATAGTGGCGACAATGGGTGTTTGATGTTCAGCATATAGGTCCATCAAGATTTTGGTTAATGGTGTCTCATTCGGCATGATATCATCCCCCAATAAAATGACGAACGGCTCATCGCCAACAAAAGACTCCGCATGCAAAATCGCATCGCCCAAGCCTTTGGGGTAAGCCTGTCTGATGTAGTGGATATTCGGAACATCCGATTTAGCAAGGACAACTAACTTATCGCTCTCATTCTTATCCGATAGCATTGTTTCCAAATGAATATTCCGGTCAAAATGATTTCCAATTGTGGATTTGTTCTTCCCACTTATGATCAATATTTCTTCTATCCCAGAAGCAATAGCTTCCTCAACAACGAATTGAATTACCGGAGTATCAACAATCGGTAACATTTCCTTTGGCATGGCTTTGGTAGCTGGAAGGAAATCTGCCCCTATATCAGCTGCTGTTATGATTGCTTTCTTAATGTTTCCCATTCCTAACCTTCTCTCTGATTTTCTCTGTATCATTATAACAAACAACGCTGTTAAAAAAAAACAAGGACGGGACTTTAGCCCACCCTTGTCTGAATACGAAAAATGTTTTTAATAGCTGTACGCCTCTGAGTAAGTTCCCTCGTCGGTGTAATCACTATCAGAGTAGTCGCTGTCTATGTAAGTATCCTCTATGTAGCTTTCTTCTGTGTAGACATCTTCCCCATAGCTGTCCTCGGTGTAACTTTCTTCGTAAGAATAAGCGTCCTCGCTATACGCACCATATTCATCTATATCTGTCCAAGCAATATCTTCTACGACAATCTCGTCCAATTCCAATTGTTTTCGGAAATTATTGGAAATGCGTAAACGTTCTTCCGGCGTCACATATAAGTAATAAATTTCATTGATATATGTTTCCTCACCAATAAGGGAATCCTGCACAAAATTCTCTAAGGAGCTCTTATACTTGGATTGAAGATTAACCAGCTCATCAAAGCTCAAATTGGTTTTAACATTTGCCGACAAAGTATCCAAAATCTCTCGATAATTTTTTAGCGAATCGAGACTGACGATTTTATTAAGAAGAGCTTCAACAACTATTTTTTCCCTATCTTGGCGACCTGCATCGCCTGCTGGATCGTCATGGCGCATTCTGGCAAAGGCCAAAGCTGCTTGACCATCCAACTCCACTGATTCACCTTCAACAAATTCAAAATTATCATATTCAAAAGTTAGTGGACTAACAACTTCAATGCCTCCTACTGCATTGATAATATCCACTATTCCTTGCATATTTGCTGTCACATAATAATCGATTGGAATATTCAAGAACTGCTGGACCGAATTTATTGCCATGCTCGTTTCACCAAAAGCATATGCATGAGTTATTTTATCGTAATAAGGAAAGCCATCTAAGCCATTATAATCAACCATTTCAGCATAAGAATCACGAGGGATACTTGACAAGGTAGTTGTCTTCGTAGTCGGATTTATTGTTCCGATAATGATTGCATCACTTCTTCCGACATCCGTATCTCTTCCCAATGCCCCATTATCAACGCCAAACAAAGCAAAAGAAATCGGCTCGGTTGCATCGGTGGACACTTCTTCTTCTCTTAGATTTTTTGTTTCGACACTCTCATACATAGCTGTTACTGTTTGATCGAGCTCTGAATAGGACTTCCAAAAAACGACCGCTAAAATGATAACCAAACCAGCAAATACAGCTGATATGCCTTTTATCATTCTTTTATTTTTTTTTTGCCGACTTCTACTGTTATTCATTATTTTTTATCCTCTTTCCTTAAATGGGTTTAACGAAAAATAGGCCCTTTCACAAATAGTCATTTTCTAGTATAAAGGATTGGACAGGATTAAAAAAGGCTAAATCAAAAACATATTGAAATTTAAACAAAATTAAACAAAAGAAACAAATCCTATATAATTATTTTTTTGCAAAAAAAGCTTAAAAATGTAAATAGAGACCAGAAACCGAACCGATAAAATCTGATCTAGTTTCCAGCCTCTCTTCATCGAACAAGTGATTTGCTATTGGTTAATAATGATAAAAGGATACTTCTTCTTATCAATTAGGTTGAAAATACCGTGAAGATAGTATTTTATCTCCTCATGGTTGGAAAAATCGAATACTAATGTCTGAGCCATCTTCAGGCCCAAGTAAACAAAAAATTTCACTTTTTCAGTTAACGTGCCGTTTCGTTTCACAAAAACAACGCGATTTCGGTACAATAAATATTTACTCAAGCCTTTGACCTTATTGATTGAGCTGGAGCCTTTATGGTAGATATGCGCGGACGTCAGACAATAAACGCCATACTTGGCTTGTTTCGCCCGGCAGCACCATTCCGTTTCTTCATAGAATAAGAAGTAATTTTCCGGTATCAATCCGATCTTTTCCATCACTTCTTTCCGCACCAACATGCAGGCGCCTCCGATATAATCACACACGATGACTTTTTCCACTTCATCGATATGTTTCCCTTGATTAAGTGGCAGATCGGCCCCCTTAGCGATGTTGATCATCGCGCCAGTTGTTTGGACAATTTCCGGTTCATTAAACTCCAGGATTGCCGGTCCCACCATTCCGCAATCAGGATTAGCTTCCGCGAAGTCGACCAACTGCTTCAGGAAAGCGGGATCGACTTCCGTGTCATTATTTAATACGCAAACATAATCAGCGTCGTTTTCTAATGCCCAACGGATGCCAACATTATTTCCGCCGGCATACCCCAAATTCTTCCCGCTCTGCAACAAGATGATTTCACTTGGCAAGTTCTGCTGCAAGGCGGAGTGGTCATTAGTCGATGCGTTGTCCACCACGATGATTTTGTAATTCTCATATTGAATTTTCAGCAAACTATCAACACACGAGATTGTATCTTCATAACCATTATAATTTAAGACAACGATGTGAACACTTTTTTCCAATTGATTTCCCTCAAATCTATCATTTATTCATGCAAAGATACCAAACAGTTCCATAAATTTTTAACCTTTTTTATTCCTGAATTTCGAGAGAAAAGGTCCAGCCACTTCCAACACTGCCTCGTTCTTCAAGGCCAGCATGATCAAGAAATAGACGGCAGCTCCCACTCCAGCAGTCGCACACGTATACAGAATCACATTAGAGATCAGGCTGCGCAAGACGAACGCGACGCCTGTCAACGCCACACAGCCAACCAAGCTGGCACCGATATTCTTGAATATGCCTTTCAACTGGATATGGTCTTTGGCGTAATAATAACTCATCAGCAACACGAGTAATTCAGCAATCGCAGTAGTCAATGCTGCCCCTTTTTCTTGGAAAGCTGGAATCATGATCAGGTTTAATCCCACATTCACGATAGCGCTGGCCAATGTCGCTTTTAGAATATACTTTTCCAACTTCATCGGCAACAGGATCAAGGATACGATGACTGTTGCGTAAATTGAGAAGAGCAAAGCCACGCTCAATATTCTAAGTGAAACAGCAGCCTCAAGGTAGTCCCCACCGGATAGGATGATAACCAGCTCCTCACTCAGCAAATTGATGCCTACCACCGATGGCAAAATGAGTATAGAAATATAGTTAAAAACTTTATTGACCGTATTTCGGTAGTTCTCCATTTGGTTGTTCGCCAAGTAGAAAGACAGCCTCGGGATGGCTACAATAATGACCGCAGCTAAAACAGATTTGACGGTCGTATAGACTTTTACGGCTACACTGTAGATACCAACTGAGTAGTTCCCTTCCATAAACCCTAGCAACGTGATATCCGAATTGACGTAAAATGTTGATAAAATATTATTCGAAAAAATAATCAAGATGGGTTTTAAATGCTTCTTCAGACCCAAGTGTCTAGTCAATCTAAGTTTTGTGTATTTCCTCGAATGGACATAGTTGATTATGTTGGAACCAACCGTCGAGATGACAGTAATCAGTGCATATAAATAGTAGTCCTCTGTATCTTTCACCAACACGAACAGCAAAATCAGAGAAAGGACTTGAAAGGCCAAACTGCGCAGTGTTATGAACAGATAATCCTCATAGATACTGTAGATCCACTCCACACCGACTGTGGTGAAGATGATACTCATGCTTTGGATCAACAACAATAGCCTGTAATCCGCTAACGAAGGCACAGTGAACAAGACGGTGAACAGGAACAGGTAGGAAATCATTGTCGAAATCAGATTGATCGTGAACACTTGGTTCCCGAATTCGTTCAATTTTTCCGGATCGTTCCTCAACCCAGCGCCTTCCCTGATGGCATAGGTCGCAACCCCCAGTCCCGCCATTAACAAAAAGTAGTTGACGATGGAACTGCTAAAATTGACTTTTCCCAAATTAGCAACCTGCAATACCCGCGTCGCGTAAGGAAAAGTTATTAATGGAAATAGGATTGCAAACACGGTCCTTACTCCATTAAGGGATGCATTCCGTTTTAAAGATATATTTTCCATTCTTGAAACTACCTCAAATCTTATTTATTTATTTCTGTCTAATCTATATAATAACAGTCTTACGAAAGAAAGCCCACGGGCAAATCAGTCTACCCGACAATATCACAAACAGTTTATTCAGTAAATAGACTGAAAAATACTTTTAGGAATACTTAATTTTCACAACAGCCCGTTTGGCATATAAAAACAGGAGTGGACTTACCCAACAAAGGTAAGTTCACTCCTATTTTCTTTATTCAGTTTATCGGACAACAATTGCATATTTTAATGCATCATACGCTTTTTCGAACTTATCTTTCTTTACCCAGTATTGATTCTTTGTGTATGAATTTGGGTCATTCACTAAATAAGCACCTGTTCCTTCATCATAGCCAATCAGGGTCATGACGTGCATGTTATCAATTGTTCTCACGTAACCGGCACTGCCCATGTAGAATATTCCCCATATTGGAGAAGTAAAGTTGTTGGTTACATAGACAACCACTGGATTACCTTGCTTGATTTCTGCTTTTAATTGCGCGGTAGAGATACCTGTAGCATCAGCAACTTTCCCGCTGTACGTTTTACCGTATGCAGCCAGTGCTTCGGGAAAAATAGACTGGAAGACCCCGTTCACAATCTTATAAGGAGAGGATGCAAACGATTCAAACGGATTAATGCTGTTCTTAGGCATATTATCCAAGAAAGATTTGAGGGAAGCACTCGTATAGCCTTTATATTGAAGCCCCATCAATAAGCTTGCACCCTCACACCCCATTGGAGCATAGGTTGGGGTTAATTGTGAAACAAAGGGAACATTCAAGACGACTTTTGGGTTCTCCATGAATGCTCCGGTTGTCTTTCCCGGTGCCTCACTTCCTTTTGGTATCATTTTAATTTGAATGGCTTCCAAGCGGTAGCCATATTCTGCCGTTCCTGCAGGTTCTCCATTTTTAGCCCAACCTGTCCATCCAAAAATTTGCGCATGAACACGGTAATAGATATCGAAATTTTGTGCCATTTCTCCATCCAGTTTGATTTTTATTGCTTCCAGTCTTAGTCCTTGTCCTGATGTTCCACTTAAAAGTCCATCGTTCACGTCATTTTGCCAACCAATGTTTTGAATATGGGTACTATACGAGATGGATCCTGCATAAGGTAAGTCTGTCAATTGAATTTTGATTCCTTCCAATCTTAGCGCCCGTCCTGTAGTCCCACTTGATTCTCCATTTCTCACATCATTTTGCCAGCCAATGTTTTGCACATGAGTTTGATAAGAAACGGTTGGGTATTTTAAAAATGGTCTTGTTGTAGGCCCAGGTGCTTCCCCATTTTTTTCCACCAGTTTGATTACGATGGCTTCCAGACGATAACCATAGCCTGCAGTTCCTGATGATTCGCCATTTTTCGCCCAATCCAACCAACCAACGTTTTGCGCATGGACACGATAATAGATATCATATTGCTGAGCCAAATCATCTGTCAGTTTGATTTCGATGGCTTCCAACCGTTTAGCTTTTCCTTCTGTACCACTCGACTCCCCATTAGAAACCCAATTCAGCCACCCATAATCTTGGACATGCGTACGATATACGATATCCCCGATTGGAAGGCTGTCGCTTCTTTTGATCCGGATAGCTTCTAGTCTACGTGCTTCTCCTTCCGTACCACTTAGTTCCCCGTCGTGCCTATCGGCTTGCCAACCAATATCTGAAATATGAGCTTGGTACGAAAGGGAAAACGGAAATTCAGCTGTTACTGCGGCAGCCATAGTATCTGTTGTAGCTTTCACATCCTCGGGAACAGTCGTAATTCTAGAATCAACAATATTGTAGTTAACTGCTACATACCCCATACTAATAGATGCCTGCGTTGAACCAGTTCGTGAGATCCCATCATACAAAGTTGTTTCAGTATAGCCGTTTCCATTGTCTATAAAAATGCTTGCAGAAGTTTCAGAATTCCAATGAACATACATGTCTGTCCCATTTGAAGATGTAAAGTGTCTCTCGACACCTGATTCCCAATCCGCAATATCAATTGTAATATTTGCCGTGCCTATTTGATTTGTAGAGGCATAGACCTCCGTCGTAAACAAACTATCAGTTGGATCTGTCGCTATTTCCAATCCTAAAAAGGTGATTCCCATCACCGCCAAAAAAAATCCTATTAATTTCCATTTACGCGTACATTTTTTCATGCGCAATCTCCCTTTAATTTCTGATTTTTTTCATAACTTACAATTTTTTTTAGTGCAATCCCCGACACTTACCAATCTGTATAATCTTTCCGCAGTGTTTAATTCGAGTTAATTTTATTATATTATAGAAAAATAAAATGCGCTATTGAATATTAGGCTAATTTATTTTTTCACCATATAATTGAGTGTACGGATCCTAATGTGTCTGACGTCTCACACCACCAAATCGTCCGCCATGCCGCTCGTACCACAAAGAAGGAGCTTGGACTACTGTCCAAGCTCCTTCTTCTCACCGATAGTAATGAATGATGCCGTTCGCGACCGCTTGAGCCAAAATATTCTGATAACTATCCGTAGCCAGTTTCGCTAATTCAGTCGCATTACTCATAAAACCCAACTCTAAGAGGACAGAAGGCATGGCCGTTTCTCTAAGGACTGCAAATGTTTCATCGAAAATTCCTCGATCGTAAGCGTTGGTAGAATTGATCAACGAGGAATGGATTTTATTGGCTAAAGTGACGCTATTCGCCAATCTTTCGGGATCCAAATGCATCGATTGGTTAATTTCTGGTTCCCAACCTGCATAATAACCGTAGTAGAAAGTTTCAATACCCTTGATGGATGAAGCGTAACCCGCTGAATTATGATGGATACTTACAAAAATGTCTGCATTGGCTGCATTCGCCATCGCCGCTCGAGCCAATAGCTCAGTCGAAAGGTTCTTAGTTCCACTAACGGAAACATCCCTTGTGCGGGTCATGGCTACATTATAGCCCTTAGCTTCCAGAATAGCCTTCACCTTCAGAGCAACTTTCAAATTTATTGTCTTCTCGTGGATTCCACTGAAAGAGGCACCACTATCCCAGCCTCCGTGACCAGGATCGAGATAGATCAATTGACCAGCCTCTATATAAGAATTCCCCATCGGTGTCGGCGCTGCCTGTCCTTTCTTTATTAATTTGACTTCATAAGCTTCCAAACGTGTATTACTCAATTCAACTCCGGCTGATTCTCCGTTTTTAGCCCATCCTAACCAACCATAGTTCTGCGCATGAACACGGTAGTAGATATCATACGATTCGGCGAGTGTTCCCGACAATTGAATTTGAATGGCTTTGGCTTTTTTACCCTCACCAATCGTTCCGCTGATCGTATCGTTGCTGGTCCATGGCATCCAACCCCGATCTTCCACATTTGTTCGATAAGAAATCCCACTGCTTGCATTCATTCCCGTCAACGAAATGCGCAAAGCCTCCAGCTGCTTCGCTTTCCCGACTGTTCCGCTCAGTATACCATCGGCAACTTTCGGTAACCAGCCGTAATCCTGCACGTGCGCTTGGTATGCTAAGACTGGTTTTTCACTCTTCACAAAAGCAATATTTGTACTTCCAGAAGAAGGTGCGCTTTTTCCTTTTTGAACGAGCACCACTTTCAAAGCTTCAACACGTTTCGCCAATCCTTCGGTTCCTGCTGGCTCTCCATTTTTTGCCCAAGCCAACCAACCATAGGACTCAGAATAAACGCTATAATAAACATCGTAGTACGCGGCGATGTCCCCACTCAGTTTCGCTTCTATTGCTTCAACACGTTTCGCTTGTCCAAGCGTTCCTGCAATTTGTCCATTAGTACTCCACTCGGTCCAACCTGCATCTTGCACATTCACGCGATATTGGATATTTCCTTCTACTGCCATTTGCCCCAACTGCATGCGGACCGCCTCAACACGCTGGGAAAAACCGACAGTTCCACTGATGGCTCCGTCTTTGACTTCAGATTGCCATCCGATATTCTGAACGTGAGAGCTGTAAGTAATAACTGGAGTAGTTGGCAAAGTAGTCTGAGCAGAATAGAATGCCTTACCCGTCGTTATGGAAGAATCCCCTTTTTTAACCAGCTTCACTTCCATAGCTTCCAAACGTTTTGCCATCCCTGCAGAACCTGCCAATTTACCATTGGATGTATAAGCTGTCCAGCCAATATCTTGGATGTGTACGCGGTAATAGACATCATATGCTTCCGCAATTGCCCCACTCAACGAAATTTGAATTGCTTCCATTCGCTGGGATTTTCCTAATGAACCGCTGATGGCATCATCTTTTTGAGGACTCATCCATCCTTCATTCTGAACATGTGCACTGTAAACGATCGAGCCAGTATAACTTCCGCCGGACAGTGCTAACTTCATAGCTTCAAGCCGTAATCCCAAGCCAGTTGTCCCTGCCATGGTACCATCGGACACATTCTTTTGCCATCCGATGTTTTGTATATGCGTACTATAAACAACAGATGGCGCTGTCTGAGTAACTAATGTGCTCGTCAAAGCTGTTGTTGGCTGATTAAGTTGATCGTATTCGGCCTGAGTAATTTCTACGTGAGTACCGTCATCCGCGGTACGATAATACCTCAAACCTAAGTCGCTTAATTCTTGTCCTGTTTCATCAACAACAAAAAGCCGTTTAACAGAAGTACCGTTATCGTTTGTAGCAATTGTTTCTGATTGCTCAATTTCGGTTGATATATCAGCCTTGGTATCACCTTCTTGAACTACACCGTCAGAAATTTCAGCTTCTGATACTGTTTCGACAGATTGAGCTAACGCTTCTACAAAATAAGTATCTCCCTTGACGAAGGAAAACACCAGTACCTCACCAGTAGATAAAACTTTTTTGTATTTGGTCAAACCATCCAAAAGAAACTCTTCTTTTACTTCAGAAGTTCCAGCTTCCGGTAAAGTCTCTGCCGCAATATCCTCACTTGTCAGATCTTCGAATGTTCCGATCAGAAGATCCGAGTTATCCGCATCAAGATCAGACAGATGAAGGACTCCTTTATCTCCGAAAACCACCTCAGTCACTATACCATCATAGGTTACTTCATAATGAAATTCTTCCGGGGTACCTTCCACTTCTGTCGCATAAGCCCAACCTCCACCCCCAAAAAAAGTAGGTATCAATAATAAAAAGCAAAGTAAGACACATAATCCCTTATTCAACAGCACAATCATTCTTTCCAAAAAATAAGCCTCCTTATATTTAAAATCATATAAATACAATTCTCAGTTTAGCATATTCACCAATCATATTGCATCGGTTATTTAAAATACATACATAAACACAAAAAGAGACTGAGAAAAACTCTCAGCCTCAACAGCAAATCCCCACAACCTGCCTTCACAAACTAACTAGACAAAGTGTACTTTTTTTTACTCAACCCTAATAAATCAAACTGGTTCGTAACCGTTCGGATTATTCTTTTGCCAATTCCAGGAGTCGCGGCACATATCCGCCAATGTCTTCTGAGCGGTCCAGCCCAGTTCTTCTTTGGCTTTCGTCGCGTCCGCGTAACAGGTCGCAACATCGCCAGGACGTCTGTCGATGATGGTGTACGGAATTTCTACACCGGTAGCCTTCTGGAAGTTATACGTCAAATCCAGCACGCTGTAGCCGATACCAGTACCAAGGTTGTAAATACCGACGCCTTGGGTCTCTTTGATTTTATCCAGAGCTTTGATGTGGCCCAATGCCAAGTCGACGACGTGGATGTAGTCGCGCACGCCTGTGCCATCCGGTGTATCGTAATCATCACCGAATACGCTCAAGCGCGGCAATTTACCGACCGCCACCTGCGTGATGTACGGCATCAGATTGTTCGGAATGCCGGTCGGGTCTTCGCCGATCAGGCCGGACTCATGCGCACCGATCGGGTTGAAGTAGCGCAGCAAGGCGATGCTCCACTCGGAATCGGCGAATGCCACGTCCTGCAGGATCTGTTCGATCATCACTTTTGTGTAGCCGTAAGGGTTCGTTGCGCTT
>JASKKA010000017.1 GCA_030153215.1 Trichococcus sp.
TTCGGAAATTAGATAAATCTGTCCTATTGCGCTCTTCGATGCTCAGTCGGACAGATTTCCTAAATTTCTTTCAGGGCTGTACGAACCCGTTCAGCTTTTTTTATTTTTTCGGGGTGCGGGTGCTGAGGGTGCGGGTTGTCCGCCCCTGGAAGCATGAATTATTGGGCATTATCCATCTTTTCCGGCCACGCTCGGGCTCGGAAAGATGGATTCTTTCGGGGCATTCATCTTTTCCAGACTCTCCATCCCAACCCCAAACCCAAAAAAGCCCTCCCATGGGAGGACTTTTTTGGGTTAACGGATTCTTAGTCGATGATCACGAATTTTTCTTGGAACAACGGGCTTACTGAACGGTTTTCGTGGATACGTTTGATTGCTTCGGCGATCAATTGTGACACGGATACCTGTACGATTTTCTCGCTGACTTTTTCAGCAGGAATATTGATTGAATCAGTAACAATCAATTCTTTGATTACGGAGTTGTTGATGCGGTCCATTGCTGGGCCTGACAATACAGCATGTGTGCAGCAAGCATAGACATCCAATGCACCCGCATCCTGCAATGCTTGGGCAGCCAATGTGATTGTGCCTGCAGTATCGATCATGTCGTCGATCAGGATACATTTTTTGCCTTCGACATTCCCGATTATGTTCATGACTTCTGCTACGTTCGCTTTCGGTCTTCTCTTATCGATGATGGCGATCGGAGCTTTGATGAATTCAGCCAGTTTGCGGGCTCTTGTCACGCCGCCATGATCTGGGGAAACAACGACTACGTCATGGTTTAGAACTTCGTGATCCAAGAAGTAACTTGCCAATAACGGAGCTCCCAAAAGATGATCGACTGGAATATCGAAGAAACCTTGAATTTGAGGAGCATGCATATCAAGTGTCAACAATCTGTCAGCGCCGGCATTGGTGATCATATTCGCCACTAATTTAGCTGTGATCGGCTCACGTGATTGCGCCTTACGGTCTTGGCGTGCATAACCATAATAAGGCAATACGATGTTGATTGTTTTGGCGCTCGCGCGCTTCAAAGCATCGATCATGATCAAAAGTTCCATCAAGTGGTCGTTTACCGGAGAGCTAGTTGATTGGATGACGTAAACGTGGCAACCACGGATACTTTCGTCGATGTTGATCTTGATTTCACCATCGCTGAATTGGGATGATGAAAGGGTTCCTAACTCGACACCAACGTCAGCCGCAATTTTCTCAGCCAAAGGGCGATTTGAACTTAAGGAAAAAATCTTAAGTTTTGGATCTTTGTAATGTTCTGTCATGATAATCCTCCGTTAATCTTTTGTTTTTACCAAATTAAACACATACTGATATTGTATTTTCAAAATCATTCTACCATACATGTATAAGGTTTTGCTTTATTTTTTGGCTGGCGGCAATTTTTCCCAATAGCCGGGTTTGTTCTCCTGGCGGCTGCGGGCGATGCCCATCGCGCCTTCAGGCACATCTTTTGTGATGGTCGAACCTGCGGCTAGGAATGTGTTGGCCTCGACTTTGACAGGAGCCACAATGTTCACGTTGCAGCCGATGAACGTATTGTCACCGATGCTGGAACGGTGTTTGTGTTTGCCGTCATAATTCACGAAGACGGTACCGCAACCGACGTTGATGTTTTTACCAAGATCCGCGTCTCCAACATATGTCAGATGTCCGACTTTTGTGTCTTCGTTCAATACCGCGTTCTTCACTTCCACAAAATTTCCGATGTGGACGCGTTTTCCGATGTGGCTGTTCGGTCTCAAGTGGCTGAAAGGACCGATGTTGCTGTCCGATTCCATCACAGACTCTTCCAAGTTGGAGCTTCTGATCTGGACGCGGTCACCGATTGTTGTGTTGCTCAGTTCTGATCCTGAGCCGATGAAACAATCTTCACCGATGATCGTTTTCCCTTTCAGGAATACGTTCGGTTCAATGACTGTGTCGCTTCCGATGATCACATCCGCCTCGATGTAGGTATTATCCGGGTCAATCAAGGTAACGCCGTTGCGCATGTGTTTTTCATTGATGCGTCTCTTCATGTAGACAGAAGCTTCAGCCAAAGCGACACGATCGTTCACGCCCAAGGCCTCACCCATATCGCTCATCTGATAAGCCGTCACGATTTCCCCTTGGTTCTTCAGGATTTCGATGACATCTGGTAAATAATATTCGCCTTGCGCATTGTTGTTGCCCACTGATTGCAGCGCGGCAAACAAATATTTGTTATCAAAAGCATATGTTCCGGTATTGATTTCCTGCACAAGCGCTTCTTCCGGAGAAGCGTCTTTTTGTTCCACAATTTTTTCTACGTTATCTGAAGCATTTCTGATGATGCGGCCATAACCGGTCGGATCGTCAGCATGCGCAGTCAGGATAGTTGCTTTCGCTTTTTTCTCTTCATGGTACTGCAATAAGGATTCCAACGTCTCTGCAGTCAGGAGCGGTGTATCTCCGCAGATGACCAACGTAGTGCCCTCTTCGTTCTCCAGCACAGCTTGCGCTTGCAGGACAGCGTGCCCTGTTCCCAATTGTTGTGCCTGCAATACATATTCCGAACGATTCCCCAAGCATCCTTTGACAGTATCCGCACCATGCCCTACAATTGTCACTACCTTCTCAATGCCAGCAGCCTCAACTTGATCCACGACGTGCTCTACCATTGGTTTTCCGCAAACTGCATGCAGCACTTTATAAAGTTTGCTTTTCATGCGCGTTCCTTGACCAGCAGCAAGTATGATTGCAAAACGATTAGCCATAAGCAACTCCTATCTTTTCAATTTATTCCTTCAACTAAATTATCTTAGCCTAAAAACTTGCTTTTTTCAATATGATGTCGAACATAAATACAGACTTCTTTTCATTTTCTAATGGAAATACGAAGAATGCGGATACATTATTTCTTATTGACCGGTTTTTTGGTTATACTTGTAAACAGGAAGACACAACGAAAGGATTGATTCCAATGACAAAACCGACTGCATCATTTTGGATACAGGAATTGTTGCTTCAGCCACACGCGGAAGGCGGTTATTTTCGCGAAACCGGTCATTCTCCCGAATTGATCGTTACCGAAGACCAGAGAGAACGCTACCTCTTCAGTAATATTCTTTTTCTGTTGACTGCAGACAACCCCTCGCATTTTCACCGTTTGAAGTCTGATGAGGCCTGGTACTTCCATGAAGGCAGTACGTTGACCATTCATCTGTTGCATCCTGATGGCCGTTATGAGGCGATTAAGCTGGGGCGTCATCCCGAAAAAGGAGAACTTTTCCACTTTACGGTTCCGAAAGGAGTCATCTTCGGGAGCAGTATCGAAGGCTCATCAGGAGACTACGCTCTCGTGAGTTGCATGGTTTCCCCAGCATTCGATTACCGTGATTTTGAATTGTTGTCTTATGATGCGCTGATCAAAGTCTATCCTGATTGTGGAGGCGTTTTGGAAAAATTGGCCTACAAAACACTGCCGGAGACTTCTTTCCGGAACGACCAAGTGTGAGTTCCTCAGAACCCCACTGTGTGAAACCCGCTTTTCCCAACACAAGCCAAAGAGCCGGCCCTTAAACTTAAGGGCCAGCTCTTTTTTCATGGCTACTTTCTCACTCGGTGCTTGAATCGAAATAATTGCCCAAACCTACACTGATGGAGTGATCTTTCAAGTCGATATTGTTCACGCGAATCAGCGATGTATAATCGAATACTTCACGCTTGGAATTATAGCCTGCTTCAGCGAATACGGTTACGCCGACTGTCTCCGATTCGAACTCGGAAATCATGCTGCGCATACCATTGATGGTGCCGCCGCCTTTCAGGAAATCATCGACAATCAGAACTTTTGAACCGCGCGCCAAGCTGCGCTTGGAAAGCTCCATCTTTTCGACGCGATCGGATGAACCGGAAACGTAGTTGATGCTCACTGTGGAGCCTTCAGTAATTTTTGAATCCCGGCGTACGATGACGAACGGCACATTCAGATAAGTGGCTACCGCTTGCGCGATCGGAACCCCTTTTGTCGCGACAGTCATGACTGCATCGACTTTTTTGTCGACGTACTGGGCTGCGATAACACGTCCGATTTTCTGCAACAATTCCGGATTGCCCAACATATCAGAAAGATAAACGTATCCTCCCGGCAATAAACGATCTTTGCTGTTCATGATTTCGCACATTTCTTCTATAATTTCACGGGCGTTTTCTTTGGTGATTGTCGGAATGTATTTGACGCCCCCTGCTGCTCCCGGAAGCGTTTCGACAATCCCTGTTCCCCGATCTTCAAATGTTTTTTTGATGATGGATAGGTCTTCGCTGATGGATGATTTCGCTGATTCATAACGTTTAGCGAAATAAGTCAATGAAATCAACCGATGCGGTCTTTCTAGTAAGTAACGGGTCATGTCAACTAACCGTTCACTGCGTTTAATTTTCAATCCAAATCTCTCCTCATATTGCGTTCTTTTCCCTATTATATAGTTGATTCCTGAAAAATGAAAGCATTTAATTGCGTATTGTTCGTTTCTAATTGAATTTTAGCAAAAAAAACAAGAGCATTGTTCTGCTCTTGTCGATATATCTTATTGTTAAGATTCTACTTCTTTTCTGTGATGACCTTATAGATGCTGGTCAAAACGAACATGCCCACGAAAACCAAGGTGATGGTGGCACCGGGAGGCGTTCCATACTGGTAGGAAGCGAACAATCCTCCGTACATTCCCGTCAAGCCGATTCCAATCCCAAGCAAGATGACACCGTTGAAGGTATGCACCAATCGCATCGAGATGGCTGCCGGAAGGATCATGATCGAAGAAACCAGTAAGGAGCCGGTGATCGGCATCACCACGCTGATGGCGACCCCGGTGATCACGGATACCAACAGCGACATCATGCGGACCGGCAAGCCAGCCGTATGGGCTGTGTCTTCATCAAATGTCAACACATACAACGGTTTACGGAAAACCAAATATAATAAGACAACAATGATTGCCAACGCCAACAAGATGAGGATCTGCTCATCATTGATTGTGATGATCGACCCGAATAGGAACTGCTCCACACTTGCATTCTGCTTCCCCGACACGAAACTCATCAGCACCAACGCTACCGCCATCCCCGTAGCCATCAGAATCGCGACGGATATTTCCGAATAGCCTTTGAAGATGACTCGCAAATATTCGATTCCGATAGCTGCCAAAATGACGATGCCCAATGTTGTAAGCGTCGGATTGATGTTAAGCAGCATGCCTAAAGCAACGCCTGCTAAGGAAACATGGGACAACGTATCCGCCATCAAGGACTGCCGGCGCAAAATCAACAGCAGACCCAAAACGGGCGCCATGATCGCGATCAATGTTGATGCTTGGAAGGCTCTTTGCATAAATCCATAGAGAAACATCTCCACGGCGAATCCTCCTTTCTGACTAACTGAATATGGGTATCCACAAATTCTTTGATGTCTTCATGCTCATGGGTAACCATGATGATCGCTTTATTGTGGACTTGCGAATTGTGTTTCAGTAAACGATAAAACCGTTCGCGCGACTCCTTGTCCATCCCGGTTGTCGGCTCATCGAGCACGAACAGGTCCGGATCTGTTGCAAAAATACGTGCCAAGGCGATACGTTGTTTTTGCCCACCGGAAAGTTCTCCGATCTTTTTGTTGCGCATTTCCCACATGCCCACTGATTCCAAGGCTTTTTTTACATGGGTATGATCTTCTTCGTCCAATTTTTTGAACCATCTGCCTTTTTGGTATCTGCCCGACTCCACAAACTCAAGGACCCTACTCGGAAACCCTATATTGAACGACGAAATTTGTTGCGGTGCGTAACCGATCGTAAGCTTTTCTCCTCGATAGTTCACCTTCGAAATCGTCGCACTGCCTTCCCGGGGATTCAACAATCCCAGAACGCTCTTCAATAAAGTGGATTTCGCTGCGCCATTCTCGCCTGTAAGGATGACAAATTCGCCTTCGTGCACTTGAAATGTGATATCCTGCAGGACAGGTTCATCATCGTAATAGAACGACAGATGCTGTACATCGATGTACTCCACTTGAATCCCTCTTTTCTCCTACTGGATTACTTTTTTCAAAGCGCTCAAATTTTCTTCCATCACACTCAGATAATCTTTGCCCGCTTCTTGATCCTCTTCCGTTATCCCTTCAAGCGGACTCAACACTTCCAGAGAGGCCCCTGCTCCTTCGGCGAGCGTTTCTGCGGTTTTTGAAGACGCGCTGTCCGAATAATAAACGGTAGTAATCTGATTATCAATCATAAATTGCTGCAGTTCAGCCAGTTTGGCAGGATTCGGTTCCGCATCGGATGACACATCAGAGACCGCCACTTCAGTCAGATCGTAGCGTCGGGCGATGTAGCCGAAAGCGGCATGTTGTACGACGAACGTGCGGTTTTCAGCAACCTCAAAGGCACTCTGATAAGCTGCATCCAGATCCGCCAATTTTCCTTTAAAGGCAGCGGCATTCGCTTCATAACTCTCTTGGTTGGCTTCATCCGCCTCAACTACTCCGGCCAAAATGGCTTCGACTTCCGCTTGTGCATACACCGGATCCAACCAGACATGCGGATCGACGCTGTGGGCATCCTCACCTTCTTCATCACTGTGTTCTTCTTCGGTAGCTGTATCCTCTTCCAGCTCAAAAAGCGCGATATTCTCGGCAGCTTCGACAACGATCACATCGCTGGATTCAATGGATTCCAATACGCTGGGCACCCATGTTTCCATTTCATCGCTGTTATAGACGAATACATCAGCTTCAGTGATTGCTGCGATATCCTGCGGTGTCGGCTCATAACCATGCGATTCTTGTCCGGCATCCAACAAAACAGACACTTCGCCATTATCCCCCACCACATTTTTCGCGAAGTCATACATCGGATAGAAGGTTGTGACGACCGTGATCCCCTCCTCGGAAACACTTGATTCGCTGCTTCCGCCCGTTCCGCAACCAACAAGAACAAGGGCGGCCGCAGACAATATGCCTGTCATTTTCAGTCTATTTATCATAATTTATTATTCCTCCAAAACGTAATGATTACTATTTAAGTCCCGATAGACACTTTATCATAACTCAACGGAACGCGTCAACCTTTTCGCTTCCGTTTCGCAGCAAAAACCGCGAACACTCCAAGGAGTTTCGCGGTTGCGTCAGGGCGGGATTGTTCAGCTATTCTTATCATTCTTCATTGAGTAGTCGGACCATGTATACTTCTTCGCAGAACCCGCGCAGACTGTTGTAGACTCTTTTGATGCGCGACGTGTTTCTGCTGAATCCGATGATGGTAGGGCCGCTGCCGCTCATCGTCACGCCGTCAAGGCCGTATTTTTCCATCCGGTCTTTCAATTTGCGCAGTTCCGGATGCTTATTGAATGTCACTTGCTCCAAAGCGTTCCCTACGTTCTGGCACATCCGTTCGTAGTCACCTTCTTCAATGGCTTGCGCCACGATGCGGGAAGTCGGATTGTGCTGCAGTTCCTCAACAGCCAGAAGACGGAAAATTGTCTTCGTAGAGACGCTCAAGCGCGGTTTCGCCAAAATCACCCAACAGGATGGCATCGGCTGCAATTTCCGGACGATTTCCCCTCGGCCTGATACAAAAGCAGTGCCGCCCACTATGCTGTAAGGAACATCCGAGCCCACCTGGTTACCGATCGCGATGAGCTCTTCAACAGAAAGCTGCAGATCCCAGATTTTGTTCAGCGCGCGCAGCGCTGCAGCGGCATCAGTGCTGCCGCCACCTAATCCGGCTGCAACAGGGATTTTCTTATCGATTTCAATTTTTATTCCCTTATTTATTCCGTAACGGTCTTTGAGAAGCTTCACCGCTTGATAGACATGATTCCGCGTATCAACAGGCAGAAACACTTTATTTGTGTATATCCTGATTTCATCTTCTTCGAGAGGAGTAAAAGTAAGATGGTCCGCGAGGTCGACTGAAGCCATCACCATTTCGAGTTCATGATAATAATCATCCCGCTTATACAGTACATCTAACGCCAAATTTATTTTTGCCGGCGCCCGCTCAATCCATTCCACCGCTCCACGCTCCTCCCCACTGTTCTTATAATACAATACTAGCGTAAGCGTGCGCTTTTTAAAAGAAATATATGTCAACAAACAAGAATTAGTTTCTGAATGATCACCATCTCATCGCTCAATGCCCGGAACCGGTTTGTTATTCGCACGATTCCGCGGACATCAAGCGATTTTTCGATAAAAAAAAAACAGACATTCGCTGTCTGTTTGATTTATTTGGAATAAGTTCTTACATCATTTAAGCGTACTGGCATTTTTCTTCATCGTAAAATAAAATCTCTACAGCTTCGGTTAAAACATCTGCATAACTGTATGATACACGTTCAAATGCATTTTCGTTTTGGTCTAGATCAACTACAAATACAGCATGATACGTTTCCCGTAAAATACCTTTTCGTTCCGTCTTACGTTTGCGTCCTGCTTGCGCAGTCAGCATAACTTTTTGGCCTAAGTGACATTCCAGTTGTTCCTTAATCTGACTCAAATTATCCGGCATTCTGTTTCACCTCACTGAGTCCAATTATAACATAGATAAATTAAATTAACAAGTATATCACAGAGGACGAGCGCGCGCAACTATGAAACGGACAAAATTTTAAAGAAATCTTATCATCTTTTTTTACTTTTTTTAGTAAAACTGCTGACAAAAAAACGGCATCTTCCGTTCTGAATGAACTCCGGAAGATGCCGTGACTGCGTCGTCGATTGTCTGAAAGCTTAAATATCAGACGATTTTTATTTTTTATTGCACATCTAAATATTTAACCAAAGCATTCGCAAGGTCGGCAAATTGTTCGATGCTCAAAGCTTCTGCCCGCTTCGAAGGCTCGATACCGGCTTCTTCAAGTCCCGCTGTCAATGCCGCCTTGACTTCCTCCGTTTTACCGTAGCGGGACAGCAGATTGTTCCAGAGTGTTTTTCTGCGTTGATTGAAACCAGCCCGGACCAGATCGAAAAAGAATTTTTCATCCGTAACCTTCACTTTCGGTTCCGCTCTGCGTTGCAGCTTCAGGATTGCCGAATCGACATTCGGTTGCGGCACAAAAACGGTCTTCGGCACAATGAAGGCAATCTCGGCTTCCGTATAGTAGTCGATCGCAATCGTCAATGAACCGAAGGCTTTCGTTCCGGGCTTCGCCGTCATACGCTGCGCGACTTCCTTTTGCATCATCATCACGAACGTATCGATCGGCAGATCCGTTTCGATGAAATTCATGATGATAGGCGTTGTGATGTAGTAAGGCAGATTCGCTGCCACCACCAAGCGTTCAGCCGGTTCAAAATGCTCCTCGATCACTTGCGGAACGTTCGCCTGCAGAATATCCTGAAAAATAATTTCGATATTATCGTATTCCGCAAGTTCTGTCTTCAAAATAGGCGCCAATCGTCTGTCCACTTCAAACGCTACTACTTTCTTGGCTTCTCTGGCCAGACGCTCCGTCAATGCTCCGATACCGGGTCCGATCTCAATCGCATTGGTGTTTTTGTCGATTCCGGCCGCAGCCACCATCTTCGTCAATATATTCGGTTCCACCAGAAAGTTTTGACCCAGGCTTTTCTTCATGGTCAGATGGTATTTTTTTAAGATGGCGTTCGTTCTGCTTGGTGTTGCTATATCCTTATGGTGTTCTAATGCAGTCATCTATTTTCCTCCTCCTGCCGCAGGGCGGTCAGGCTATCCTTTTCATCCAGTTCTTTCAAAATGGCCGTCATCGCTGTGTTGACATCTTCTTTTTCAAGTTGGAACATGCGCAGGCGCTTCAACAACTGTTTTCCGTTCGTATGCCCGATCCCCAGTGCATCTCCCAGCAATTCCCGATAACGCCCTGAATCGGCATGTCCGACCAAGTGCCATTCATCCAGGAATTTCCTGTCGATATCGCTTGTTTCAGCTTGTCTTTGCGTGTAGACATTCTTCAGCGCTTCCCTGATGTTTTCGGGGGATGCATGCTCGATTCCGAGGCTTCCGCCTTTCGGAGATTGCGCGTCATCCTTACGCAGAAATGCATGCTTGACGCCAGGGATCCTCTCCACGATCATCGCCCGGATCTTGCCGCCCGGAAAATCCGGATCGGTGAAGACGATGACTCCCCGTGTCGCTTGCGCATGAGCAATCAGCCGCAACGTTTCTTCGTTGATTGCCGATCCGTTTGTTTCGATCGTATCAGCCTCCACCGCTTCCTTGATCCGTTTGGTATCGTCTTTCCCCTCAACCACTATAATCTCTTCTATTTTCATTTGTCATCCAATCCGAATAATGTATTCGCGTTTTTGGTTGCCTGCAGCGCGATCCGTTCGAAGGTCTCTCCGCGTAATTCCGCGATTTTTTCGGCTACATAGCGTACATAGGCCGGCTCGTTCCGCTTTCCGCGGAAAGGGACGGGCGCCAGATACGGCGCATCTGTTTCGACAAGCAGTTTCTCGATCGGAACAACTTTTGCCACTTCATGCACTTCCGTCGCTTTTTTGAAGGTGACGACGCCGCTAATCGAAATGTGCATACCCAAATCCAAAAATTTCTTCATGTAATCGGCATCACCGCTGAAACTGTGCATGATGCCGCCGATGTCGCGTACATCCTCTTCCTTCAGGATGCGGTAGGTGTCTTCGATGGCATCCCGCATATGGATGCTGATCGGCAGTTCCAACTCTTTGGCGATCGCGATTTGCCTTCTGAATACTTTCGCCTGGACATCATGCGGCGCAGTGTCCCAGTGATAATCCAGACCCATTTCGCCCATGGCAACAACCTTTTTTTCTTCAAGCAATGCCATCAGACTGTCTTCCACTGCAGCGGTATAGGTTGCTGCTTCCGTAGGATGCCAGCCGATGATGCTGTAGATTTCAGGATATTTCGCGCTCAATTCGAGCGATTTTTTTATTGTGTCCGCATCGAAGCCCACTACTGCAAATCTTGCGACACCGGCTTCGTGAGCCCTTGTGATGGCCGCGTCCACGTCATCCGCAAAAGCGTCCACATTCAGATGCGTGTGTGTGTCAAATAATAGTTTATCCATAATTTCCTTTCCGATTCCTGCGGGAAGACCATTGTCCGCCCTGATTCTTCTGCATCTAAAATGGACAAAGGAGTCCAGGACAACTGCCCCAGGCTCCTTGAATCACAAAAAACTTTATGCCACTGTAGAACCATTTGCTGCCGCTTCAGGTGCGAGTATGACTTGTAGGACGCCATCCTTTTCAGCAGAAAGGATCATCCCTTGGCTGATTTCGCCTTTCATTTTACGCGCTTTCAGGTTAGCGACGATGATGACTTTCTTGCCGATGAAATACGCTGGATCCGGATACCATTGCGCGATACCCGACAGGATTTGGCGATGACCTTCATCACCCGCATCCAGACGGAATTTCAGCAATTTATCCGCGCCTTCGACTTTCTGGCAATCGATGACCTCGGCTACCTTCAGCTCGACTTTATCGAAATCTTCATACTTGATCTGTTTTTCTTTTTCGGAAGCCAATACGGTATTCGAGGGATCCCACTCGGCCGCGACTGCTTCCTCTTCCACTGGGGCCGTTCCGCCCATTTGTTCCTTAATGTAGGCGACTTCTTCTTCCGTGACCAAACGAGGGAAAATCGGTGTGCCTTTTTCGACTACCTTTACGTCAGCCGGGAATGTTCCGAAAGTCACGTTTTCCCAAGTGCCTTGTTTTTCGAAGTCCAGTCCGAGTTGTTCATATATTCTGAACGGTGCCTGTGTCATGAACGGAGACAAGAGAATGCCGACGACGCGCAACGTTTCCGCCAAATGGGCCATAACGCTGCCCAATTCCGCTTGCTTGGACTCGTCCTTCGCCAAGACCCAGGGAGCTGTCTCATCGATGTATTTGTTCGCGCGGGAAATGAGGCGCCAAGTTTCGGATAGTGCCGAACTGAACTGCATGTTGTCCATTTCCCTCACGTAATTCTCGGTCACTTCCGCTGCCATCGCTTTGAGTTCCGCGTCGAAAGCCGTTTCCTCCGCAAGCGCGGATGGAATGTTTCCTCCGAAATATTTGTTGATCATGGCAATCGTTCTGTTCAACAAATTGCCCAAATCATTCGCCAGATCATAATTGATCCGGTTCACGTAGTCCTCAGGCGTAAAGATGCCGTCGCTTCCGAAAGTCACTTCGCGCATCAGATAGTAGCGTAAAGCATCCAAACCGAAACGTTCCACCAGCATATCCGGATACACAACGTTGCCTTTTGATTTGGACATTTTACCTTCCTTCATCAACAACCAACCATGCCCGAAGATTTTCTTCGGAAGCGGCAGATCCAAAGCCATCAGCATGATCGGCCAATAGATGGTGTGGAAGCGCACAATTTCTTTTCCGACCATGTGCACATCAGCCGGCCAATATTTTTGGTAAAGCGAGTCATCAGCTGATCCATATCCCAACGCAGTGATGTAGTTCGCCAATGCATCAATCCAAACATAGACCACGTGCTTGGGATTACTCTTAACCGGAATCCCCCAGGTAAATGTCGTCCGTGAAACAGCCAAATCCTCAAGGCCCGGTTTGATGAAATTATTGACCATCTCGTTTTTGCGCGACTCCGGTTGGATGAAATCAGGATGCTCCTCGTAATAAGCCAACAGACGATCCGCGTATTTGCTCATGCGGAAGAAGTAGGACTCCTCTTTCACCAATTCGACCTCATGTCCGCTTGGAGCAACCCCTCCGATGATCTTTCCGTCGGCATCGCGGTACACTTCAGCTAATTGCGTTTCCGTGAAGAATTCTTCGTCGGAAACGGAATACCAGCCTTCGTATTCGCCAAGATAGATATCACCCTGTGCCAATAATTGTTCGAATATTTGCTGAACTGCCTGCACATGATCATCGTCTGTCGTACGGATAAATTTGTTGTTGGAGATGTCCAGACGTTTCCATAATTCCTGCATATCCTGGGCCATTCCGTCCACATATTCTTTCGGCGTGATGCCCAATTCTGCTGCTTTATTTTCGATTTTCTGTCCGTGCTCATCTGAACCCGTCAGGTAGAACACATCGAATCCCATCAGTTTTTTATAGCGCGCCATGACATCGCATGCGATAGTCGAATATGCATTACCGATGTGGAGCTTACCGCTCGGATAATAGATTGGAGTAGTGATATAAAATGTATTTTTGTCTTTAGCCACGAATGAGTGCCTCCCTGAATTCTAAGTTCTTTGCGAATGTACGCAACTTACCGTACCATTCTACCACAAAAGTCAAGAGTTGGGGGGGCGAAATTCGAAACATGCGGCAACACTGCACCATCACCGGCGGCTCAAGATCCCCGCAAAAAAGCCGAAAGCGCATTACAGCTTCCGGCCAAGCCAGTGTCATTCATCATTTGTCCGTGTAGTTGTGGATCGCATCCCGCAAAAAGGCTGCGGCCCCTTTGCCGGATGATTTGTCGTAGTAAGCAGTGAACCTTTCGTCGTCGACATACATCTGGGCCAGCCCGCGGTGCGCTTCCGGCGAGTAGGTCGGCCAAGTGTAGCTCAGCCACTGTTTGTGCAAGGCGGCAACCGCCAAAGCACCTTCCCCAGCGGCGTCCCCCGTAGCCATCGCTTCCGTCAGCAGTTTCTGCAATCGCACAGCCATCTCCTGCATCGCATCAAAATCTGCTTCGCTCATTCCGGCGAATTTCTTGTTTGATGCTTCTACGCTCGTTTTGCCATATTTATCGCGGATTTCCTGCCCGAAGCGGGTTTCGTTCTCGTCGAGCAGCTCCCTTTTCAAACCTTCAAATTTTTCCTTGTCGCTCATTTTTTTGCCTCCTCTTGTTTCTTCCAACGTAGCATCCACCGTTTTGATCAGCAATTCAATTTCTTTCTTTTTCTCCAACAGTACCTGTTTGTGAGCGACCAATGATTGTTCCGCATCATATTCAGGATCATCCATCGCTGATTTGATCTCGTCAAGCGAAAAGGACAGCTGTTTGAAGAACAGAATCTGTTGTAGCCTGTCCACCTCTGCCTCTCCGTAGATGCGATAGCCAGAGGTGCTGGTGCGTTTGGGCTTCAGCAGACCGATTTCGTCATAGAAACGCAACGTCCTCGTGCTGACACCGGCCAACCTGCTCAATTTTTGGATTGTGTATTCCATCCTATCCCCTCCGATGCTTTCATCTTACACCTTGACGCCGCGTCAAGGTCAATAGATTGTATAAGTCGCGCCTCTTGAACCCCAGAAAATCAAATCTCCCGCTTGTGCGGCTGATACAGCAATCTGTGTACCTGAGTTTTCTTGAGGAACTGTGTAGCCACCTATTTCGATGCCGTATGCTTCTCTGAAGACATAAGACGTGAAGCCTGAGCAGTCAAAACCTGATGGTGTTTTTCCGCCCCATACATAAGGAACGCCGATGTATTTCGCAGCAATGGAAACAACATCGCCTGTTGGTGCTGATAACGCTGGTGCAGTCACGACTGGCGCAGCTACAACCGGTGCAGTCACGACTGGTGCAACTGCTGCAGGAGCAGACACGACAGGTGCACTTTCCGCTACAGGAGTGCTGACAACTGTTTGAACAGGAGCTGCTGACTCTGAACTTGCAACTGTATTTGATGCAATGTCAACGGATGAAGCAGCGGTCGAAGACTCTTCTGAACTTGCTTGTGCGGCTGTTGCTGCAGCAACTTCAGCAGCTGCAATCGCAGCGGCTTCTGCAGCAGCTCTTTGATCAGCTTCTTCTTTTTGCGCCAAGAACATTTGGCGATCGGATTCAGCTGTTGCTTTTTCGGCAGCCAAAGCGGCAACTGCGCTCTCTTGTTCGATTTTCTTCACTTGCAGATCGCCTTTAAGTTGTTCCAACTCCATGGCCATTGCATTGATTTCATTCAAGTTTTCTTCGGTTTTATTTTTCTTTTCTTCAACAGCTTTCTGATCCGCAACTTGCTTTTCTACCAATTCTTTATTGGCTGAAACCATTTTTGAAACAACATCGATGCGGGATACTAAATCTGTGAAAGATTCGGATGCTACGATAAAATTCAAGTAGTTTTCGTTTGAACCGTTCACTTGAACCGATCTTGCTTGTTCATCCAGTTGTTCTTCGCGTTGCGCGATGACAACTTGCAATTCGGCAATATCTTCTTGCAAAGCCACAATCTCATCTTGTGTCTTTACGCGGTTTGCCAATAAAGTCTCTGCTCTCTTTTCGGCTGCATCAACTTCTGCAGTGATTGCAGACAAGTTTTCTTCTGCCGTTTTTTGTTTGCTGTCCAATTCAGAAATTTTGGTTTCTTGCTGTTGGATTTTTGTTAAGATTTCGTCTGCTTGAGCTGTAAAAGGCGTTACTATACTTGTTGCAAGGATCGTACCTGCTAATGCGATAGCCACTAATTTCTTCTTCAAGTCTAATTCCTCCACTTACATTCGATTGTCGTCAGTTATAATACTTATATATCTTTTAACTTTTTATAGTTTTTCTTAAGATTCATCAACATAATGAATCATAACATAGTTTTTTTTCGTTTAACCCGGTTTCGACAAGTTGTATCCTAACTGTAACATTCCTGTAAAACGATTCGCTTAATTCGTCCAAATCCGCGCCATCAGTAATATTTCGGGGTCGGCACGTTTTTGTAACATTTATGAAATATTACTTTTTTACTTGTCACGGTTGACATATAAAGTTTTGCTGCGCTATACTTACGACAATTAACCAATACAATAAAAAGTGATGAAAAAGACAGTAGAATCGGGATTTTGTCCTACAGAGAATCAGCGTTTGGTGGAAGCTGATGCAAGCCTAGGTTCGAATTACACTTTGGAGCTTTCTTATGCGCATAAGCGGCCGGCATACGATACATGTCAGAGTGGCAAAGTCTTTCCGATCCGGGATGACTCTGCAAACTGGGTGGTAACACGGTAACGATCGTCCCTGTTCAAACAAGAATTTTCTTGTTTGGACAGGGATTTTTTGCATATAAATTTACGAGAAGAGGAATGAAACACATGAATATCATCGATGAATTAGAATGGCGCGGCGCCATCAATCAACAAACGGACGCTGAAGGTTTGCGGAAATTAACGGAGGATGAGCAGATCGGTCTCTACTGCGGCGTTGACCCAACCGGTGACAGTCTGCATATTGGACACTTGATCCCCTTCATCGTATTGAAGAGATTCCAATTGGCCGGTCACAGGCCTGTCATCCTGATCGGTGGTGCGACTGGGTCAATCGGCGACCCAAGCGGAAAGAGCGAGGAACGGGTTCTGCAATCGATGGATCAAGTCGTCCAGAATGCAAATGCTCTGACCTCTCAAATGAAGAAATTATTCCTGTCCGACAGTTCAGCCGATATCCGTCTCGTCAACAACTATGATTGGACAAAAGATTTGACGCTGTTGGATTTTCTGCGCGACTTCGGCAAGAACTTCAACATCAATACGATGTTGGCCAAAGATATCGTAGCCAGCCGTCTGGACACGGGCATTTCCTTCACGGAATTCACTTACCAAATTCTACAATCCATGGACTTCCTGCACCTTTTCCAGAACGAAGGCGTAAACCTTCAAATCGGCGGCCAAGATCAATGGGGCAACATCACTGCCGGATTGGACCTGATCCGCAAAAAAGAAGGTGCGGAGGCAAAAGCTTTCGGCTTGACGATTCCTCTGATGCTGAAGGCTGACGGCACGAAGTTCGGCAAGACTGCCGGCGGTGCGGTTTGGTTGGATCCGAAAAAAACAACGCCTTATGAGTTCTACCAATTCTGGGTGAACCAGGACGACCGCGATGTCATCAAATACTTGAAATACTTCACTTTCCTTTCGAAGGACGAGATTGATGCGCTAGCTGAAAAAGTAGAAACAGAACCGCACAAACGCGAAGCACAAAAGGTATTGGCATCCGAAATGACGCGCTTCGTCCATAGCGAACAGGCCTTGGCGGACGCGCTGAAGATCACCGAAGCCCTATTTACAGGAGAAGTGAAGGAATTGACTGCAGATGAAATCGCAGAAGGCTTCAAAAATATGCCGACTTTCGAATGCGACCTGAAGGAACAGGAGTTAGTGACTTGGCTGGTCGACTTGGGCATCGAACCTTCCCGCCGCCAATCACGCGAAGATATCCAAAATGGAGCCATTTCCATCAACGGCGAAAAAGTCACGGATCTGGCATTCGTCATCACTTCCGAAAATTCTTTCGAAGGCCGCTTCATTTTAGTGCGTCGCGGCAAAAAGAAATATTTCCTAGTAAAGTTGGTGGCTTGATATGACAACTCCACAACTGTTCTTGCGCGAAACGTCACTCCACTTGGAACCTGTCGAAAGCTTGGAACAGATCAACGAACTTTCCCGCTTGGCTGACATCATCTGGCATGAATACTATCTGCCGATCCTCGGTCCGGCACAGGTTGCCTATATGTTGGAGAATATCCAGTCCAAAGCGAATCTGGAAGCGGATATCGAAACAGGCAAATTGGATTATTTCCTAATCAAAAGCGAAGGCCAATCCGCCGGTTACCTGGCTATCCAACT
>JASKKA010000018.1 GCA_030153215.1 Trichococcus sp.
AAATCTGTGCCTAAGCTGCGATTACGTCACGGGCAAAAAGCGCCCGTTCTCGTAATAGCCTCTTAGTACTCGATTTCTAGAGCGGGATTCATCACACTCCGTGTAAACGTGTTCTGATTCGCAGGGGACTCCGCCTAAGCTGACTAGCCCACGAGGACAAAGAGCGTCCTCTTTGGGTTAGTCCTCTTAGTGCTCATCCCCTCCCGCGAATCATCACACTCTTTTAGTCTTCCAGAACCATGATGCCGATTCCCAGCAATCCGGGTCCGGTGTGGACACCCAATACCGGCGAGATTTGGCCTTCGGCGTAGATTTTGGCTCCGGCGACCAGATCCTTCAACTGGTCTTTCATGACGAGCATCTCTTCGTAGGCGTCCCCGTGGCAGATCGACAAGTAGTAATTTTTGTGCTGACCCAGTTTTTCACGGGTCATGTCGATCAGTTTCTGGATGCTTTGTTTGCGGCCGCGTACTTTCGCAACCGTATCGTAGATGCCGTCTTCGTTGCAGGAGATGATCGGTTTGATGTTCAAGGCGCTTCCCAGGATGCCGGAAACTTTACCGATGCGGCCGCCCTTTATCAGGTACTCCAAGGTGCCGACCCCGAACAGGATGGTGGACTGTTTCACGGCTGCTTGTGTTTTCGAAACGACTTCCTCGAACGGAAGACTCGCTTCGATCTGTTCGGCGGCGTAAAGTGCCACAAATCCGGATGCGATGGCGATATTCAACGTATCGATGACGGCGATCCGCATATCTTCAATATCTTCCGCCACTAATTTGATGGCTTGGCAGGTGCCGCTCAAGCCGCTGGAAATGGCGGATACGATCACGTGATCGAACCCATCTGCTTTGATGTTGGCGAAAGTGTCTGCAATCGTTTCCGGCAAGGGCAAACTGGTCTTCGGTATCTCTTCCTGGAATCTTTCGTAGACTTGCTCCGGTGTGATGTCGACCCGATCGCGGTAGCTCGCGTCTTTATAATTGATCATCAGCGGCAAAGTGTAGATGTGGTATTTGTCGAGCAGCTCCTGCGGAATATCGTTGCAGGAATCGGCCAAGACAGCAATGGAATTAGGTTTGATCATGAGTATTCTCTCCTTTTTGGGAGGCGTGACTGACGCCGTCGACCAATATGATTTTTTGTGTCAATAATTTCGAAGCAAGCGACAGCGTGATCATCTTCAAAGCGATGTTTTCACTGTGGATATCCTCCAATGTGTAGGTGAAATGCTCTTTCTTGTCGAGATCACGGAAGAGCATCCGAAAAGCATATTCCAATTCCTGACAGAAAGTGTCGTAGGCTATCTGGAATCCGCGGATGGAAACTTGCAGCTCCAGTCCTTTTTTCACCTCCGACAACGGCAATACCTGTTTGAGCAAGGTGATGACGATCAGTTGGGCGATGTGGGTTTTGAAATATTTCTTTTTCTCGGGTTTATCGATCAGCTGCAGTTTTACGTAATTATTGATCATAGTCGGTGTGATGATGCGCTCTTCCTGAGTGGCGTTCAGGAAACTCAATTGTTTTTCGATGATGGCGATCACTTGGTCGCTGTAGAGGCCAAAATCAGGCAACTCGTCAAATCGGATGAATGTCAAGTCGAGCAGCTGTTGCTGATAGTCTAAAAAAGAAGCCATTTTCAGGCTTCTTTCCAGTCGTCATATTCCGTTTCTGGTGCTGATCCGAAATAGCGGGCGACTTCATGGGACGCATGCGCATCGGAACCCTTCTCGTAGGAGAGGCCGATTTTGATGGCGTAGGCCATCATTTCCGGATCCGGGTAAGTTTTGCCGTAGTCCGGTTTGTCGATTCCGGCAAAATTGTAATCAAGCGTATAGCCGCTCTCCTTCACCTTATCCAATAGCAGCTTCCAGTCGATCGGATCACTGATGCTATAAGCTTTTTGGAACTTATGGATCAGATTGATGTGCCCGATTTTTTTGGGAGTCAATTCCCCGTACGGAAGCGCCAAGGCTTTTTTGACCGCCGCTTCGTAAAGTGTGTAGAGCGTTTCGAAGCCGATTTCCGCGCCTTTTTGCGTAAAGGATTCGCGGTCCAAGTCGATGCAGAAATATTCTTCCGGCGCGAGCTGGACGAAATGGACGCTCAGAATCGAGTGGGGGACCGTTTCCGGGTATTTTTCCAGGAAAGCGCGCGTTTCCGCTTCCTTTCCTTCCAGATAATCCAATTCGAATCCGGCATGAATCTCGATGATGCCTGCATATTTTTTGGAGAGTGCGCGGACATCGGCAAGGTAGGCATCGACATCCTCAGGGCGCATCGAACTGTCCTTGTCCGGAAGCGGATCTTCCATCGGTAAAGGCGCGTGTTCCGTGAATGTGATGGATTCGAGACCCGCTCCGATGGCAACCTTCACATAATTTTCCAAAGCATCGGATGAACCGTGCAGGCAATAGGGAGTATGGACGTGTCTGTCGCTGAGCATCTTCTATCTTCCTTCCTTCTTAAAGTGTCATCATTTTAGGATACAATCTAGTAGCTTTATATGGTATGATAACACCAACGTCTAATGGTATTCTAACGATATTCTAAGGATAACAGATGACTTATCAAAAAGAAATGGGAGTGAGACAGTTTGGACGAAATGATGACGAATGAATCGTTGCTAGCGAAGAAACAAAGAGAGATGGGGTTTCTCCATCATTTCCACCACTTAGGGTACGATCTGATCGACCTGGGAGTCGTAGAGAAATTTGAGTGGACACAACTGTCTCATGATGACTTGCACCTGATGCTGGACCGTCATAAATGGCAAAGCGGAGACAAACTTTTCGCCTTGCGCAGTGACTGGACCAATGCCATCGTGAGATACCGCAAGCAGTACCATTTACGCGCCGATAAAATAGCCTATTCCGGCCCGGTCTATTCGCTGCTCAAAGAGCGTCACCAATTGGGTGTGGAAACATTTACCGATTCGATTCCGAAACAAATCGAAGTTTTGGGCGATATGATCACCTTCATGGAGAGGGAATTGGACCTTTCCCTATCGGTTGCGGTAGTCAGCCATAATAAATTACTGAAAAAAATTCTGAGCCCGCGGGAGTTGGAGGATCCTTCCGTCCGCAAGTTCATCTGCGAAAGAAACCAGGATGCCTTGAAGCACCGTTTGGGAGCGGACCATCCGCTGATTGGTTTGATGGATCAAGCACCAACGGAACAGGCCGGCTATCTGAAGGAACACTATCCTGAACTGACAGGACATTTGAATGAACTGGCTGAATGGGAAGCGACGCTGAAGAGCAAGAACGTGGATTACGTTTATGCGGATATGCTGGCGTTGCCGAACCAATCCTATTACAAAGGCATCTTTATCCAGCTGTACGGCGAAAACCAAACGGAGCCCGTCGCTTCGGGCGGTCAATATACAAGCTCTTCCAAAGCATTCGGAATGGCCATCAACAATTAACGGAGGGAAAAAATGATTACTATCGCGCTATCAAAAGGCAGACAGCTTAAGGATTTTATCCAATACTTGGATCAGATCAACCTGACGGAATGGTCGACAGCATTGAAGTCCGTTTCTCGGGAATTGGTCATTCAAACGAAGGACACCCGCTTCATCTTGGTCAAAGGAGAAGATGTGCCCGTATATGTGGAGGAAGGGATCGCGGATCTTGGCATCACCGGAAGCGATATTCTGATTGAACAGAATTGCAACATCAACAACCTGATGGACCTGCCTTTCGGCTATTGCCATTTCGCCATTGCCAGCAAAGAGAAGAAGGACGTTTATCCAGTCGTTGCGACGAAGTACGTGAACTACACCAGACAATATTTTGATTCCATCAAGCAACCCGTGAAAATCATCATGCTTAAAGGGTCCGTCGAATTGGCCGCGACCATCGATATGGCGGATGCCATCATGGATATCGTCCAATCCGGCAAAACGCTGCATGATAACGGCTTGAGTGAGCAGGTCCGGCTTGATGACATAAACGCACGCCTGATTTCGAATAAGCATGCTTATTTCTCCAAATATGATGAAATCCAGACTATAATCAATCAATTGAAGGTGAAGGATAATGTACACAACTAAAACGTTCAAAGAAGCTTACAAAACCAAAAACACGATCGACTTTTCGAAGACGCAGGCCGTGATGGAAATCATCCAGACGGTCCAGGAAAAAGGCGATGCTGCGCTTTTCGAATACGCAAAACGTTTCGATGGAGCGGATATCACGGAATTGGAAGTGCCGCAAAGCGTCATCAAGGAAGCTTACGACACGCTGGACGCGGACTTGCGCGCTGCTTTGGAGGAAGCCCGCGACAACATCACGGTCTATCAAGAAAGCATCAAGTGGCAACAGTCTCCGGCTGGGGAACTGTACCAGAAAATCCATCCGTTGAATAAAGTCGGCATCTATGTGCCGGGCGGAAAAGCGAGTTATCCTTCCACAGTGCTCATGACTGCCGTTTTGGCAAATGTGGCGGGCGTGAAGGAAACGATCGTCGTGACGCCGCCGCAAAAGACCGCCATCAACCAAGCGACTTTGGCTGCTTGCTATATCTGTGGTGTGACGCACGTCTATCAAGTGGGCGGCGCCCAAGCCGTCGCGGCTTTGGCTTACGGTACGGAAACCATTCCGCGCGTCGACAAGATCGTCGGACCAGGGAATCAGTATGTCGCCTTGGCGAAAAAATTGGTCTACGGAGATGTCGGCATCGATTCGATCGCCGGGCCTTCCGAAATCGTTGTAGTCGTCGATGAAACGGCGAACAACGAATGGGTTGCCATCGACCTGTTGGCGCAAGCCGAGCATGATGAATTGGCCCGTACCTTCCTTGTCTGCGACAACGAAGAGAAATTGGCTGCCATCGAAGCCGAACTGCTTGTCCAGAAAGCGAAACAAAGCCGCCTCCAAGTAATCGAGGAGAGTTTGAAGCACAACCACTTCCCGATCCTGACGAGCGGTAAAGCAGAAAACATCGAAGTCGTGAATCTGATTGCGGGAGAGCACGTTTCGATCCAGACAAAAGATGCGGAAGACTACATAGATGCGATCGAAACAGCCGGAGCAATCTTCATCGGCGAATATTCGCCTGAAGCAATCGGGGATTATGTTGCCGGACCTAGCCACGTGCTGCCTACCGGGGGCAATGCCCGCTTCGCGAACGGACTGTCCGTCAACGACTTCCTGCGCCCGAACTCGGTCCTGAACCTGAAGAAAGAAACGTTCCGCAAAATGGCTCCGGCCGGAATGCTGATCGCGACCGAAGAATCGCTACAGGCCCACCACGACTCCTTGGCCGTCAGAATGGGGGACGACAAATGATCCGCATCAACAAAAACGAAAGTCCCATCCGTGCGCTGACGGATGAAGAAATCGCGGAAATAGCAGTAGCGACGCGCTTCCAGGAGTATACGGATGATGCCATCAACCGCCTGACGGAAGCATACGCCGCTTTCCACGGTGAGGACCCCGCGCTGATCGCATTTGCCAACGGGTCGGATGAATGGATCCAGAAGTGCACGATCCTATTGGGGGACGGACCGATCCTGATGCTGGAGCCGGATTTCGTCATGTACGAAGAGTATGCCGCGCAATTCCAACGCGAAATCATCAAAGTGCCGTGCAGAGCGGATTATACCTTTGACTATGACCAAGTTTACGCCATCATTGCGAAGGAAAAACCTTCCTATTTCATCGTTTCACAACCGAACAACCCGCTGGGCGGGTTGCATCCTGCAGCATTCATCGATAAGACGGCGGAGTTGCTGGCCGAATACGGCGGCTATCTGATTCTGGATGAAGCTTACATGGATTTCGTGGACAACCCACCGGCACGGCCGGTCGGAGACCATGTCATCCTTTTGCGTACCTTGTCAAAAATTTACGGTTTGGCCGGACTGCGCATCGGCATCGCCAGTTCAACGGCGAAAACGATGCAGTTGCTGAATTCTATCGCGCACCCGTATCCGCTCAATACCCTGTCTTTGAGCATTGCGGCCTTTTTGTTGGAGCGTCCGGAAAGGCTGAAGGCCTTCATGGCCGATCAGCGCCGCCTGTCCGCAAAATTGAAGGCCATCTTCAATGAGGAAGTCGGGGATGTTCTTTCCGTATTGCCGAGCGAAACGAATTTTGTCTTCACTTACGGTGAATTGGCGCCGTCTTTGGGCCAATGGATCATCGACCACGGCTATCAGCCGCGCACCTATGAAAAATCAGGCATCCCGTGCATCGAAACGGCTGTCCGTTACTCGATCGCCACGGATGAACAGTTGGATGCCTTAGCCGAAATCATCAGAGAATGGAGAGAACAACTGTGAGCGTATCAAAAGAGCGCATTACCAAAGAAACGAAAATCGCCATCACCTTGAAACGAGGGTTGGAACCTTCCATCATCAATACGGGTGTGGGCTTCTTGAATCATATGTTGGATTTGTTCGCTTTCCATGGCCACTTCGTTTTGGATGTGCAGGTGGACGGCGACACAGATGTGGACGATCACCACACAACCGAGGATGTCGGGATCGTCTTGGGGCAGTTGCTGGCTGAATTGGGTCAGGACAAAGGCGCAATCAACCGCTACGGGAGCGCCTATGTGCCGATGGATGAAACGTTGGCGCGTTCCGTCATCGACATCAGCGGCCGCCCTTATCTGAGTTTCAATGCCGAATTTTCGAAAGAAAAAGTCGGCAGCTTCGATGTGGAACTGGTTGAAGAATTTTTCCATGGTTTGGTCATCAATGCCCGTTACACGGCACATATCGACTTGATCCGCGGCGGCAACACGCACCATGAAATCGAAGCCATCTTCAAAGCCTTCGCGCAAAGCTTGCGCATCGCGATGGCCGATTCCGACGTGCAGCGCTTGCCTTCCTCAAAAGGAGTGATCGAATGATAGCGATCGTTGACTATGGATTGGGGAACATCGCGAACTTGACGAACGCCATCCGTTTTCTGGGCTATGAAACAATCCTGACGCACGACGAAGATGAATTGCGCAAGGCGGATGTCGTCGTCCTGCCGGGCGTAGGGCATTTCAAGGATGCCATCGAGCGGATTGATGCAATCGGCTTGCGGGAACTGCTGACTGAATTGGAGCAAACCAAGCCATTCATCGGCATCTGTCTCGGGATGCAACTGCTGTTCCAGCACAGTGAAGAAGGCGATGTCGATGGGTTGGGCTTTTTGCCGGGCGAAGTGAAGTACATCGTCAGCGACTTGCCGGTTCCGCATTTGGGCTGGAACAATCTGCATTCCGACTATCCTGGTTTGGACAAAGATGTCTACTTTATCCATTCCTACAAGGTAGTGACCGACGAAAATGTCGTGGCAACGGCGGACTATGGCCAGGAAATCGTGGCGATCGTCCAAAGGGATAACGTCATCGGCATCCAGTTCCACCCGGAAAAAAGCGGGGATTACGGTCTGGAAATTTTGAACCAAGCTTTGCAAGGGGGATGGAAATAAATGATAGAGATTTGGCCGGCGATCGACTTGATCGACAACAAGAGTGTCCGTCTGACCGAAGGGGACTACGGCACGAAAGAAGAAATGCAGCGTACGCCTCAGGAAGCCATCGCTTTCTATGCGCAATATGAGCAAGTGAAACGCATCCATATCGTGGATCTGATGGGGGCTTTGAACCAAAAACCGGAAGAAACACCTTTTATTGAGCAACTCTTGCAGCAGAGCGCGTTGCCTGTCGAAATCGGCGGGGGTATCCGCTCCGAAGAAACCATCAAGCACTATTTCGATAAAGGCGCCAGCTATGTGATCGTCGGGACGAAAGGACTGCAGGATCTGCCGTGGTTGGCGGAGATGACGGCGAAATACCCCGGCAAGATCTACCTGGGTCTGGATGCGAAAGGCGAACTGGTAGCCGTCAACGGCTGGACCGAAACGGGCCGGCAGACCATCTATGATGTCGTGGAAGCGACGAATCCGATGGCCTTGGGCGGCATCATCTATACGGACATCTCGAAAGACGGCAAGATGGCCGGACCGAACTTTGAGTTGACGGGCAAGCTTGTCGAAATCTCGACCCATCCCATCACCGCTTCAGGCGGCGTCCGCAACATCGAAGACATCAAAAAATTGGAAGCTTTGGGAGTGGCGGCAGCGATCGTCGGCAAAGCGGCCAACACCGATGCCTTCTGGGAGGGCTTGGCATGATTAAGAAACGGATCATTCCCTGCCTGGATGTGAAGGACGGCACCGTCGTCAAAGGAATCCAATTCAAGGGGTTGCGTGATATCGGCGATCCGGTTGAACTGGCGAAGCGCTACAATGCGTTGGGTGCGGATGAACTAGTCTTTCTGGACATTTCCGCAACCGAGACCGGCCACAACCTGATGATCGATGTCATCCGCAAAACGGCACAGCAGCTGTTCATCCCGATGACGATCGGCGGCGGCATCAAATCGACGGATGACATTTCCCGTCTGCTGAACGCCGGAGCGGATAAAGTCAGCCTGAATTCATCTGCGTTGGCGAATCCGCAGTTGATTAAAGAAGCGAGCGACAAGTTCGGCAGCCAATGCATCTGCATCGCTGTCGATGCGAAATGGGAAGCCGACAAAGAGGAATGGTACTGCTATACCCACGGCGGCAAAAAACGGACCGACATCAAGACGTTGGACTGGGTACAGCAAGTGGAAGCGCTCGGGGCTGGCGAATTGCTGGTTACCAGCATGGACTATGACGGCATGAAGCAGGGCTTTGATCACCGCCTGCTGAATAAGATCCAAGCCTTAGTATCGATTCCGGTCATCGCTTCCGGAGGCGGCGGCAATGCCCAGCATTTCGCCGACTTGTTCAAGGAAACCGATGTATCGGCCGGTTTGGCAGCTTCCATCTTCCATGATGAAGAAGTGTCAATCGCCGAAGTGAAACAATGCTGCACGGAGAATGGAGTGGATATGCGCAATGTCTAAATACGATGCACTAGTGCCTGATTTTTCGAAAGGGTTATTGACTGTCGTTCTTCAGCACTTTACGAACAAAAATATTTTGATGGTCGGCTTCATGAATGAAGAGGCCTTCGAATTGACAAAACGGGATGAGGTTGTCTGGTTCTTCTCAAGGAGCAAGGACAGACTCTGGAAAAAGGGAGAGTCCAGCGAGCACTACCAGTTCGTCAAGGACATGTACCTGGACTGCGACCAGGATGCTTTGCTGATCATGGTTGACCCGGCCGGACCGACTTGTCACCGCAATACGGAAAGCTGTTTCGATGTTCCGGTTGCCTTCGGGCTGGATGACCTGGAAGAGACCATCCGCCAGCGCGCTGTCGGACACGACGAAAAGTCCTACACCAACTATTTGCTGGACAAGGGAACGGACAAAATCGCCAAGAAATTCGGCGAAGAAGCATTCGAAGTCGTCATCGGCGCCAAAAACCACGACAAAGATGAAGTGGCCAACGAAACCGCCGACCTGCTTTATCATCTCGGCGTACTCCTGTACGATCAGGGCGTCGACGTTGCCGATGTGACCAAAGTCCTCATCGAACGCCACCAAAAGAAAAACAATTTCAAAGGCGAACGCAAAGACATTCAAGATTATTAGCAGAGTGTGATGATTCCCGCCTTGGATTTATCCGATAACCGGAGCTGTTCCTTGACAGAAGGGGCCGTTTCGGTTATTTTTTCGTGAAGAGCGAATGTTTCCATATTAAACAAAAATGGGGCGATTATGATGAATGTGTTGGCTGTGGAACTGTCTATGCGGCTTTTCGATTCCTATTCCTTGAAGGACAAGCGCAGCGTCGTGAAAAGTATCCTTGCCAAAATGCACCAACGCTATAATGTCAGCATTGCGGAAGTTTCGGAGCAGGATATGCTGAACCAGGCCGTCATCGGCTTGGCGGTCGTCAACAGTTCAAGGGTTTTGTGCCAGCAGATCGTGGATAAAATCATCGCGGAAATCGAAGCGAACTACGCGGTGGAAATCTACCAAATCAACGAAATCGAATAAAAACGCAACGCACCTTCCTCATCCGGCAATTTGTCGGGTGGGGAAGGTGCGTTGTTTTTCTATAGTATTTTCAGGAGTTCGTAGCGGAAGGAAATGTATGTGTAATTTTGACGATTGTACATCTCGCGCGCCGTATCCGCGGCATCCGCCACCAAAAGGACGGTCTTTCCCTCGGCATGGTCCATTACAAATTGCTGCAAGGCGGTTCCGATCCCTATGCGCCGGGCAGCGGGAGCCACATGGAAGTTGTCGATCTCGATGCTGTCCTCTTTAAGGTAAAGATCGATGGAACCGACCGCTTCGCCGGAGCGGATGGCCACGATGGGACGGAAAGCCGGATTAGCGAATTTGGCCAGCGTGTAAGGGTGTTTCTGTTCCGCAAATTCCGCATTGATTTCCTTGTCGGCTTGTGTGGATAAGGTCAGATAGGCATCACGTTTATCGGCGTTCACCCATTCCACTTGGACATTGGGAGGCGTTTCGGTGCTAGTGGGCACAAAAGTTCCGGGAGGGGCTGCATACAGTTCCAATACTTCCAGGTTGAAGCCGTTCGAACCCAAGTAGGAAATGATAGGCTGAGGGATTTCGCAATCTTCAGGCCAGATGAATTTTATGAAATTCTGGCCATATTTTTGATGCTCCGATTCCAAATAGGCTTCCGTCTCCACGAATTCAGCGAAGCTGGGGACGCGATGGAAAATGACATAATTCTCGACATGCATAAAAAGAGCTTTTTCATTGCGATGGTGCGTGTACAGAGATGTTTCTCTGGCGATCGATTTGCTGTGTTCGATATCCTTGAAAGAAAAGATCATTTTCGGACTCCTTAAAAAAGAAAAATTGATGCGAGGTTCAAGATATGATAGCATAGGAAAGGACTTTGATTCAATAAGCCGAACAGGAAAAACGGATTGCAGTGTGTTTTTCGTGCTTCAGGCGTATGTTTTTTTATAGATAGGAGAAATGAATGAGAGATTATCAAAAATTGTACGAGAACATAAAGGCTTTCCACAAACTGAAGCCTTGGGAAAAAATGAAGGACACGGATGTTGTCGGGATCAAATATTCCGATCGCAAAGAGCCTGTATTCTTCGCGTTGGATGGACTGGATGAGGAAAGTATCGGATTGAGCGTCTTCCGGGATGTTTCGGAATACATCCTCTATTTGGATCTGTTGGAATCGGAGTTCACGGAAGCGGATGGCATCGGGGAATACACCGAAAAACTGAAAAACATCAGGCTGGAATTTGTCGATCGGAACAAACTGGAAGAAATCGATTATAACCGCATCCGCACGACGGATGTCAAATTCCGCGGCAAAAAAGCTTGGCCGGAACTGCTTGATTTCACGCCAGGTTTTGTTCCATGGTCCGCGACTGAAGAGGACATCACTCTTTTTGAACGGGTCTTGGAGAGCTTTTTGGAAATGTTCCCGACCTACAGCAAAATGAACTTCGATAAAGATTTTGGCGCGGATGATGTTCCTACGCGGTACTATTATCAAGCCGGAACAAAGGACAGCGTTTGGAAATTGAAAGAAGAACATATCTTGGCGTTCCTGACCGGCGGAGAATTGACGAAAGGGCCTTACGATCTGATGCTTTCCCAGTTCGAAATCCGCCGTCTGATGATGGAAAAGAAACAATTCTTGAAGAATACCTTCGAAATAGACTTGTTCTACTTGCCGCAACCACTCACCTTCAAAGAAGGCGAGCGGCCGCGTTTCGTGAAGATGATGGCTATCGCGGATAAAAAATCGGGGGAAGTGCTGCTGGCGACTGTCCTGACTTCCGATAAATCGCGTGATATCCAGTTCGAACTGTACAAATATTTGTTTGAAGCGAAAGTTTTCCCCGCAAAAATCGAAATGCGCGGAGACAGCGTTTTGGAAACCTATGAGATGCTGGTTCCCCTGTTGGATGAACTGGATATCGCCCACAGCGAAAAGAGCAGATTGCGCAAAATCGAAGCGTTTCGCGAAAGCCTTTCGGAAGACATCTTCCAACAATAGGCCTCAAAAAAAAACAAAACAACTTTGCATTCTGTAAAGTTGTTTTGTTTTTTGTTTTTCCCAGAATAAATGGTAAAATGGTTAAGAAGAAAAGACAACGAACTAATGCACGCCTCAGAGCTTATTTTGTTCCGGATAAAGGGGTTTTTACGTGTTCAATCAAGAGAATGTCAAGTTACTGACGAATACAGAGTTAAAGGTATACGAGTACATTGTGCAACATACCCAAAAAGTCATCCGCATGAGTGTTCGCGAGATAGCTTCCGAGACCCATGTATCGCCGGCAACGGTTACGCGGACCATCAGCAAGCTGGGTTTCGAAAATATCTGGGAGTGCAAGCTGCATCTGAAGGAAATGGACAACCGCAAACACAATAAGAAGGTTTTTGAAACTTCAGAAATCGTCGAAGAGTTTTTCAGCCGTTCGATGCAGTCGGAATACGAAGAAAAAATACAGGCTGCAGTGGAACTGATCACCAATTCTGAAGTCGCGCTCTTTTTTGGAATCGGTACATCAGGCGTGATTGCTGCTTATGCAGCCCGACAGTTTTCAAATTTGGGTCAAAGCACCTTCCATATCCAGGATGCTTACTATCCCTTCCATCTGATCAGCAGGCAATACACGAATACGGTGTCGATTATTTGCTCCGTGTCAGGAGAAACGGACGTCATCCTAAGGAAGGTAGGTGATCTGAAGAGTTTGGGGAGCAAAATCATCAGCATTACGAATTCCTCCACGAATTCACTGGCAAGACAATCGGATATCAACTTTGCTTATCACCTGACGCCTGAATATGTAGACGATGAGGTGAACGTGACTTCTCAACTGCCAGTCGTATTTTTGATTGAAACACTGGCAAGACGCAATTATAACTACATGCAACAATTGCTTAATAACAAGGTTTAGCAACGCATGAAACTGAAACAAAACGTTTCTTTTCTGAAACATCATTCCAAAAGCTGATTGTTGTTCCTTTAAGTCATGAAACTGTTTACATTTCGTTCACAAACTCTATAATAAGCTTATATTGAAAAACAGAAAGCGCATTCGCGATCTGGAAACGACTCTTTTTAAAAGAAGAGAGTTCGCTTTTGGGATTCATGTAACCGCTTAAAATCTGTCGGCCTCCTGAGTGGGAATCGATAGGGAAGGAATGAGAGTATGTATCATAAGAAATTGAAACCGTTTAAACAAGATTTTTTGTGGGGGTCCGCCACCAGTGCCTATCAAGTTGAAGGCGCTTGGGATGAGGACGGTAAAGGGCCATCGGTTCAGGACGTGAAGGAAATCGTTCCGGATACTTCCGATTTTAAAGTGGCTACCGACCATTACCACCACATGCAGGAAGATATTGCATTGTTGGCCGAGATGGGTTTCAAAACCTATCGCTTCTCGATTTCATGGTCGCGGGTCATTCCGGACGGGGATGGAGAAGTCAATCCGAAAGGCCTTCAGTTCTACAGCGATTTGGTTGATGAGTGTCTGAAATACGGAATCGAACCGTTAGTGACTGTCTATCACTTCGACTTGCCGCAAGGACTTGCCGAAAAAGGTGGCTGGGAAAACCGCGCTACAATCGACGCTTTTGTCCGCTACTGCGATGTCCTCTTTGATAACTTAGGAGACCGCGTCAAATTATGGCTGACGATCAATGAACAGAACATGATGATTCTTCACGGCGCTGCAGTCGGCACAGGCGAAAGCACTTTGAAATCCTTGTACCAACAAAACCACCACATGCTTGTTGCGCAAGCGATGGTGATGAACAACTGCCATGCAAAATTGCCGCATGTGAAAATCGGACCGGCACCGAACATTTCGGCAGTCTATCCGAAATCGAACAACCCAGCGGACGTCCAAGCAGCCGATCTGTATACCGCAATCCGAAACTGGCTTTATCTTGATATCGCCGTGTATGGTGTATACAATCATCAAGTTTGGGCTTACCTGGAAGAAAACGATGCCTTGCCTGATATGGAACCGGGCGACTTGGAGATACTGAAATCTGCAGAATGTGATTTCATCGCCTTCAATTACTACAACAGCTCGACTGTTCAAGCCTATCCGGTCGGAACGGAACGTGCAACAGGCAAAAAAGATCAGCAATTATCAGATAGCCAAGAAGGATTCTTCGCAGGATCCGACAATGAGCATCTTCCTTATACTGAATTCGGTTGGCAGATCGACCCCACTGGATTCCGCACGACGATTAACCAAATTTACTCTCGTTATCGTAAACCCCTGATCGTTACTGAAAACGGTTTAGGCGGTATTGATAAGCTGGAAGATGGGAAGGTCCATGATCATTATCGGATCGACTATCTCCGCAACCATATCGAACAGATGAACCTGGCTGTTACGGATGGAGCAGATGTGTTCGGCTATTGCACCTGGAGTGCGATCGACCTTATCAGCACCCACCAAGGGTTCCGCAAGCGTTATGGCTTTGTTTACGTCAACCGGGAAGACTTCGATCTGAAAGATCTGAAGAGATACCGGAAAGATAGTTTCTATTGGTACAAAGGAGTGATCGCGTCAAACGGGGAAAAACTGGAAGGTTAGAGGTAGAAAGCAAGAAAAGTTTTTCGCACCATCCGTTGTTGATAAAGAACAGCGGTAAATGAATGCGGAAGACGAAGGGCCATTGTTCTGAGACTGACTGGCAGAATCCGGACAAGCAATCATATCAATTTATTTTACTGTTTTTGAAGACGGCACGCTGTCTTCGCAAGTGTTCCAACAGAGGAGGATTTTATTATGGATCACTAGTGTTGCATTAAAAAATTAACAAACTAAATTTTAGACAAAAAGAAAAGATCCTTTACAATGGTTGGTAAGATGACTTATCCAAGACAACGTTAAAGGACCTATAACTATGGATAAGCATAAACAAAAAACTTCATTTTGTAAATGGATTGCACCTGTCTCTTTTGAGAATCTACCGTTAAGACTACATATAGAAGCTTCCCTTTTAAATCCAGATCTTCAAGCTGAACTTGGTTTTGACTCTCTTAGCAGCTCACAGATATCGCGGAAGATCCGAAGGATCAATCCCATTATTCTGGAGGAAATGTTCTACTTTCTAGTATCTCTAGCCAACCAAGGCAAGCGTAACGGCAAGCTTCCAAAAGCATTCATCGTAGATTCGACGACGGTCTCTCTGAATAAAACACGATATCCCTGGGCAGAGTTCCGCACCACTAAGTCAGGCATAAAACTGCATCTCCGTCTTGCCTATATAGGGCAAGGCGATGCCTATCCGGATAGAGCGATCATAACGAATGCTTCCGTTCATGATGTCAACCGATTGGAAATCGTAGTTGATGAGAAGCTGGCCACCTATATCTTCGACCGGGGTTATATGGACTTCGAGTTATTCGATAAATTTTCCTATGACGGATTCTTCTTTGTATCTCGCATCAAGAAGAACAGCCTCGTACATGTAATGTCCGAATACGAAGTCCCTCCCGGAGGATCCATTCTCCAAGACCAGATGGTCGTTCTGGGTGGCAAGAATGGGTATCTGACAGATCCTTATCGATTGGTTGAAGTAATGGATACACAGGAGAATAAGCTGCGCATCATTACCAATCGGTTTGATCTTTCAGCTGAAGAAATCAGCCAAATGTACCGTTCCCGCTGGGAGATCGAACTCTTTTTCAAGCAATTGAAGCAGCAGACGACCATCAAAAAATTCTTCAGTCGTGATGAGGATGGCTTAAAAAACCAGGTCTATCTTACTTTGATTGCACAACTTCTCACCTATCTGGTCAAACTGGAAACACAATCTGTTCTTTCTAGCCTGACAATCCAACGCTACCTATTCGCTTCCCTATGGGAAGCTAGTGAACTTTGGGAGACAAGGATACGGGGAAAACCGACCGAATCAAAATGAACGAAAGCTTGACGACAGTAGAGGTGATTATGGATAAATTCTTAGATACATTACAAGAAAAATTAGGACCAATTGCTTACAAATTAAACGAAAACCGTTACCTTTCAGCAATCAAGAGCGGGTTCTTCGGAGCAATGTCCCTACTGATCATCGGATCGATTTTCCTATTGTTCGCTAACTTACCGATTCCTGGTTATGCAGACTTCATGGCAGGCATCTTCGGTGCCAACTGGACAGAATTCTTCATGGTACCTTACAACATGACAATGAACATCATGACATTATTCGTTATGATCGGGATTTCCCAAGACTTGTCAAAACACTACGGCTTGGATGATCTGGCAGGAATCATCTACGGTATCGTTGGATTCCTGATCTTGACTCCAACATTGATGAGTGCTGATAATGCATCAGGTATCCCAATGGGCAACTTGAGCGCAAGCGGCTTGTTCCTTGGTATGATGAGTGCAGTTTTCGCAGTCGAAATCATCCGTTGGGTATTGGCTCGCGGCTGGAAATTAAGCATGCCTGATTCCGTACCGTCAAACGTAGCAAAATCATTTGACGCTTTGATTCCTGGATTGTTCGTTATCCTGATCTTCAACATCTTGCGTATGGTATTTGCTTTGACTCCTTACGAAACAGCTCAATCATTCATCTTTGAAATCATCCAAGCGCCACTGACTAGCTTAGGTGCAACATTACCTGCAACTGTCTTGGTACTTATTTTGGAAACACTTTTGTTCTCATTCGGTCTACATGGCCCGAACATCTTGGGTGCTGTAATGCAACCAATCTGGTTGACACTGACTGCAGAAAATGCAGATGCTTACGCTGCAGGTTTGGAATTGCCGAACATCGTCAACTACCAATTTTACGCAAACTTCGTTAAAATCGGTGGTGCAGGTTCAACATTAGGTTTAGCATTGCTGTGCTTATTCGTAGCTAGATCTACTCAATTCAAAACACTCGGAAGATTAGCAATCGGACCTGGATTGTTCAACATCAATGAGCCGTTGATCTTCGGTATGCCGATCGTATTGAACCCAATCTTGATGATTCCATTCATCTTGACTCCAGTAATCTTGGCTATCCTTACTTACTTCGTGATGAGCATCGGTCTGGTTCCTCTTGCAAACGGGGTAAACATTCCTTGGACAACGCCTCCAGTATTCTCTGGTTTCTTGATCAGCGGATGGAGAGGTGCTGTATGGCAAATCGTCGAAACAGTCATCAGTGCTGCAATCTTCTACCCATTCTTCAAAATCGAAGACAACAAAGCATACAATGTTGAAATCGGTGAACTTGAAGCGGATGCTTCAGGCAACGTAGTAGCATAATCAAATAGACTCACAATGAGCCCCTTTTATAGGGGCTCAAATATATATAAGGGTGGAGAAAATATTATGGCAGACAAAACAATCATGTTAGTATGTGCAGCTGGAATGAGCACCAGCTTACTTGTATCAAAAATGCAAAAAGCGGCGGCAGCGCAAGGATTGGACGCTGAAATTTTCGCAGTATCCGCTTCAGAAGCAGATGCACACTTGGCTAAGAAAAAAATCGATGTCCTGATGCTGGGACCGCAAGTCAAATACATGAAAAAACAATTCGAAGATAAAGTAGCCGGAACAGACACAAAAATGGATGTCATCAACATGCAGGACTACGGCATGA
>JASKKA010000019.1 GCA_030153215.1 Trichococcus sp.
TCAGTCACGTTCTTCTTCTTGTCAGCCAACTCTTTGAAGCGTGCGAACAGTATTTTGATTTCAGCCGGATCGGAGATTTCATACCCCATTTGCGCAATCCGATCCACGAAAGCGTGACGACCGGAAAGTTTTCCAAGCGGCAATGAGTTGTGTTCTACACCGACCAATTGCGGTGTGATGATTTCGTAGGTTTCAGGATTCTTCAGCACACCATCCTGATGGATTCCGGACTCGTGTGCGTAGGCATTGCCACCGATGACGGCTTTGTTGCGCGGTATCGGCATGCCGGAAAGACGGCTGACCAAATCACTTGTGCGCTTCGTTTCCTTCAGAACAACTCCGATTTCTTTTTTGTAATAATCTTTGCGGATGTGCAAAGCGACCGCAACTTCCTCCAGCGCGGTATTGCCGGCGCGCTCTCCGATGCCGTTGATGGTGCCTTCTACCCTAAGAGCACCATTTTCGACTGCAGCCAACGCGTTTGCCGTTGCCATACCCAGATCGTCGTGGCAATGGGATGAGAAGATGACGTCATCAAAGCGGGTTACGTTTTGCTTCAGGTATTTGAACAGGTTGCCGAATTCGGTTGGATTGGTATAGCCTACCGTATCAGGAATATTGATGACCGTTGCGCCCTTTTCGATGGCAAGATTGACTACTTCGACAAGGAAGTCCCAATCGCTTCTGGTCGCATCCTCAGGAGAGAACTGAACTTTTTCAAATTTTGATTTAGCGTAGGCCACATGGTGTGCAACCGAGGCCAACACTTCTTCTTTACTCATTTTCAATTTGTATTCCATATGTACGGGACTGGTCGCTATGAAAATATGGATTTGCGGATCGACTGCATCTCTCAAAGCATCATAGGCGGCATCGATGTCTTTCTCATTGCAACGCGCAAGTCCTGCAACCGTCATATTTTTGACAGCACCGGCAATCGCCTTTACCGCTTCGAAGTCGCCCTCTGAAGAAATCGGAAAGCCCGCTTCAATAACATCGATTCCCCACTTTTCCATCTGCAAAGCGATTTGCACCTTTTCCTTCGTATTGAAGTTCACACCAGGTGTCTGTTCCCCATCACGCAGGGTCGTATCAAAGAATTGAATGTACTGTTTTTCGGTCATTGTCTTATCCTCCGGTTCATTTTTTCGTTTTTTGTTTGATTAGAAATACATAAGAGTAAATTTCGAAAAAAAATGCATCCACAAATAATGGATGCATTTCGAAGGTCAATAAATAATCGCTTCAGCCCCATTATTTGTCAATGCCAAGCAGGGCTCAAACGACTGATATTTCAGTGTCCAAGCCCTGCTATAATAATAAGCCGTTAAAAGAAGGGGTAGTCCCCATGATTACGTTGACTGATACGTTTGCATCTTCCATGACGATCCCCTCCTCTTTTTTGTAGCCTTCTAATTTTTCACTAAGTTTTATTATCGTATTCTCATTTTATGCAATGTGTCTTCTTTTGTCAACCCCTTTTGCAGTTTCCTTACAAAATCATGTGATCGTGTGCAGGAATTGGAGGATCGTGGTAGATCTGATCGCGTTCGCAGCTCCGGTAAACGCCATCTCGCCGTAACAGCACTCGGGAAGCCTGGACGTCACAAAAAGACGAGGTTGCCAACTCGCGGACAGCCTCGTCTTTTATGCCTAGATTATTCAGGTAATTTGATGCTGTCCGGATCGATGCCCAGTGCTTCAGCCATCTCTTCGTTGATGACCAATTGAAGTGTCTCAGGGAATTGGACAGGCAATTCGGAAGGAAGCTTACCTTCTTCCAAAATCTGCAAGGCCATTTCGCCTGTCTGACGCCCCAACTCTTCGAAGTCGATTCCGTAAGTCGCCAATCCTCCAACTTCCACCATATCCGTTGCACCAGGAATGACAGGGATTTTAGCTTCCATAGCGATTTGGCCGACAGTAGCCATTGTGCTGGATAAAGTATTATCGGTAGGAATATAGATTGCATCCACTTTCTGTACCAACGATTCCATCACTTGTTGGACATCGTTCGTTGAAGTTACAGTCATGACTTCAACATCGACACCGGCAGCTTCCAACAAAGCTTTCGCTTGGTCACTTTGGACGACTGAATTCATTTCACTGGAGTTAAAGATGATGCCGACTGTTTCTGCAGTAGGTACGATTGACAGTAACAGCTCGATTTGTTTATCCATCGGTGCTTGGTCGCTTGTTCCGGTGATATTCGCGCCAGGTTCTTCCGCACTTGCCACCAGTCCGGCATCGATTGGATCGGTTACGGCAGTGAACAGGACTGCATTTTCTTGCTCAGCGTTCGCGATTGCTTGCGAAGCCGGAGTCGATATCGCTAAAATGAGATCATTGTTGCCGGCCAAACGCTCGGCCATGCTCTGAAGGTTGGCTTGATCACCTTGAGCATTCTGGTAATCCACAATCAGATTGTCGCCTTCAACATACCCGGCTTCCTCCAAAACATCCAAAAATCCTTTGCGTGCAGCAGATAAGGACTCATGCTCAAGAATCTGCAGAATCCCGATTTGCACAGCCTCCGTTGAGGCGGTTGAGCTTGCTGCTGAAGAATCCGTCGCTTCCTCCGTTCCTCCGGCGCATGCACCAAGCAATACGGCAGAAGCCAATGCCAAGCTTGTCGCTACTTTCTTTTTCCAATCCATTCCCATCATTTCAATTCCCCCTATTTTTTAATTTATGCGGAATCTAACTATGCAAGCAGGCCTTCTCCTGTACGCAAAAACCCATTCAGATGCTTTTATCCAAATGGGCTTTTGCAAAGAGTTGATGAAAGGCATCCGGCCTGTTGGTTGCGTTTGCATAAGTACTCTCGCACGTCATTTATTAATTGATTTCAGTTTATAAGAATCAAATAAGGATGTCAACGATTAAATTAAATTAACATGAGTACTTTCTCATTTTACAATCTGGCGCTTGATTATCTGATCAGCAGTCGATGGGCCGTCGATTTCAGTAACTCCCAAACCTGCTTTGGATCAGCCTGCTGGTTCAGATAAAAAGCTTCATCCGCCGGTTCCAGTATTACAGGCATCCGATCGTGGATGGCGCGCATCTGGTCGTTGGCGGCAGTCGTAATGATTGAAAAAGCCGTAAAAAGTTTTCCATCCTCATCATGATAGGCTTTCATTATACCGGCCATCGAAAAAATCGGAATACCGGATACGGCTATTTTCCGTTTCAACTTTTCTTCGCCGACTTTCTCCCATTCAAAAAATGCAGTCGCCGGCACCAAACAACGCGCTGACCGGAAAGGCTGGCTGAATGTCGGTTTTTCGAGGATGGTTTCCGCTCTGGCATTGATCAAAGGACGCCTAGCGAAAGGCTCAATAAATCCCCATCTGTGATGGACTAGCTCGTTGCCCGGCATGATCAACGGTGTGCTGTTGGTCGGAAATATTTCCGCACGCGCTTCGACGTCTTCTGCCATCTCCCCCAACAGATATCTTTCCCATAATTCCCTTTTTGTAGCTTCAAGTGCATACCGTCCGCACATAGTCCTCATCCTCTCGAATTCACTTTCCCTGATACCGATTATAATAGCGGCAGAGTCGTAATACAAAAAAGACGTCCGCTGGGGAACGTCTTTTTCTGCTGTTACATAAAATATCCGAACAGAATCGGGAAAAACACAGCAGGCGCATAATTCATGATTTTAAGATTCGTTAATTTCAACATGTTCAACGCCAGACCGACAATCAGCAATGAGCCGACGCAAGTCATCTCATTGATTACAGAATCGGTCAAAAGCGGCGCCAGGACATTGGCAAAAAGCGTAATCCCGCCTTCATAAACGAGGACCAGGCCGGCTGAAAGCAACACGCCAATGCCCAAGCTGGATGCCATCACAATGGCCGCAATCCCGTCGATCAGCGACTTCGCGAAAAGCGTATCATGATTGCCGGTCAAACCGCTCTGGAGAGCGCCGACGATTGCCATCGCACCGACACAGAACAGCAGACTTGCCGTCACAAACCCTTTTGAAACAGAAACTTTTTCACCAGGCGAAGAAACTTTCTGTTCGATTGCATCTCCTAATTGATTGATTTTTTCATCCAAATCAATCCATTCTCCGACCAAAGTGCCAAACACCATCGACAAAATGGTAATGAGAACATTTTCGCCCTTCAGCATACCGCTCACTCCGATGTACAGGACGCAGAGAGCCAGAGCGTTCATCACAGCTTTGGCTATCCTATCCGATAAACCTTTCTTCAAAACTAGGCCGACACTGCCTCCCAACACAATAGCAGCCCCGTTGACCAAACTTCCCAATAAAACCAAATTATCCCCTCCGACTGACTTTTGCTTATATGCTGATCACTTAATTCGAATGCTTGTTTACAAGCTCAGTAGGTATCAGTATAGACGCTCGCTTTCAGAAAATCAATGGATGAAATATGAAAGATGCCTGTCTCAACAAATGCGAAAAGATCGCCATGCATGCACGGCGATCTTTTCGCATCACTATTCTTCCTATTTTAACGGATTGTTTTCAAAGCGCCGGACCATTTGATTAATTCATCGAACATTGCTGTCGCATTGTTTGCATGGTAATCATTCGGAACAAATTTGCTCATGTTCTCGAAATCAGTCATCAACGAGAAGTTCACTGTTGTGTGCACTGTCGCTACGCTCAATTCCCCTAGGATAACACGCATGTTTTCATGTGCGCGGGCCCCGCCCAAGCTTCCGTAGCCTACAAACCCAGCTGCTTTATCGGCAACTTCTGGTTTCAGGAAATCCAACGCATTCTTCAATGCACCACCGACTGCATGGTTGTATTCAGGTGTCACAAATACATATCCATCAAATGAAGCCATTTTTTCCGACCAAGCTTGGATTGCTGCGCCAGCTGCTGCTTGACGGTCTTCCGGTAATTTAGCACCCAATAAAGGCAAGTCATAGTCTGCTAAAGCGACAACTTCGTATTCAATGCCGCCGTCATTGCGTTTTTGGGCAAATTCATGAATCCATTCTGATACAGCTGCTGAGTTTCTTCCTTCACGTACGCTTCCTGAGATAATTCCGATTTTCATAGTTGTTTTCCCCTTTTCGTCTGTTGTTATTGATGTATTTTTACTTCCAAACAAAGCATTACTAATTCGAGATATTATAGATGTGTTTTCCAATTTTTTTCCTCCATGCACTTGTTTTTCAATGAAGGACTCTCCCTCACCTCTCTTACATTTCGTAAGCTTGATATTATTATGCCACATCCCGGAATTTATTTCAAGATATATATTCACGAATTCGAGATATTTTTTTAAAGCTTTTTAAAAAAAAAGCATGCAATCCCACTGGTTAGCGGTTTTGCATGCTTTTTAAGTCATTTATTTTTTTCAAAAATTGAAATCAGTGCTGAAATACGCGGGCTCGACTTTTTAAACGGTCGGCCAGGATGATCGCCAACAAAGCTTTTGCGATATCCCCAGGGATAAACATAATCATACCCATCTGGAAAATTTCGGCCAAGCCGAATTGATTTCCCATAACGCCGTTCAGGATTGCTGCCATGTAAGGCAGGCCGATTGCGTACATCACGATGGTGCCGGCGACAGCAGCGATTCCGTAATTCAAGAAGCCGCCCTCTTTTTTGTGTACGAGATAAGAAATCAAAGTTGCGGCTGCAACAAATCCAAACACAAAGCCGAAGCTGGGCGACAATAAGGATTGGAATCCGCCAAGCAATAATTTAAGCAACAGATGCAGCAATTGCGCGAAGAAAGCAGCTTTCGGACGCAATAAGAAACCGGTCATCAGTACCAACAGTGTCTGCAAAGTGATTGGAACGGGTCCGATGGGGATGCTCAGGAACCCACTGACAAAGGTCAAAGCCGCGAATATGCTGATTTGGGTCAGATCTCTTGTTGATAATTTCATGTTATTTTCCTTCTCTCTTTTTGATTTTGATGCTGATTTCGCCATAGGTCAGCGTTTTTGTTTCCCCATTCGGCAAGGCTACAACCAGTCCGCCGTCATCATCGATTGCGATCGCTTTGGCTTCGATCGTTTCGCTCCCTTGCGGGAAAGTGACTTGTTCTCCCAAGACATAACAGCGTTTGCGGTACTCTTCCAGGTAAGACCGAGAAGCCAATTCCGGGTAAAGGACATAAAAACGATTGAGTATTTCAGCGGCCATTTGGTTCCGTGTCACCATGGCATTTTTTGAATCGAACAACGTGCCGGCGATTGACTGGATTTCATCAGGAAAATCCGTTTCAGGTGCCCGGAAATTCAAGCCGATCCCTAAAATGATCGTTCCGATTGTCCGCGATTCCATATCCATGATCCCTTCGGTCAGGATACCGCAGACTTTCCTGCCATCCAGGAAGATGTCGTTCACCCATTTGATTTGCGGATTTTTGCCCGTCAATGTCTCGATCGCCTGGCAGACAGCGACGGCGGCTGCTGTCGTGATCAGCGTTGCGTTATCCAGATCAGCAACCGGCTTCAAAACCAAACTCATGTACAGCCCCGATTCGCTCGGCGAGTAGAAAACTCTTCCCAAGCGTCCCCTTCCCTTTGTCTGTTCTTCAGATAAGATCACACCTTCGAAAGTCGGATCTTCATTGACGATCCGTTTGGCCTCCAGATTGGTCGAATCGATCGTTTTGTGCGCGATAATCCGGTGATTTTTCAGCGCTTCCGACAACTGGGGCACGATGGCCGCCTCCGATAACAGGTCAGTTTCAATGGATAACTGATACCCTTTATTCGTAGTCGCTTCTATTTGATAGCCTTCCTTTTTTAGTCTATTGATTGCTTTCCATACAGATGTTCTGGAAACTTCCAATTGATCAGCCAAATCCTGACCGGAAACACTTTCCCCTTTATGCTGCTCCAGATACTGCAGAACTTTCTCTTTTGTTGACATCCTTTACCTCCATTCTCTTCTATAAAAAAACCACCGCTTGAACCGAAGCGATGGTCTCAATGCTGTATTCAGTTTAACTGTTGGTTCGCCCTTTGTCAACCTTAATAAAAATTAGGGTAACAAATTTTCTAGTGTTTTCTTTCTTGCTTATAAGCTTTGACCATTTCGGCATAATCTGCCATGATGGTCTGCACAATTGGATTATCCATCGTTGGAATCGCAACCGAGCCGATTTTCGAAATCGGCAGCACATTATTACCAGTACCGGAAACGAATGCTCCTTCAGCATCCTTTATCCACGCGACAGGGATGGCCGTTTCATTGATCGGAATCTTCCGGTTTGCGCAGATTTCGAACACTTTCTTGCGGACGATGCCCAACAGGACTGCCTTTGCTGGCGGAGTATACAACTCATTCCCTTTCACAAAAAAGACATTCGTGCGGCTGCCTTCCGTGATCTCCTCATTTGCATCCACAAGCAGCAGTTCATAGACCCCTTTATCCGCCCGTTCCTGCAGGACCGCTTTTTGATAATCCGAGCGGACAAGCTTGATGTTCGGGTCCAACCGTTCGATATGGAACAGGCTCGTCGCGATACCCTCTTCATAGTAGCTGTTTGGAGGGTAGAGGCTCTGGGCGAAAAAGATCCATAACACACTCTCGCCCTCAGCCGTTTTGCCAAGGATGAACTTAAGGTTCTGCTCCCCAACCTGATTGGCGGCTATCAGGCGATAGACGCGGTCCTCGATCATTTCAGCAGTAGCAGGCAACGGCAAATCCAAGTAAGCCGCGGACCGGAAAAAACGATCCAGATGATCCTCCAAAAATATCGCAATCCCATCTTGAACACGGATGACTTCGTATACCGTTCGACCTTCAAATTCCGGATGTTTTCCGCCATCCTCATTCTTGATGAGTTCCTCATTCAATAAATAGTAAGGTCCTTCCACTATCTCCAAATTCATCGCTCCTTCCTGTTCTTATATCCCCTATTTTACTCCGTAATCCCAAGAAGTACACGCCAATTCGCAAAAGAGCGGATGTGACAGCAAAATGACAAACAATTTAAAAATTTGTAAAAGGTAAAAAAACACAACGACTCCCTTCCCTTTTTTCTGCGGTGGGTGTATAGTATGGGCATCATGAAAAATACAAACAAATCTACTTACATAAAGGATGATAGAATAAGCATGCAGATGCCACAATCCCATTGGAAAAATGATGTTGAATATGTTGCTTTGGTCGAAGATCTCATCTATCACGAAGAATTATTGCATATGGAGACCATTACCCACCACCACTTCACCAATCGTTTGGAGCATTCTATCCGCGTATCCTATAAGAGTTATCAACTTGCCAAAAAATGGAATCTAGACGCCCGATCCACTGCACGTGCCGGATTGTTGCATGACTTCTTCCATGAAGACCGCGATGCTGTCGCGCAGCTGAAAATCGGTTCTCATGCAGATGCCCATCCAAAAATTGCCTGTGAAAATGCTTGCCGTATAACTGAAATCAGCTCTTTGGAGCGCGACATCATCCTTAAGCACATGTTCCTAGTAAGCCGTTGTGGCCTGCCGCGTTACAAAGAAAGTTTTGTTGTAACCTACGTGGACAAATATGTCGCAATCAGAGAGGTCGTCGAGCCGATAAAAGAAATCGCAGGTGCTCGCCTACGCGGTCTGGTTTCCAAATTGAGCCCAGTAAACCTGAACATCAACATTTAAAGCAAAGAAGAGGCTGCCTCCAAAATGAGGTAGCCTCTTCTTTGCTTTTTTTCATTTTTCGGTTCGTTGGAGAATGCCAAAAGAAATTAATAAGAGCTGGATGTCGGATACTTCCGGGTTATCCGACATCCTCGGAGCTATGCCTGCTCGGGGCTGCCATTTACAGGATCTCATCAAAAAAACTGAGCCCGTCATGGGCCCAGTTTTTTGTTTGTACTATTCCTACAGTTTGTATTTTTTTAGTAGAAGACGTTTGTTACGCCATCACCTGAAGCACGGAAGCTTTGAGCTGATGTTGAACGGTAACCATTCAATACTTCGTTTACAGCTTGGATCGTGTCAGCAGTAGGCACTTCTGCTGCTGCAGCTCCGTTCGAAACTACCGAGAACTGATACGGTGCATACAAGACAGCATCGATTGTCGTTCCGCCCCAGATTCCGGATTCAACGCGGTTCATAATAACAGAAGCAACATTCAATTTTTCTTGGTAGCTTGGACCTGCTTCAGCTTGGACTACTTGATACAAGAAGTAGCTGGCTTGGTAAGTCGTTGATGACGCTTGCGCTACTGGAGCCGGCTCAACATAGGTTTCTACAACTGGTGCAGCTGCTTGAACTTCTTCAACTACTTCCACAGGTGTTTCGACTTCAACAACTTCTTCAGAGCTGACATCGTAGCTCTTCACTTCTGAGCCTTGTTCAACAGTCACGATGTTGTGGTCGGCTGACAATACGATCGAGTTTCCTGCAATGATCATGTCTGCATTTCCGATGCTGTTGACATCAACTAAGGCATTCACTGATACGTCAGTCGCCAATGCGATTGCGGATAAAGTGTCGCCCCATTGGAAAGTATATTTGCTGCCGTTCTCCAAGTTTTGGATATCCGCTTTGATTTGATCTGCCGTACGTGCTGTCCAAGTGGATGAAGTATATTCTGTTGCCTGTGCTTGTGTAGGATTCGCTGTTGCCATAAAACCGATGGCTGCTAAAGTTGCGCTCGTTACGAATAATCTAGATTTGAAGTTTTTCATGTGTGTTTTGTCCCTTTCTTCTCTTCGCAATGTTTCCGTATTGCAATTTATACTCTTCATGACCTTTTTTATTTGATAAATGAAGTATTTATCCAGGTCTCGATTGGAGTTCTTTCAACAGAGACAATCCTAACACGAATCAAACCGGTAAAGTTAAAAATCCCTTCTTTGTTATTCCATCTTAACGTCACTGTCTCAAATAACTGTTTATCTTACAAACATAAGTCAAATATTACACTGTCGTAATATAGAAAATCAACTTGTAACAATTAGCACGACAGATGTGTTTTTTCACAAAGTCTGTGTCAAAAAGTATGTAAATCTTTGATTTATAAACGATTTACGCTGTAACATTCCAATCAATATGTGTCATTTCTCAATCGTTACCGCTCAACCCTGATAATACTGGCCAAAGATTGTTACAAAACATTTGCTTGTTGTAAACATAAAAAAAAACCTTGCCGAATTTATCGGTAAGGTTAAGATACATGCACTATAGAAAGCGGGCGACGGGAATCGGACCCGCGACATGACCTTGGGAAGGTCGCATTTTACCACTAAACTACGCCCGCATATCGGTCTTTTCAACCGGACTGCATGTACCATTTTACTCCTAAATTGTGTTCAAGACAATAGCTAAACAGAAAAAATGTACAAATATATATATGAGGAAAGCTCCCTCAGAGCTTACTCAATCTCATTAGCTTGATGGCATTGACAAACAAAGGACAGGTGGAAATCAGAGGAGATTAGCGATCAGAGTTCAGAAGAACTGCTCAACCCAGTGGCCAACACTGCCGAATAGATGAGGTAGATCCGACAATTTGATTCCCGATTAAGCCGAGATTATCGAATGTCCAGAAACATCCAATAATTCGACTTCATGACGAACCAAAATCATCGAATAGCTAAGGAACATTCAACGATTTGGCCTCACACTCAAAAAAAGCGGGAATGCATCATGCATCCACGCTTTTTTACAGTTGTAAAGTTGCTGAAGTTAATGACATTGAGCGCTATTGAAGGAGTCGCGCTATTTTTTTCGCTTACTTGCTGCCGGTTACTTTGAACTTCGTGTCGGCTAGCGCTTCATTAAAAGCTGCCTCGGGAATATCTTGGTTCATTTGGACTGTCGCTTTCTTTCCTTCTAAATCAACAGTTACCTTTTCCACTCCTGCAATCGCAGAAAATCTCTCCTGGACTGTTGCTACGCAACCATCGCACTTCATTCCTTCTAACATCAATTCTTTTTCCATTATCTTTTCCTCTTTTCTGTATGATATTCCCTTACCGTTTTGAAACGGAGGGTTTGAACCCTTTCAGACGTAATGCATTCAGCACAACCGACACCGAGCTGAAGCTCATCGCTGCTCCAGCAATCATCGGATTCAACAAAGGGCCTCCGAAGACGTGCAGGATGCCCATCGCAACAGGGATGCCCAGGACATTATAGGCGAATGCCCAGAACAGATTTTCCTTTATGTTCTTGATGGTGGCCTTGCTGAGTTCGACGGCTGTGGCAACCGCCATCAAGTCACTCTTCATCAAAACGATATCCGCCGACTCGATTGCTACGTCCGTTCCCGATCCGATAGCGATGCCGATATCAGCTTGGGCCAATGCTGGTGCATCATTGACGCCGTCTCCGACCATAGCTACTTTGCGGCCATCCTTCTGAAGCTTCTTCACTTCAGCCGCTTTGTCTTCAGGCAACACTTCGCTCAGGACACGGTCGATGCCCACCTGATTGGCGATGGCTTGTGCGGTACGTTTGTTGTCGCCTGTGATCATCGCGATTTCGATGCCCATACTACGCAATTTTTTGATTGCAGCGGCACTGCTTGCTTTCACCGTATCGGCAACAGCAATGATTCCGGCCAGTTGCCCATCCATTGCGATGTACATCGGTGTTTTTCCTTGTTCAGCCAGCGAGTGAGAAGTTTCGGCAAATGAACCGAGTCCGATTGCATGGTTCAGCATCAACTTTTCATTTCCCAAAAGCAACTCTTTCCCATCGATTGTGACAGCAATACCGAAACCGGGCAGCGCATTGAAAGCGGATGGTTTCGATAAAGACAACCCTTTTTCCTCAGCATCGCGGACGATGGCTTCTCCAAGCGGATGCTCCGACCCTTTTTCGGCCGAAGCCGCCAACAGCAGCAGTTCATCCGGATCGATCCCATCACGTACCAGCACGTCCGTCACTTTAGGCTTGCCTTCGGTGATTGTTCCAGTCTTGTCGAAAACAATTGTCTCAATTTTATGTGTCACTTCCAGAGCCGTTCCGCTTTTGATCAGCACACCGTTCTCGGCACCCTTGCCTGTACCCACCATGATGGCGGTCGGTGTTGCCAAACCCAAAGCACAAGGACAGGCGATAACCAAAACAGAGATCGTGATGGTGAGCGCGAAAATCCAGGATTCTTGTCCCAAGAAGTACCAAGCCAGTCCAGCCAAAACAGCGAGCACGATAACGATCGGAACGAAGTAGCCCGAAATCGTGTCAGCCAGCTTGGCAATCGGCGCTTTTGACCCTTGTGCATCTTCAACCAATTTGATGATTTGAGCGAGCGCCGTATCTTTCCCGACTTTCTCTGCCCGGTACTGGATGGTGCCGTTTTTATTGATGCTGCCACCGATAATGGCATCGCCCGCCTTTTTCTCCACCGGCATGCTCTCTCCTGTCAGCATCGATTCATCGACGGACGTCAGGCCTTCCGTGACTTTTCCATCAACCGCCATTTTTTCGCCGGGACGGACAACCAAAATGTCCCCGACCATGACGGCATCCAGTTTGATTTCCTGCTCATTGCCGTCACGGATGACGCGGGCTGTCTTAGGTGCCAAGCCCATCAATTTTTTGATGGCCTCCGAAGTCTTGCCTTTTGAGACGGCCTCGAAGTACTTCCCTAAGGTAATCAGGGTAAGAATCACGGCTGCCGACTTTGAACAGGGACTTGAAGCCGACAGTGAAAAATTTCGTCCCGAGTATCATCACCGGGATCGTCAACACAAGCTGCGTGAGCGCGAATGTGACGGGATGCATATCCGGATGAAGGCTCATCGGCAACGGCAATCCCAACATGTGACCCATCGCGAGGTACAGAAGCGGAACTGTGAATACAGCCGAGAGCCAGAAGCGCCGCCACATATTTTTGATGTGCTGTTCTTTCTTTGCTTGGTTTTGGACCGATGCATCGGATACACCGGCAACTGCCCGGGTCACTTTTTCCACGGTTTGGGAACATGAGGCGCAGCTCATGCCTTCGATCAGAAACGTCTTTTCTTTCTTGTTTGCCACCAAAACATAGCCAGCATCATCGACTGCCTTTTTCAGAATTTCTTCGGAAAAATGGTTCCCATCGACAGCGACCGTCAGTTTCTCGGTAGCCAAATTGACTGTCGCTTCCTTGACGCCTGCGACTTTGGCGGCCGCTTTTTCCACGGCTTGCGAGCACGAGGCGCAACTCATGCCTTCTATGTCATAACTTTTATTTTCCATCTTACGATTCCTCCTCATGTAAGCAACCGGTCTGCTTGCAGTTGCATTGTCCTGGCGTACACATGCACTTCACTTCGGCGACTGCCATCAGCTTTTTGGCGGCAATCACCTTTTCCAACAGCGCCACATCCGCATGGCTCAACGTAGCCCTTTCGATCAGTTCTGCTATCGTGCGGCCGACTTTTTTTGTGCAGACATGCGCCAAAAGATCTTCAGTAGCACCGCCGACGCTTTCCTGTTCGGTTACGATTGCGCTGTAGATGAATTTATTGCCGATCGGTTCTGTCTCCAACAAACCTTTATCGACGAGTCTTCCGATCAGAGTTTTGACGGTGGCTTGTTTCCAATCCATTTTTTCCTGCAGAACCGAAAAGATTTCCCGGCTGGTCGCTTTCCCGTTTGTCCAGACGACGCGCATGACTTCCCATTCGGCATCGGTGATCTTCTTCTGTGCCAGTTCGGTCATTTCTTTCACCCTTTCGTTGTTGATTCTTGCTTCTAAACATAGTTTACATTTGTAGACGATTTATGTCAAATGATTTTCATCAAAAAAAAAACAGCCGCTACCGTTGAACGGTGAACCTGCTGTTTTGCACGGAATTATTTTTTCTGTTCTTCAGTATATCGTCAGGATTGTTGGTTTCGTTCACGCTTACGCACGCGTCGGCGATATAAAGTCGGTGTCATACCTTCCTTTTCCTTAAATTTGCGGGAAAACTCAGAAACGGAGGGCATTCCCACCAATTCGGAAATTTGCTTGATGAAGCGTCCCGAATGCATCAGCAAATAGCGCGCTTGATCCATCCGAACGCGGTCGAGGTAGTCCATCAACGAAACGCCGTAGATCCGGATGAAAATCTGCTGCAGTTCCGATGAGGAGCCGTGACAGGATTCGGCAATCCGATTCAGGCTCAAGGGATTTTGGTAATGGCTGTTGATAAAGCGCTCGGCTTGACCGGCCCACTCCAGATCCGTAACTTCCCTACCGTTCGGCCGGCATCTGCGGCAAGGACTACAGCCATACTCCTCCGCAGCCTCGGCTGAAGTAAAGATGCAGACCTGATTAAATTTCGGCAGTCTGGAAGGACAGGACGGCTTGCAATACAATTGCGTATTCCTGTCCGCGTAATAGAATTCTCCATCAAAAAACGTATCCCGTTCATTTATTGCTTGCCATTGCTCCACATTCACCGTTTGTTCTGCCTTATCCGCCGCCATTGTTTGGTTCCATCCTCTTCAACCGTCATTTATATCCGCTTACTATTATAGTACAGAAAAGCTGGATTTGCTTTAGCTTGCCACAAAAACTTCAGGCTGTTGTATGCAAAAAGCAGCAGCACCTGCACCGGCACTGCTGCTTTTGGATGATGGCTCATCTCTTATTTCACTTACCCGTTGCTGCTTCCGGCACAAGTCAACCCAGCCCCTTCACCGCGCACTTCCAGCAGGGCTGCTTCGATGATGGCCATGACATTCTCTTCGTCCCCGAGATTATTGACGATGTCGAACGCATCTATATCGATTTTTATTTTGGCACTTTGGTCATATTCCTGGAACCACTGTTCATAGTTATTGTAAAGCAATTCATAGTACGCCAACAGCTCCGGATCGTCTTCGATCTGTTCGAATTCGCGGCCGCGTTTGCGGATGTGTTCCAAAATCTTCTCGAAAGAACCATCCAGATAAATCAGCAAATCTGGCGCTTTTTTGGGCATGCCTTCCAGTTCTTCCATCATGTTGGCCAACAGGTCGTTGTAGATATCCATCTCTTCTTTTGAAATATTGCCTTGCAGATGGTTGACCCGCGTGAATAAAGCATCTTCATAAATCGAACGATCCAAGACATTATTGTCGTCAGTCAATGCAGCCTTGATGCTGCGGAAACGCGTATTCAAAAAATATATTTGAAGGCTGAACGCCCATTTCTGCGGGTTGTCGTAAAACTTATCCAGGATTGGGTTATAATCGACACTTTCGAAAAAGGCCTCCGTCCCCAATCTTCTTGAAATCATTTCGGTATAAGTCGATTTCCCTGCACCTATCATTCCTGCCATTACCAGCACGCTCAATCATATCCCTTCCTTTGGTGTTATCTGATTATTTCCATATTTTTATGCAACTCCCGATCCGCTTACTAACGGAACAACATTTAGTATCATACCACGGCGAGTAAACGAGATATAGTGTTTTTTTGATTAGAAAATCCATTATCAGCGCAAAACCGATCACTGGTTTCTGCTCCCAAAAACACTAGTCAAAACCCCTCAAATGCACTATGCTAGAAATAAAGGAGGGAAGCCCTTGACATTGAGCCACCGCACCATCAAAATCGCATTCGCGACCGTTATCGCGATTCTGATCGCGCAATTTTTCCAGTTGGATTATTCCGTTTCAGCCGGGATCATCGCGATCCTGAGTGTGCTGGACACAAAAAAATCCTCCGTTCTTACAGCCCTGCAGCGGATTGCTTCCACTGTGCTGGCACTGACAATCGCGACGATCCTGTTCCGTCTTTTCGGATTCCATATCATCGTGTTCGGTATTTATCTACTGTTCTACGTACCGTTGGCCTACCGCTTTACCCTTCAGTCCGGCATCGCACCTTGCTCAGTGCTGGTGACGCATCTGTTGCTTGAAAAGCAAACGAGTTTCTCGTGGCTTCTGAACGAGCTCGCCTTGATGATGATCGGAGCCGGTGTAGCAATTCTGTTTAATCTTTATATGCCTTCGAAAGCCAGCCAAATCATCTCTCTGCGTGAACAAGTTGAAGCAAAAATGAAAGACGTGCTCCAAAGTTTCAGCGAGATCCTCCAGGAAGGTGAGGATCAGAATCAAATCAGCCTGCTCGGTGATCTCGATCATTTATTGGAAAAATACAGAAAAGTCGTCTACGCTGAGTTCGACAATCAGTTGCTGGACCAATCAACCTATAATATCCGCTATTTCGACATGCGCAGCGAGCAAGTCACCATCCTGAAATATATGGCTGCAAACCTAAGATTATGCACCCTGCCGACAAGAGAAAATAAGATTTTGGCTGGCCTTTTCTTCCTGACTGCAGCTCAGTTGCATGAGCAGAACACCGGTATCTATCTGATGGATGATATCGATTCTTTATTGCAAACGTTCCGCGAAAGCGAGTTGCCGGCCACTCGAGCGGAGTTCGAAAACCGCGCTATCCTGTTCCAGTTGTTGAATGACTTCAGACGTTTCATCCAGACAAAAAAAGACTTCTACGAAGAGTATGCAACCGAAATACAAACAAAAAAATGAATTTATCGTGAGAAATCATTTGACACTTACTAATCGTCCTGTTATTATGTATTTAATTTCAAACAACCTCACGGTGAAAAGAAGAGTACGGATAACGGAAATGCACAGAGAACCTCGGTAGCTGAAAAGAGGACAGGAAAGTCATCCAGAAAATGGTCTTAGAGTGATTGGTTTGCGAACGCCATACGGCCTCAGCAAGCCACGTAAGCATACGTTACAATGCCGCAGTATAACAAGACCGAACGATTGTCTTGCGTACTGACTGAGGGGGCATGCGTGAGCATACCCTGAACCAAGGTGGTATCACGATGAGCAATCATACGTCCTTGCACAGCAATGTGCAGGGGCGTATTTTTTTTTACCGTATTATCTTGTTTGGCAAAAAATAAAAATGGAAAGAAGGAAAACAACATGACAACAGCACAAAAAACAACAACTTTACCATTCAGAGCCGACCACGTAGGGAGCTTTTTGCGTACAGAACCTTTGAAGGAAGCACGCCTGAAATTTGCAGCCGGAGAAATCGATGCAGCCGCTTTGGACCAAGTGGAAACGGAAGAAATCACGAAACTTGTCAAAGATCAAAAGGAAAATGGTTTGAAAGGTTTTACTGATGGCGAATTCCGTCGTTCATGGTGGCATATCGATTTCATCGAAAATCTGAACGGATTTGAAGGCTATGTGCCGGAACATGGCTACGATTTCGGGGATGTTGAAGTCCGCAAGTACGCTTTCCGCAACGTCGGCAAAATCTCCTTCAACCCGAACCACCCTTTCCTGGCTGCTTTCAAATCATTGAACGAAATCGTCGGTGACCAAGGCGTGGCGAAGTTCACGATCCCTAGTCCGAATGAAGTTTTCTATCCAGGCTACCGCAACGAAGAGATTTATCCTTCGGTGGAAGCTTACCAAGCTGATGTACAGCAAGCCTACATCGACACCGTCCAGGCTTTGTACGATCTGGGCTGCCGTTACCTGCAATTGGACGATGTGCACTGGGGCTTCCTGTGCAACTTTGTGAGCGACACAGAAGAATACAAAGCTGACAAACGGATTGCCGCTGAAAATGTACAGGCCATCATCGATGCCAAACCTGCCGACCTTGTCTTGACGACACATGTCTGTCGCGGCAACTACAAGTCCCACCACTCATTGGAAGGCCCTTATGATCCGATTGCAGAAGAATTATTCGGACAAACAAACTTCGACGGGTACTTCCTGGAGTATGATACCGATCGTTCAGGCGGTTTTGAACCACTTGCCTACTTCAAAGGCAAAGGCCGCATCGTCTTAGGGCTGGTTACTTCGAAAACAGCTGAGTTGGAAGACAAAGAAGAAATCAAGGCCCGCATCAAAGAAGCCAGCAAATATGTGCCTTTGGATCAGTTGGCGTTGAGCACGCAATGCGGATTCGCCTCCACTGAAGAAGGCAACTTGCTGACGGAAGCAGAACAATGGGCGAAAGTGCGCCACGTTGTGGAAATCGCCAAAGAAGTCTGGCCGGAAGACTAAAAGCAGACTAAAAGAACGCACAATCAGCTGATGATTGTGCGTTTTTTTATTGCAGCGTCAGCTGTGAGGCTGACCTCCGGTGAGGTAGCTGTTCACCGGAGGTCAGCGTGATTTTCTTCTGTGTCCTCCGGCTAGGCGTTGTTCACCGGCGTTCAGGAATCCTTACTGTCGTGAGCTCCGATAAGAGTTCTCTCGCCGGAGTTGCGGTCCTCCTCCCGGCTGGCTGCTCATCCCAGCTGCATTCCGCATTATACCTGTTGTCGATGCTTCTCCAACAGATTGTAGTCGATTGGATGATTCCGCAGCATCTCTTTTGCCGTCACGATGACTTCCTGACCGGCCCCCACTTTAAAGACAAGCTGTGGTTCAAGCGGAAAGTTCACCTGGATATCCGCCTGCTTCGTCAATTGGCGGTCCATCTGCCGGATCAGAATATCCAAACTTTGGATTGCGACATTGAACGGTGATTCTAGTTGACGGTCAACCGCGTCATAGATCATCGAAACGGACAGCAGCGTGCTGAAACGGGAACGGTCAAATAGCGGAATCGGCAAATTCATCATGACCCCGCCATCAACCAACTGCCTCCCGTCTATGGATGCCGTCGAAAAAATCATCGGAAAAGCGCAGGATGCGGCCACAGCCCTACCCAATTCGATATCATGAGGGTAAATGAGCCAATCCCCGGTCGTGCTTGTGAAAAATTCCGGTCGGTTCGTGAATACAATCAGTTCGCTCGTACGGATATCGACTGTCGTGATTGCGACAGGCAAACGGCAGTCTGAAAGCATCCGGCAACCGATTTTTTCAAACAATTGGCAGGCCATCTGCTGCAGACTCTGCAATTCCACGAAGCCATTATTGTGATCCCGGACGTGCTGAAGGAGCAGATAGGCGGGCCGGCTGAAGACACCACGATCGGCAAATTCCTTCTCTTCATCCAACAACGTTGCTTCGATTTCTGATGCCGTCATCCCGCAGGCCACCAAAGCCGCGATGACTGCGCCCATCGAGGTGCCGGCGACGGCATCGATTTTAACCTGGTGCTTCTCCAGATCCTGCAGGACGGCGATTTGCGAAAAGGACTTCAAGCCCCCGCCTGCAAGGCTGAGCCCGAACAACCCATTTCTTTTTTCTGATTGTTGCGGCAATATCATATGCGTTCCCTTCCTTCAAAGCGGATTTCTGCTTTCATTATCGCTTATTTTACCGCAAACCACAAAAAAAGTACCACGCAAAAAAGCGACCCACCGGCCGCTTTCAGTTTGAATCCTATTCGAATCCCAAGATGAAGATCCCTACCATGATCATCGCGATGACCGCATATTGTTTGGCGGTCAGTTTTTCTTTCAGGAAGATGCGCGAGAGAATGACGGAAACCATACTATAGGAAGAAATCAGTGGTGCTACGATGACGGCATTCGCGCTGATCGCAAAAACATAAAAGAATTGCCCCAACGTTTCAAATATGGCCGCCAAGCCTCGGTCTTTCTGATCACGCAAAGCGAAGGTCTCCTTTTTGATCAAAACCAGATAAACCCAAGCCAACACGGCAACAATCAGCCAAGTCAGTTCATAGGAAATGTTCGCCTGCATCTCATCCATTCCTCTGTCGAAGACCCATGCATCAGCAAAAGTTCCGAGAGAATCAATCAGTGCATACCCCAACGGGAACAACAAAGCGATTGCGCCGTATTTATACTTACGGTCAACCATTTCCTTATTCTCTTTGCGTTCCGCCTCGGCAAGCCGTTGCTCGAACACCGACAGCAGGATGACACCGATTGTGATCAGGCCAACCGCAAAAAACTGGATTCCAGTCATCGATTGCCCTAGGAAAATAAAAGTTAACAAGCCGGATACCGCGCCGGAAGAGTTCTGTACCGGTGAAGAGATCGACAGTTCCAGAAAACGCAGACCGGCATAGCCGACTGCCATCGATAAAATGTACAAGGCCGATACCGGCAGATACGTGATCATGTTGCTCGGATCATAGACAACGCCCGAGGTCAACATGACATAGACCGCATGGATACCCATTACCGCTCCGACCATGATGACGATCTTCAGATAACTGTATTTATCTTTCGGATCGCTCCCCTTTTTATAAAACAAATCCGCTGTACCCCAAGCCAACACGGAAACAATCGCAAATAAAAACCACATGCTCCATCCATCCTTTATAAAATAATTTCGAAAACTTGCTTACTAATTATACTAAAAGGATGGATGCCGCAATAAAAATAACGCAATGTTATCAATATGTTGATAGACTTATCGTAAGTCGCATGCAATATTGTCGCTGAAAAAGTCAATCGCGCACTCTTTTGCCCATATAGACGAGGTCGCGTTCAATGCCATCGAGTTCAGCTACTCTAGGTAAATATCCCCACTGTTCGAAGCCAAATTTTTTCATCAGTCCGATGCTTGGTGCATTGTGTCCGAAGATGAGACAGACAAGATTCGTGATGTCCAGCTCTTCGCAGGCCGCCAAAGCGTTTTCCATAATCTGGCTGCCCAATTTTTTACCGCGGTAGTCTTCATGGATGTAGATGCTCAACTCTGCAGTCTTGTCATAGGCTGCGCGCTCATGGAAAGCCTGAAAGCTCAGCCAAGCACAAACTTTCCCGTCCATTTCAAAAACCCAGATTGGTCTGTAACTGGGTGAATGGTCCAAAAACCAGCCCATTTTTTGTTTGACGGTCACCGGTTCCAAGTCGGCCGTCACCATCCGGCTGGGGATCGTCTGATTGTAGATGGCGACAATCTCTTCGACATCGTCCAAAGTTGCGTTTCTATGTGTAAGGGTCATCGTTTATTCCTCCAAAAATCCAAAATTCACAGCCCGACTTCTCGAAGGACTATACGCTATTTTACCAGTTTGTCACGGCTGTGTGCCATCTATTTTCTGAAGAGCGCACAAATCATGTGTGGCTGTTGCAATTTCTGCAGGATTGCCGCAGTTTTTCGTAAATTTCCCAATGAAAATCGGTTATACTGAAAATAAGAATGGGGTGGATAACATTATGAATGAAGAAATATATATTGCAGAAGATGAAGATGGCATCCGTTTGACGGTGAAGACGTTTCTGGAGAGCGAGGGCTATCTGGTCTCCGACTTTCCCAATGGCGACCTGCTTTTCGAGGCCTTCCTCAGCAAGCAGCCGGACTTGGTCATCTTGGATGTGATGATGCCCGGATCAAGCGGCTTCGAAATCACCAAAAAAATCCGTGACATCAGCTCGGTGCCGATCATCATCCTGACCGCAAAAGACAGTGATATGGATTACGCGACGGGCATCAACCTCGGCAGTGATGATTATTTCACGAAACCTTTCAGCGCCATCGCCCTGAATATGCGCGTGAAGGCGATGCTGCGCCGCATCAAGATGGATCAGGAACGTTTGCCGGCCCGTCAGGAAGAAGCACTATTACAGATTGGAGATATCGAAATCGATCTGGCTGCCATGTCCGTTAAACAAAATGGACTCCCTCTTAACCTGACACCGAATGAATACAATGTGTTCGTCTATCTGATAGAAAACAAAAATCGTGCCGTTTCCAGGGACGAGCTTTTGGATTCGATCTGGGGCTATGGCAAGGATATCGAGACGCGTGCTTGCGACGATACAGTCCGGCGCCTGCGCAAAAAACTGGCCGGCTCAACAGTTGAGATCGAGACTGTTTGGGGATTCGGATTTACCGTGAAGGAGTCGTCTGCAGAATGAAGATGAAGACTTCGAAAAAAAGTTTGAAGATTCGGCTCCTGACGACTATCACGTTGCTGCTGGCGGCTGTCTTCGCCTTCATTTACCTGGTTTTTAATTTTTTCTTTACCCAGTACATCGAAACGACGGCCGACTCCTTGTTAGCCGAAGCGAGGCAAAATTATATCGAACGGCCTTTCGATGAAGACAAAAAATTAGAACCGGACCCGGCTGGATCGGATACAACGGCTATCGATGAGCCGCGGGACAAAAATCCGGAGCCGCATACGGCCTTCGCATCCAGTGTCCAGAAAACGATCATATCCGAAGATTTCGAAATCCTGTTCCCGCAGATTCAGGATACGGGTTTCAGTGATGATGATGCTTTGACGAATTTCGTTTCCGGACTGGAAAATTCCGACATCACGTTGGCATTGACAGCCGACGGGAAGTTGGAATTGGATGACAACCTTTACTACTACTCGATTGCGCCCAATGCCGAGGAAGAAGGGACCTACGCAGTATTCTTCCTGAACATGTCCGATCTGTTTGTCTTCGAGCAGAACCTGAATCAAATCCTTTTGATCATCATGCTGATTGGATTGGTGACCATTGCCACTATCACCTACCTGATCGTTTCAAGGATCACGAAGCCTTTGCAGACGTTGGCGCTGTTCGCAAATGAAATCGGAGAAGGAAACTATCAGACAATCGATGAGGAGTTCGTCGACCTGGAGCTCCATGAACTCAAGACAACCATGAACGAAACCACCAAAAAGCTCAAGCTGTACGACGCCGATCAACGCACATTCTTCCAGAATGCTTCCCATGAACTGCGGACTCCGTTGCAGATCATCAAGACCAATGCGGAAGGCATAGAAGTCGGCATCATCGATGACAAAAAAGGCGCCATCGCCATCAAAAACGAGACCGACAAACTGGGCACACTCGTGGAGGATATCCTTTACTTGTCGCGACTGGAGACCCGTTCCACGGACCGCTTGGTGGCCACAAATGATATCCGCGAGACCTTGGCCTACACTGCTGAACGCTACGCTAGCGTCAGCGATCAAAAAAATCTGCAGGTGCTCTTCGATTTCCAGAAAAAACCGGTCCTGTTCCATTATGACGAGAAGGATTTTGAACGAGCCTTCCAGAATCTTATCTCCAATGCCTTGCGTTACGCTAAAGGCATCATCCGTCTGGGTTGCAAAGAGATAGACAACCGGATCATGATCACCATCCACAATGATGGCGAACCGATTTCAAAGGCTGACCTGCCTCATATTTTCGACCGCTTCTACAAAGGCAATAAAGGCGTGCATGGCATCGGACTTTCCATCGTCCAATCGATTGTGCAGTCCTACGGCGGGCGCATAGAAGTCATGTCCTCCACGAAAGGCACGACTTTCACGATCATCCTGCCGCAACAACCCGCTAATTGAATATGCGATCCCAAGACTGAAACGCTGACCGCCCTATAGACCAGCGTTTCAGTCTTTTTTTGCGGTTGGAAGTGGCATTCTTTCAGCTTTTCGAATCTTTAGGCATCTTTACGCATCTTTACGCTCACTTTGCTCCATTTTTGCAACAACTCTCTGCCCTGTTTACGGAGAATTGTTACCAGAATCGGCATAGAATAAGGACATCAAGTAAAACAACAAACAAGAAACGAGGTCGAGCGTTATGAGCGAAATCTGCTACCGAAATGAATTCAAACACGAAATTTCCCAAAAGAATAAAGTCATCCTCACAAGCCGATTGCGAAAGTTCCTGAAGCATGACGAGAATTCAGTAGGCAACAGTTACAGCATCAGGAGTCTCTATTTTGACACGATTTATGACGATGCTTACTGGGAGAAGGAAGATGGCCAAAGCTACCGCGAAAAATTCCGTATTCGTTACTACAACAATGATTCATCCTTTATCCGTCTCGAAAAAAAAGTCAAGGATGGCGCAGTCGGATACAAACAAAGTGCCTGCATCACGAAAGAAATGGCCGATCAACTCATCCAAAAAAAATATGACTGTCTGGCTGAAGCGACGCATCCCCTGCTCCAGGAGTTCTACGCGAAGTGCAAAAGCCAATGCATGGAACCGAAAGTGATCATCACCTACGAACGGGAAGCCTTCGCCTATGGCCCCGGCAATACACGCATCACCTTGGATTTTGATATGCACGCCAGCACCCAGGTATCCTCTTTCTTCCATGATGGACGTATCGGCATAAGGGAGCCCGGAATCGACTGTGTGCTCGAAGTCAAATTCGACAACTATCTGCCGGAATGGATTCAAAGCCTGGTGCAGACAGAAGAAACAACCAGCACCTCGCATTCCAAATACGTCATCGGAAGACACTTAAACCAAATATAAGAAAAGCTTCACGGCTTACCCTTGAAGCTGGCCATCATATTAAGAAAAAAATATTATTTTAAAACATATCCAGGAGGAATATTGAAATGACAACATTTACAGACATCTTAAAAAACAGTTTTTTGGAGGAAACGTCCGATTTTTCCATCGCGGCAGCTGCCGTTTCCCTGCTATCGGCCCTCTTCATCGGCCTGTTCATCTTCTTCATCTATAAAAAAACTTATGCCGGCGTTATGTATTCAAAACCCTTCAATACCTCTTTGGTGCTGCTGACGGTTCTGACCACTTTCGTCATCTTGGCTGTGACCTCGAACGTAGTCCTTTCCCTGGGGATGGTCGGTGCTCTTTCCATCGTCCGCTTCCGTACCGCCATCAAGGAGCCTCTTGATCTGGTGTTCCTTTTCTGGTCAATCAGCGTCGGCATCATCCTGGGCGCTGGCTTGTATTCCTTGGCCTTCCTGGGCTCACTCTTCATAACAGTCATCCTGCTCGTTCTGACAGGAAAAGTCGATTCATCGGCACCTTACATTTTGATGCTCCAGCTTGAGAATGAAAATGCCGAGTTGCAGGCAACCGAAATCATCAAAAACCGTTTCGGAAAAGTCATCGTAAAATCCAAGAGCATCACGGACGGCCAACCGGAATTGATCTATGAAGTTAAAGTAAAAAACAACGAAACGAGCTTCATGAACGAATTGAGCGCCATCGAAGGCGTCCAGAACGCCACGTTGGTAAGCTACAACGGCAACCAAGCCGGATAAGAAAAGCTGAACGGGTTCGTTCCGTTCTGAAACCACCTACTGACAATAAACAGGAACTAAAAAACAAAAGCGAATAGGAGAAAAAAACCATGAAAAATACTATAATAAACCTAAAGAATAAACCTCTGAATCAAATGCTCGCCTTGTCAGGCACCCTTGCCTTATTGACCGCTTGCTCGACTGAAGCAAGCACCACTACAGCATCCAGTGACGGCTCAACCATAGAGGCTACCGTTGCATCCTCCCTCGTATCAGATTCCAGCTATTCAGAAAGCAACAGTACTGCTGTCAGTTTTTCCGATCAAGCGATCACAGTCGATGGCTCCGGTGCAACTGCAGACGGTTCGATCCTGACCATCACCCAGCCAGGTACGTATATTTTGTCCGGAACCTTGAGCGACGGACAAGTCCGTGTCGAAACAGCCGATGAAGCTGATGTCCAAATCGTTCTCGACGGGGCTACCATCACGAATTCCACAGGAGCCGCCATCTTCGTCAAGAGCGCCAACTCTGCGACCATTACACTTGCTGAAGGAACGATCAATACGCTGAGCGACGGAGAAACCTATACCTTCGAAGACAGCGAAGATGAGCCGAACGCGACTCTGTTCAGCAAATCCGACCTCATCCTGAACGGAACGGGAACGTTGGTCATCGATGCCAATTATGCCCATGGCATCAAAGGCAAGGATGATGTGACCATCGCAGAAGGAACCTATGAGATCACTTCTGTCGGCGATGCCATCAAAGGTAGCGATTCGCTCTTCATCAGTTCTGGTACCTACACAATTGATGCTGGAGGCGACGGACTGCAGTCCACAAATGAGGAGGAAGAAGGCAAAGGTACCTTGACGATCGAATCCGGAACCTTTGCAATCACTGCAGCTTCTGACGGTATCCAAGCCGCAACCGACCTGCAGATCCTTGGAGGCGACTTCACGATCACAACCGGCGGCGGCAGTGCGAACAGCAGTACAGCGAGCGAGGCATGGGGAACTTGGGCAGCTCCTACTGAAGAAGCAACCACTACCACTGAGGAAACAACCAGTGCCAAAGGGTTGAAAGCGACAGGTTCAATAGCGATTTCCGGCGGTACTTTCTTATTGGACACATCCGATGATTCCATCCATACGAATGATACGATCCAAATCACAGGCGGCGACTTTACAATCGCATCAGGGGACGATGGTATAGATGACGGCCTCAATGCTGCAGGTGGAAACGATGCGTCAGCCGTGAGCGGACGCCCTGGCGAAAACACCTTTTCTTCCACTGCTGAAGGTGCAGGACTCGTGACCATCAACGGCGGTACACTGGTCGTGAATGCGAGCGGTGACGGCCTCGACAGCAACGGAAGCATCGAAATGAACGATGGCACTGTAATCGTCAACGGCCCGACCGACAGTATGAACGGAACTTTGGATTACGACAGCACCTTCAACATCAATGGCGGCACCCTGATTGGGGTCGGCAGCTCCGGAATGGCGATGACTCCTTCTTCAAGCTCCGCACAAAGCTTCCTGTTCACTTCTTCGCTTCCGCTGTCGGCGGATGAGGCCATCCAGATCACAGGTCCAGATGGAGAAGTAATCCTGACCTTTGAAGCCTCGACAACCGCCCAATCCCTAGTATTCTCCAGCCCTGACTTGGTCAACGGCTCTGCGTACACGATCACGACCGGCGGCACGGTTTCCGGCGACTCCACTACCGGCATTTATGAAGATTCGTCCTTCAGCGGCGGATCCTCCACCTTTGAAATCAGCGCAACGACTGAAGCGAGCGGCGGACAGATGGGCGGATCCATAGGCGGTAATTCCATGCCCGTATCCGGTGCATCCGTAAAATAAGGCACAGCTCAACACCATTCATTAGCGATAAACGAGGGATTTGAAATGAAAAAAAGAAAAAAATTGAAGAAAAAATATGCGCTTTTCCTGTCCACCCTTTTCCTTGTAGGCTGCGTCACACTCCTTCTGTGGGACTTAGGCAATTCCCAAGAAGGAGAAAGTTCCGCATCTGCGCAGACATTGATGACAGATGTCGCAAACCCGCTTGATGAAGAAGTTCAGGGAGTAGTAGATCAGGATAGTCTGGCTGAAGCCAATGCGATTCTCCAGAGCAGTACGATTTTATCCGAATCCGGCGAAGACTTAGCGGCAGATGTGGCAGAGCTGAACACAGCTTATCCTGATCAGCTTGGTTTTGTCCTCATCAACGAGCAGACTGGAGAAACCATTACGACCAATGAATCACGCGTCTTCACCAGCGCAAGCCTCTACAAACTATTTTTGACGTATGCCATCCTCACGCAAGTCGATGCCGGCAGTCTCTCATTGGAAGATCAAATGGCTGACGGTGCAACCATAGATGCTTATCTGACCAGCACCATCACCGTTTCGGCAAATGAAACGGCCAAAGAACTCGCCTATTTGATTGGATGGGAAAACATCGAAACCTTCATCCATGATCAGGGATTCGTCTCAACGAGTTTTAACCCTTACTTGGAATCCGACGGCGTTTATTACAACGGCGATTTGGAGACAACCCCCGCCGAAGTGGCCTTCTTGTTGGAACGCCTGTTGGATGGCGAATTACTCTCAGAATCCAGCACCGCTTACTTTCTGGGACTGTTGGGCGATCAGCAACTTGTCTATGCATTGAACACAGGACTGAATGATGAAGTAAGCTTTGCCCATAAAACCGGCTTGTTGACTGACGTATCCCATGATGCGGGCATCCTGTCGATGGACGGCCAGAATTATATCGTGGCCGTCTTGACGGATGGCTGGCAGGACGCAACCGATGACGCCACACCAGTCTTCGAAGCAGTCGGATCAGCTGTTATGACCTATTTGTACGCACAATAAGGCACAGGAAGTGCTGCCTCTAGCCGAGACAGCACTTCCTGTTTTTGTTCATCCGACACAGCTTCAGCCTCTCTGCCAGTTGGTGGTGACCGCTCGTCGGAGGACAGCGCCGGAATCCGTCCGCAGCTCCGGCGGGGCTCCACTCGCCGTAGGACACCGGTAAATTTAGGCTTGTTCTCCGGCGAAGCCTCCGTTAACCGGAATTCGCGGAAATACCCGTTACTTTCAGTGGTTTTATCCGTGATTCAGCAATGTATCAAAGCAGCAAAAGGCTTATCGTTGGCAATCGTTCCGGATTTGCGGTAAGGTATAGAGGTACTATCCATTTGCTGACGTTATATTATTTATAGCCAGCTCAAATCCAAGGCAGTACAAGTAACCTTTCAGGAGGAAAACACATGAAATTACAAGTAGAGAAACGCGAAAAAGTTGGGACATCTGCAGCGAAGCGTGCACGCATGGACAAGAAACTCACTGCAGTCATCTATGGTAAAGATTTTGAAGCCACTCCAGTATTACTTGACGCAAAAGATTTTGACGAGGTGCTCAAGCAACTAGGCAAAAACGCGATATTCGAAGTCAGCCTATCCGGCGGGAAAACGACGCAAGTCATCGTCAAGGACATCCAACAGGCTTCCCTGAAGAACCAGATCCAAAACGTGGCATTGCAAGTGATCACAAAAGGTCAAAAATTGACGATGACAGTTCCGATTCACTTAGTCGGCAGCGAAGACGTCAAAGAAGGTGTCTTGACCCAAACTTTGAACGAATTGGAAATTGAAACCGATGCGACGCACGTTCCAACCGAATTCCAAATCGCTGTGAATGAAATGACCATTGGTGATACGCTAGCGGTTGCCGATATCAAAGTCGATGCCGGTGTTTCGGTCCTTACGGATCCAGAAGCAGCAGTCGTCATCTTAGCAGCACCTGCTGCAGAAATAGCAAAAGAGGAAGAAGCTCCAACCGAAGAAGCTGAAAAAGTCACTGAGTAATTTTTAAATCAGCTAAGCTTAAAACCTTGATTGGCACTCTTGCAGGTTTCATCAAGTTTAGACTTACCTACACAACAAAACAAAAAAAGTTTCGGTTTTGAACGTCAAAAACCGAAACTTTTTTGTTTACAAAATAACTATCTGAACCCTGCTGCTTAGAAATCTTCAAAGCAGTAAATGACTATAACCCGTGGCTTTTTTCCAAGTAGTTTTCCAGGAAGCGTTGAGCCAAACTGTCTTTTTTGATGTTAGCCTGCGCAGCTTCGATGGAAAACCATTCCGCCTGATCCACTTCATCCGTCATGCCAGCGAGGCACTCGCTCGCGACGATGCAGGAAAAATTCAGCATCAGCGTATTACTTCCTTCGAAATATTCACTTTTATTGTAGCGCAATCCAACTGTTTGCAGCCCGAGCTCTTCGGCGATTTCACGAGCGGCTGCCTGTTCTGCGTCTTCACCTTTGTTGACGTATCCCGCACAGAGAATATAATCCGTTCTGCCATATTGCTTGATCAACAAAATTTTGTTTTGCTCCTTGTTCAATATGACCATGCTTACTGCCGTGTTGAACACTGGGAATCGATACCCCTCACAACTATTGCAATAAGGGATATTTCCTTCATTTTCCAGATGTTTCGCTTCCAGTTCTGTTCCGCATTCCATGCAATAATTCATCTGTTTAGTACCCCTTATTAAGATTCTGATTCCGTTCACTTCCGTCAAAGCTGTTACCCCACTGCAAAACTCATAGGACAATATGGAATATTATAGCACGCCATCTTTATCTTTCATGCTGATTGGACAAAAATAACCCGAATAGTGAACATCCGAAAAAAAATGCTAGCCATTCGGGTTTGATTCATCAGTGATAGCTTGTCTCTTTTTACTGCGCTGATTCACAGATGGCTTTGATGTTTTCCAGTGTATGCTGGGTTGAGTTTTCTTCCATCTTATCCGTTACGAGTTTGTCGAGGATTTTCGTGAATAAGGTTTCAGGCGGGACGCTGTCGATATCAAACGTCAACTCCGTTCCGTTATCTTTGGCGACGTAGCGGCTGGTTTGCTCGGTCGGAAAACTCCCGGTGATGTTCCCTTTCCAGATTGCGCCCTCATCTGTTAGCTGGCTCTCCGTTACTTCGATGATGATTGGGAAATGGATTCCCATCATGGAATAGCTCGATTTGACGATGGTGCCCACCTCACCTTTTCCGCTGACGCTTTCCGGTTCGGAAATTCGGACACTTTTCCTGTTCGTCTTCATTATACTCCTGTGTTCGCAGCTTTTGTCCGATGAACGCACTCTACGCCGGAGATACCGCTATTTCTTCAGGCAAAAAGTCGGTGACTCAATCAAAAAACGATTGAGTCACCGACTTTTTTGCTGCTCCTATTAGTCTTTGATGATTTGGGAGGTCGGGCAGTGCTTTTCTGCCGTCGCGCCCTCTTTCACAACACCAAATTGCACCATCAATGCTGTACCGGCAATACAATCAGCCTCCGCTTCTACCGAAGCAGGCTCATTCATCGGACAAACCGTTACAGTGCAGGCGTTGCATTTTTTTCTTCCGCTCGCAATCAAACGGATCTGGCGGAATAAGATGTAACCCATCAGGCTCATAAACAACAACAAAACGATCCAAGATTGCATATTCATCACTTACTCCTCCTCTCCCTATTTGATCATCGGCTTCGCCAAACTGCCCCACATCGGTGAAGCTGTTTTAGGCGCGGGCCTTACAACCAGGAACACCAATATCGCCGCTACTGCAGAAGCTATGCTGGCTCCTGCTCCGAAAGGCGTACCCAACACGATTACTGAGCCAAGCTGGTTGATGATGAAGGCCAAAACATAAGCCAAAGTCGTCTGATACAAGACACCGAAAAGCGTCCATTTGGCGCTGCCGAATTCAGTGCGCATCGCTCCGACAGCCGCGAAACAAGGCATACAGATCATATTGAAGACGAGGAACGCTACCGCACTGACCGGATTGAACAGCGTACTGAACGCGGCGGCCACCTCGGTTTCCGAACCGGTCGCCCCCATCAGGACACCAAATGTGCCTACAACATTTTCCTTTGCGATCAGCCCTTGGATGGTCGCAACTGTCGCTTGCCAGGACCCGAAGCCCAAGGGTGCGAAGAAAACAGCAACCACACCGCCGATCTGAGCCAAGATGCTTTGATCGCTTTCGGCAGTCATCCGCAGCTGCCAATTGAAAGAAGATAAAAACCAGATGAAACTAGAGCTGAGGAAAATGACAGTCCCCGCATTTTTCACGAAAGCCATGCAGCGGGTGGCAACCGCGCGGAAAATACTTTTCCACTGTGGCCAGTGATACATGGGTAATTCCATGACGAATGGCGATGCTTCCCCGGAAAAAATGGCTGTTTTACGCAGCAGCACGCCGGAAAAGATGACCGTCGCAATCCCCAACAGGTACATCGACAAAGCAACCCAAGATGCGCCGCCAAAGATGGCATTGGCGATCAGGGCGATGACCGGCAGTTTCGCTCCACACGGGATGAAAGAAGTTGTCAGGATCGTCATGCGGCGGTCCTGCAGATTCTCGATCGTCCGGGAAGCCTGGATGCCCGGGACCGAACAGCCGGAACCGATCAGCAACGGAATGAACGATTTACCCGACAAGCCGAAGCCGCGGAAAACCCTGTCCATCACGAAGGCGACCCGGGCCATGTATCCGCTGTCCTCCAACAAGGTCAAGCAGAGGAACAAAGCGGCCATTTGCGGCAAGAAGCCCAACACTGCCCCAACCCCTCCGATGGCGCCATCGATCACAAGGCTGCTGACTGCAGGATGGATATCGATGCTGTCGAAGAAACTTTGAACGGCTCCTGGCACAATGCTCCCGAACAACACATCGTTGACCCAATCGGTCCCCCAAGTCCCTACCGTCGTGATGGCGAAGTAGTAGACTGCATACATGATCAGGACAAAAATCGGTAGCCCAAGCCAACGGTTCGTTACGATGTGATCGATCAGCACCGAGAAAGACGCTTTGTCGCTATTCTTCACGAGCACTTGCCGGGTAATTTTTGTAACGAATTTATAGCGTTCATTGATCAAGATCGCTTCGGAATCGTCGTCCAATTCCGTTTCATAACGGCTGAGCAGCCCTTCTATGACAGCCAGTCCTTCCTCAGAAACCGCAAGCTTTCCGCTCGTTTGTCCGTCCCTTTCGAAAAGCCTGATGCTGTAATAGCACCGCAATTTTTTCGGAACCAATGGCGCAATAATCTCTTCGATCGTATCAAGGATGCTTTCCACGACGATACTGTACGTAATCGGTTCTACTACAGATGTAGGTTCAGCGATGGCCTTGAACAACTCTTCCAATCCGCTTTCCTTCAGAGCCGAAATCGTCACGAACGGCATACCGAACGCGCGCGACAAGCCAGCAACGTCCAGTCGATCGCCCCTTTTTTCGACGATGTCCATCATGTTCAGGACGACCACGATCGGCAGGTGCAATTCCATCAATTGGGTCGTCAGGTAAAGGTTCCGCTCCAGGTTGGAGGCATCGACGATATTGATGATCAGATCTGGCGCATCCAGCGTCAGATAATCGCGCGTGACGATTTCCTCAATTGTATAAGGGGATAACGAATAGATGCCGGGCAGATCGATGACCTGTGTCTCGCCGTCATGCAGCAAAGTCCCGGCCTTCTGTTCGACTGTCACCCCAGGCCAGTTGCCGACACGTTGGGTGGAACCTGTCAAATGGTTGAATAAGGTCGTTTTCCCGCTGTTGGGATTTCCGACCAGTGCTATGGTTTTCCCCATCATTTTTCCTCCCCGAACGTAACTTCGATCATCTCGGCATCTTTTTTGCGTATCGATAATTCATATCCACGCACCATCACTTGGATAGGATCTCCCAATGGAGCGACTTTTCTGACATAAATGGCAGTGCCTTTCGTGATTCCCATGTCCATCAGCCTTCTGCGGGTAGCACCTTGGCCTGTTATTTTGTTCACAATTGCCGATACACCGATCGGCAAATCCCTTACATTCGTCAAAATCGTCCCCTCCATTCCTTCAGATTCAGTAATTTCCCACCACTAATTGAGAACCATTCTCATTAAGTCATAGCTTAAGGCATAGACGCCTTCAGGTCAAGAAAATTCGTGCATTTTAACTTATTTTTATATATCGGTAAATTGTAAAATGAAATGCATAAGGAAATAAACGAAAAAATCATGTAGATACGATATACTTGTTAGCAACCAAACCAAAAGTATAAGGGGTAT